>CALHXU010000160.1 GCA_938040365.1 uncultured Acidimicrobiales bacterium
CTGCGGTTCGATTGGATTGGTCGCTGCCGTGCCACTCACCACGCTGCTCGCCGCTGCGGTCTTGCCGCCCAGTGAGGACGGCAACGAGCCTGCAACTCGTTCAGGCCTCGACGCTGCGCCGTCGTGGGATGACTTTGGCCCCGGGGTGAACTAACAACACCAAACCCGAGCTTCGATCCCGAGCGATTCATCCCATTTCGACACGCCAAGCGTTACTTCGAAACAGGTTCGAAACGATTAGACAAACGACAATACCGTTACGTCATCGCCGGGTTCAATATTTTGTCGGGGACACACTCCCCGATAGCAACAGCGGTCCGCCGCTGGCGTGGCGCCCTTGTCCGGTGCTGAGAAGGTCCTACCTCTTCACCGGGCAAGAGCGCTCTACCCCCGCTTCACCTCGCTTTGTGATCGTCGTCGGCACTCGAGGAACGGTCATTTCTCATTCCGCAACTCAATGAGTCGAACCGCCAAGGATTCGTCGCCAACCACAACGACACTGAGCGGATTGATCTCGAGCGGTGTCATGACGTTTGCTCCGTCGTGATCAAAGAATTCGACAACGTCGGGAGCGAACACATCGTGTTCGTAGGATCGACGAATTGCCAGAGCATCGACGCCGTCACCATCCCAGTCGCCAACGAGCGGGGTTACCGCAGCTGCCTCTTCGATGTAGATCGGTGGCTGCTCGAGGTGGCCGAAGCCGTCGGTCGCAAAGAACACACCCGGCGTCGCCGCAAACGCACTGACCTCGACCGGCCGGAAGAAACCGTCGGTCTCCTCGCCATCTCCGTTCCAGTCGCCGGTCAACATCACGTCCCCGGGAAGCATCGTAGGTGTCAGGTTGAGGCCCGACTGGAAGTGGACTCCGCTCGCAAAGATGCCTCGTTGTGACGTACCCGGTGTCTCCGGCTCGTCCTCGAATCCCAACAGCTCTTGTGACCCAACCAGGTCGACATCGACCTCCTCGAACGTCTCGATCGCGGGTGCAGCGCCGGTTCGAGAACGAACTCGGACCGACGGCAGCTCGACCGAGACCCAGTGGTTGCCTGCGCTTATCTGTCGGGTCGATCCAATAGGTCTGTTCAAGATTCCCGAACCGGTTGTTTGCCTTCCGATCATCTGCGCGAGTTCGCGGTACTGACTCGGCGCATCGAGCACGATCAGCCGATCGTGTTCACCCGCTGCGAGCGCAATCTCGTCGAGCCGTCGAACATCGGGTGAGGACGCGAAACCGCCGGTTCGTTCGGCGAGCGCTTGGGGAGAGCTGATCGGTGCATCATCGGGAATTGCGAGCGTGCCAATGACGCCCACAGTAACGGCGGCTGCCGTCACGAACTTTCCCAACTTTGGCATCGGCAACTCCAGGTAGAAGCGAACACGCCACCCAAGAACGGTTAGCTAAACCGCTACTTAGGCAATCGAGTTCTTGGCGTCCTACCACTTCCCAACGTAGTGAGCTTTTTCGATACGCGAGGTGCGAAAACGACGAGTCAGACAAGTTGTCCGTCTTTGACTTTCTTGAATTTTCAGCGGTGCTCCCGAGGCCCCCAGTTGCGGGGGCAGGCGAGGAACACCGTGAGACGACCCTGACGAGTTTGATAGTTGTGAACAATTTGTGAATGGCGCCAAGATTTGCCGTTCTGTGCTGGTCGTCTAGGTTGCGAGGAAGCGTTCGAGGAAGGCCAGACTTTGACAACCAGCGAAGAGACAAATACCGAAGACCCTGTCGATCCACAGCACTTTCGCAAGGTGATGGGTCAGGTACCAACGTGTGTGACCATCGTGACCGCACTGGTCGACGGGTCGCCGCAGGCAATGGTCATCGGAAGCTTTGTGAGCGTGTCACTCGACCCACCACTCGCAGGGTTTTTCTGCACGACCACCTCCTTTAGCTGGGGCGAGCTGAAGAAGGCCGAGGTCTTTGGCGTGAACGTGCTCGGCGCCGACCAGATCGACGTCTCGAATGCATGCATGCGAGAGCCAGAAGAGCGCTTCGATGGGCTCGATTGGGAACTCGACGGCGGCGCGCCTCGCATCGCAGGGACGGCTGCGTGGATTCGACTCACCAAGAATCAGATCATCGACGCGGGCGACCACGAGTTTGCGCTCATGAACGTTGTCGACATGTCTGCACCAGATGAGCCGAACGAGCCCGTGATCTTCTACGGTGGTTCCTACCGCTCACTGCAACCGAGCGATTGAACAACGACCACCCCTCGTTACCCTCGGGATCACTACCCCCTTTAAGGACACCACATGAAGAAGATCCACCACCTCGTCGATGGCATGTCCGTAGAGGGGACCTCCGGTCGCACGAAGCCGGTCTTTAACCCCGCAACCGGCGAAATCACCGCCGAGGTCGACCTCGCAAGCCCCTCCGAAGTCGATGCAGCGGTACAGGTGGCTGAACGGGCATTTCGTGAGTGGCGCCATACGAGCATCGCGGCGCGAACCAAGCATATGTTCAACTTTCGGGCGCTCTGTCTCGAACACAAAGACGAAATTGCTCGCCGCCTGACCGCCGAGCATGGCAAGGTTCTGTCCGATTCGGCAGGCGAGCTCGCACGCGGCATCGAAAATATCGAATACGCCTGTGGTGCGTCCGAAGCGCTGAAAGGCTCGCTCAGCACCAATGCATCCACGGGCATCGACGTGAGCACCATCCGCCAACCGCTCGGCGTCGTTGCGGGAATCACACCGTTCAACTTCCCCGCCATGATTCCGCTGTGGACCATTCCAAACGCCATCGCTGCGGGTAACGCGTTCATCCTCAAGCCCTCTGAGCGGGACCCATCGACGCCGATGCTCATCGCCGAGCTGTTCCACGAAGCTGGCTTTCCAGACGGGCTTCTCAACGTGGTAAACGGCGACAAAGAAGCCGTCGATGCACTCCTCGACCACGAGTTAGTTCGTGCGATCAGTTTCGTCGGGTCAACGCCGATCGCAAAATACATTTACTCGCGAGGAACCGAAAACGGAAAGCGGGTTCAGGCCCTGGCCGGAGCGAAGAACCACATGGTCGTGCTTCCCGATGCCGACATCGACATGGCAGCAGATGCGGCCGTATCGGCTGGCTTTGGATCCGCTGGCGAGCGCTGCATGGCAATTTCGGTGATCGTCGCCGTCGGCGATTCGGCGGATCCAATCGTCGAGGCAATCTCAGCGCGAACGAACAAACTCGTCATTGGTGATGGCACCGACCCAACCTCCGAGATGGGTCCACTGATCACCGAAGAACATCGCGACCGCGTCGCGGGCTACGTCCAGGCCGGCGCCGACGCTGGCGCTACGGTCATCGTCGATGGGCGAGATCACACCTTCGAGGGTGACGGCTTCTTCCTCGGCGCAAGCCTGATCGACAATGTCACCACCGATATGTCCGTCTACACCGACGAGATCTTTGGTCCGGTACTCGCCGTCGTCCGAGTCGACACCTTCGACGAGGCGCTCGAGATGATCGAGAAGAACGCGTGGGGCAACGGCACTGCACTGTTTACCCGAGACGGTGGCGCCGCCCGGCGGTTCCACGAAGAGGTCGAAGCGGGAATGGTCGGCATCAACGTCCCCGTGCCGGTCCCGGTTGGGTATCACAGCTTCGGCGGGTGGAACGACAGCTTCTTTGGCGACACCACGATGTATGGGCCTGAGGGGCTTCGCTTCTACACCCGCCCAAAGGTGACGACCACCAGGTGGCCAGACCCTTCGACCAGCTCGGTCAACCTGGGCTTCCCCACAAACGAATAGGCGGTTGTGCAATGGGCGAGGCGAACACCTATCACCAAGCCCCGAGCGAACAGACCGACCAACCGCCCTCGGGGTGTCCGGTGAACCACAGCTGGTCGCCGCTCGACCGGGCCTACCTCGAAGACCCCTACCCCATTGCGCGCCAGCTCCAAGAGGAGAACGCCATCTTTTGGTCGGAGCGTCTCAACCACGTCGTCGTCACGAACATGGCCGACATCGAGCACATCTTTATGCACCCCGACGTCTTTGCGTCGACCAACGTGCAAGACCCGATCTACCCGCTGTGTCCTGCCGCGGTCAGCGTGCTCGGGGCCGAGGACTTCGACCCGGTTGCGGTCATGTCCAACCGACCCGAGCCTGATCACGCACGCATACGCGTCTTTACGAGGCGAGGGTTTAGCAATCGACGCTTAGCTTCGCTCGAGGACTACATGACCACCCGCGCAACAGTTCTCATCGATGAGATGATCAGCAACGGATCTCCAACGAACTACGTCGAGTCGTTCGCGTTCCCGCTCCCCGCAGAGATTGTCTTTCGGCTTATCGGGTTCCCCGAATCAGACGACGCGATGATCAAACGATGGTGCGTCAACCGGCGAGCGTTCTCGTGGGGCGAACCAACCGAGGCCGAACAGGTCGAGATCGCACGGGGGATGCTCGACTACTGGCGCTACTGCCGAGACTTTGTTGCCGAGCGGCGAGATCGCCGTCGAGATGACTTCACCTCTGAGTTACTCAACGCATGGGAAGCAGACTCGGGGCCTGACCGCGACCCAGACGCAACCACCGGTATCAGCTACCGAGAGGTCGAATCGGTTGTCTACGGCATTAGCTTTGCTGGCCACGACCCGGTCACGGCACTGCTGTGCAACACGTTGCTCTGCTTGCTTCCACGACCCGAACAATGGCGAGCACTCGTTGCCGATCCGTCACTTGCCAAGAACGCGGTCGACGAGACGAGCCGGTTCGAATCGAGTCAGATTTCGTGGCGTCGGGTTACGACACAAGACACGACGCTCAACGGCGTTGCACTCCCTGCGGGTACTCGACTGTTCCTCAACTTTGCTTCGGCAAACCGTCAGAGCGATCTGTTCGATCAGCCCGATGTCTTCGACATTTCACGGCCCGACGCATCGAGAAACATCAGCTTTGGCAAAGGCATCCACTTCTGCCTCGGTGCAGGTCTCGCCAAGATGGAGGCGCGAATCGCCCTCGAACTGCTTTCGCAACGGCTCCCAAACCTCGCACTGGTCGAGGATCAACCGCGCGAGTACTTTCCCAACATCACGTTCCGAGGACCCGAAGCCCTCCACCTTCAGTGGTGAGCGTTCGCTGACCAGGCGCCATAGCCGCCAATGAGGTCGGTCACCTCAGCAAACCCGTGGCGTCGAAGCAGGCTTGCGCCAATCGAGGACCGATAGCCGCCCGCGCAGTACACGAGCACCGGCTTGTCTTTGTCGAGCACCTCACACTCGGCGGCGAGCTTCGGTAGCGGAATGACGTGCGCGCCAGGAATCGTCCCGTCGGCTGTTTCGCCAGGTCCGCGAATATCGAGCACCTGCAGCTCGGGTTGTGATGCCGTCATCGATGCCATCTCCTCGACGGTCACCCGTTGGGCGCTACACCCCTGTGGGGCAGCCAAGAGCGTGTCGCCGCTACTTGCGATCGCGCCCACAACATTGTCGAACCCAATCCGGGCGAGCCGGTTCTTCGACTCGCGCTCGGCACCTTCGTCGGTGACGAGAACAATCTGTTCTTCCGGTGAGATCAACCCACCTGCGAACTCGGCGAACCGGCCTCCAAGGCCGATGTTCAGTGCTCCCTCGAGGTGAGACTCGGCAAACGCATCGGGGCTTCGAGTATCGAGCACCACCGTGCCAGTCGCCTGGCTCGCCAAGTCTTCAACGGTGAGACTCATCGGCATGGCCGCCTCTTCGAGGAGTGGCCGTTCGGCCCGGTTGAGCCCCGCGTCGTAGGCAAAGTATTTCGGCGGCGAGCTCTGGCCGGCCGTGACGACGTCGATGAACTCAGCTTTAGTCATGTCGGCGACTGCGTAGTTCGATTCACGTTGCACCCCAATCGTCGACCACGTATCAGACGACAGGTTCTTTCCACACGACGAGCCCGCCCCATGTCCGGGGTACACCCGGGTTGCATCGGGAAGTGTCATGAGCTGGCCGTGTAGCGAGTCATAGAGCGAGCCGGCGAGCTCGTCAGCCCCAACGCCCACCGACGACAACAGATCGGGACGACCAACATCACCAATGAACAGCGTGTCTCCGGTGAGCACGCCATAGGGAACCTCATCGCTTCCCCGTTCATAGACCACGATGCTGATCGACTCGGGCGTGTGGCCAGGTGTGTGGCGAATCTCGAGTTCGACCTCGCCGAGTGAAAGTCGTTCTCCATGTCGGAGCGGGCGAGACGTGAACTCGGTCGTCGCCTCTGATCCGTAACAGATATCGGCCCCGGTCAATGCCGCAAGTTCGAGATGACCCGACAAGAAGTCGGCGTGGAAGTGCGTTTCGAGCACGAGCTCGATCACCATGTCATTCGCTTCAGCCGTTTCGAGATAGGGAGAAACGTCGCGGCGCGGGTCGACCACTACGGCGCGTCCGGTCGTCTCGTCGCCAATGAAGTAGGAGGCCTGAGAAAGGCACTCGAGGTAATGCTGTTCAAAGATCATGTCGAGGCTCTGTCCAATCCCGGTGACTTCGTCACCGGCGTTGCTGTCTGGTGGTTTCGTTGCCGGCGTTGGTTCCGGCGTTGCTGTCTGGTTGTTTTCGGTGCTGGCGCTGGTTTGTGTGACTTCGTCACCGGCGTGGCTGTCTGGTTGCTTTTCTTACCGGCATTGCTTTCGGCGTGACGGCGGGCACTTGATTGTACGTACATTTCATATTGTACGTACAATGGGCGCGTGTCAAGGAAACTCCTGTTCACAAGACGAATACACTCGTGGAGATGTCAGCCATGAGCCGAACGACGATCGGATGGATTTGGGTAGCCGGACAAGGTGTCTTGTTCCTGCTGCTGATCCTGCTCCCGGTCCGAAACGATTGGTCAACGTCTGGGCTCATCGGCGTTGTTTCGAGCCTCTTGTTCTTCGGTGGCCTCGTCATCATCGCCATCGCTGCACTTCGACTCGGCACCGCGCTTACCCCTACCCCGGTGCCGACAAAGACCGGCACCTTGCAGACCACCGGCCTCTACAAATTCGTGCGCCACCCGATCTACACCGGTGTCCTCATCACGATCAGCGGAATGGCACTCCGCTCGGGAAGCTTCCTCAACCTCGCCATTGCCGTGTGCGGCTTCATCTTCTTCGACCGCAAAGCTGCATGGGAAGAACGCCAGCTGACCGAGGCGTACCCTGACTACCCCGCCTACGCGGCCCGAACCGGAAAGTTCTTTCCCCGCCCCTGACCCGGCCGCTGCTGGAGAACTACCGGTCGTTCGGTGAAAGCTCGTGGGCTTCTTTTGCGAGCGCGGCGAGAACATTTAGGTCGAGCGCTTCGGCGCTTTTGAAGGTGATGTTCGCCGAGCCGACCTTCACCTTGCCGAGACGGTCGGCGTAGGCCTTCCCGAGGTACGCGCCGTCCTTGACCGCATTGACATAGAGGCTGATGTGATTCTTCTGCAGCGCAAGGCCAATGATGAACCACTCCACATCTTCACCACGAGGACGCGTTTGGACAAGATCGCCGTACCCGATGATCGACTGCTCGGTGCCACCCCAGAACACGCCCTCCCAGAGAACCCGGACTCGGCCGGGCATTGCTGCGACGAGCACCTGATCGATCTCGGCGAGGTCTGTGGCTCGCCCATCGCTTAGACCTTCGATGAACTGGCTTGGGTCGGTTGCAGATCGCTCCATGCAAAACACTGTAGATCTCACCGGCCATACCGTGCTCTCTCGACAACTTCTCCCAACAGCCGTTCCCAACAACAAGGTGCGCACCGTACGGTCGAGCCAGAGGTCTCGATAGTGGCGCGAGGAGCTAGCCTCGCCAGATGACAACCGACATCGCCGGGGTTCTCCCCGAACCGCGACTGCGACGGTTCACGCTCCTCACGGCCGGCCTCGTCCTCTACGGCGCCAGCCTCGCCTTGCTCGTGACGGCCGACCTCGGTCTTGCGCCGTGGGATGTGTTCCACCAAGGCCTCGCCGAAACGACAGGCCTACGGCTTGGACTGTCGGTCGTAGTCACGAGTTTTGCGGTGCTCGCACTGTGGATACCAATCCGTCAACGACCGGGCCTCGGCACGTTGATGAATGCAATCATGATCGGCCTCGTCTTCGAAGCGGTGATCGAACTTCTCCCTGACGAAGCCTCAATACCCGCGCGAATCGGCCTGCTCATCGCTGCGGTGGTGCTCAACGCAATCGCCACGGGGATGTACGTCGGGGCGGGCTTGGGGCCAGGCCCTCGCGATGGGCTGATGACCGGGATTGCAGCCCGGGGCTATCAGATCAAGATCGTGCGCACGACCATCGAGGTCATTGTCTTGGTGGTTGGATTTCTGCTCGGCGGCAGCGTCGGTATCGGCACCCTTGCCTACGCCCTTGGTATTGGACCGCTCGTGCACCGCACGCTGCCGTACTTCACCATCGACAAAGCAGACAGCTAAGCGCCTGCCCCAAGTTACCGCAGTAAGCGCCGCCCAAACCTCCGCCAGCTGAACCTCGGCCACTGGACTCCTACACGAGCCGCCCATTGCCCAGCTATCGTGGAAACCATGACTCGTAACGATTTTCCAGCCGGTGTCCTCTCTGCCAAGGACCTTCCCGATATGTACGCGTTGGCACAAGAGCAGAATTTTGCGATGCCCGCAGTGAACTGCGTCGGCACCAACTCGATGAACGCAACGATGGAGACCGCGGGACGGCTCAACAGCCCGGTCATTATCCAGTTCTCGACGAGCGGCGCGGCCTTTGTAGGCGGCAAGTCCGTACCCGTCGACTCGGCTCAGGCATCAATTCTTGGTTCGGTCGCGGGCGCAAAGCACGTCCGCACCATGGCGGCGGCATACAACGCCCGCGTCATCCTCCACACCGACCACTGCCCAAAGAACAAGCTGCCGTGGATCTCTGGACTGATCGACATCAGCGAGGAACACTTCGAAGCGACCGGCGAGCCGCTCTTCAACAGCCACATGCTCGACCTTTCCGAGGAACCACTCGAAGAGAACATGGATACCTGCGTCGAGTACCTCAAGCGAATGGCACCGCTCGGTATGAACCTCGAGATCGAGTTGGGCATCACCGGCGGCGAAGAAGACGGTGTCGATAACTCCGATGTCGACGAGTCCGAGCTGTACTCAAAGCCAGAAGAAATTGCGTACGCCTACGAGCGACTCATGGAAATCTCGCCGAACTTTACGATCGCCGCAGCATTTGGCAACGTCCACGGGGTCTACAAGCCGGGCAACGTGAAGCTCACCCCAACGATTCTTCGAGATGGCCAAGCACACGTTGCCGAGAAGTTCGGGACCGACAGCGATCAACCAATCGATTTCGTCTTCCACGGCGGCTCTGGCTCAACCGCAGCGGAAATCCAAGAAGCCATCAGCTACGGCGTCATCAAGATGAACATCGATACCGACCTGCAGTGGGCCATGTGGGATGGGATTCGCTCCTACGAATCTGAAAATCATGAGTACTTGCAGGGCCAGCTCGGAAACCCCGAGGGCCCTGATGCACCAAACAAAAAGAAGTACGACCCACGCGTATGGCTTCGAGCAGGCGAAGAATCCTTCGGCGTTCGCCTCGAGCAGGCATTCACCGAGCTGAACAACATCAACACGCTGGCATAACATCAACACCCTCGATAGAGCGAGGGTTGGCCGCTGCGCAGAGTAAATCCATCGTCCATTTCAATTCGGTAATTTTTGTTCCGAATTGTAAAGCGGGGCCCTTCGACCGCCGATGGGACAGCGTGGCACTAGAAGGCTCTGGCGGTTCGGAGGTTCGACTTCGGTTGATGCGTAGCCCCGTCGCGCTCGAGTGCGCACGGGTGGCTGCCGGTTTCATGGATTCGCGCGCCGAGGTCGTCCTCTTTCAAGAGGACCGGGCCTTTGTCGTTGCCTCGATGCCCCACAACGACTTGTTGCAGCCGCGAGCGCCACACTCGGCCGAAAAGCAGCTCCGTTCTGACTCCCGACCAAAATACGCATCGATGGACGGATGGCTCGCGCTCTCCATCGCCGACCGAAACGGAAGTCCAGTTGGTTCGCTCAGCGTCGAACTCGGCGTAACGACCGGAAGCTACGAATCGACACTTGCCGGACTGCAAGCACTCGTGCGTTTGATCGAGGCTGAACTGTCCAGCGACGAGCTCGTCTCGCCCGACTTTTTCCGTCACGTTGTCAATGGCCAGCGCGATGCTGTTGCGATCTTGTCCTCGGACATGGAGATCACGTGGGCGAGCACCGGTGTCACAACGCTGCTCGGTCGAACACCACAAGAGATGATCGGCCGGCCCGCCACCGACTTCATCCACCCCGACGATGTCGAACGAACCTTCGACGCCGTCATCCGCATGACCCAAGGGCTCTCGGTCTATAGAGCCCACCTCCGTCTATTGACACCCAACGGCGAGTACTCCCCGGTGGAAGTGACCGGCAACGATCTTTCGGACAACCCTGAAATCGGCGGGCTCGTCATCTCGATCAGGGATGCACAGTACGGTCGAGAACAAGAAGTCGCTGGCCAACGCTCCGAGCAGCGATCGAATGCGATTCTCTCCAGCTTGCGCGATGGGGTCATCGCCACCGATGAGTTCGGATCGGTCGTGATGATCAACGAAATTGCCCGGGCGATGTTTGGCATTGCGCCGACGGTGGTGCCAGCTGAACTTCGGCTAGCCGATTTCGTGCTCGAATCGGTCGAAGGTCAACGCCATGACCCCTTCGACCCGAACGCCTCAGAAAACACGACATGCCAACTCGTTTCGCCAGATGGTGAACACCGGTTCGTTACGACAGCACATCGCTTCATCGCCGACGAGGCCGGCACCGAACTTGGACAAGTTGTGATCTTTTCAGATCTCACCGCGGAACATCGAGCGGCTGAAGAGCTGCGCACTCAGGCCATGCACGATCAGCTCACCGGCCTTGCGAATCGGCGACAACTCGACTTCATCTTGCGCAAGGTGGAGACCGAGCGACCCGAGATATTCGTCGCTGCGTGCTTCATCGACCTCGACAACTTCAAGACCGTCAACGACGTGCACGGCCATAACACCGGAGACGAACTTGTGCGCATTGCGGCCGATCGGCTCTCCGCCGAACTTGGACCCGAGGACCTCCTCGTGCGCCAAGGTGGCGATGAGTTTGTTGCGCTGTTGGTCGATCCCGACAGTTTCGAAGAGATCACCGAGTTTGCCGAGCGGTGCCGTCAAGCCCTTGCATCTCCGTACTTCATCAATGGTCAACGCCACGACGTCACCGGCTCGATCGGCATCTCGCTCGCTCCCGCAGAACGCGTGACCTCTTCGGACCTACTCCAGCAGGCAGACATGGCGCTCTATGCCGCGAAGGACGCTGGCCGCAACCGTGTTCACTACTTCGATGAAGCATTGGCCGTCGCCGTGCGGAGCACCGAGGCAAAGCGAAAGCGGCTGAAGCGCGCGCTCGAAGCCGAACAGTTGGTGATGCACTTCCAGCCGATCGTCGATACGACCACCGAACTCACGCTCGGCTACGAGGCCCTCGCCCGCATCTCGACTCCGGTCGGAGTGCTGCCGCCGTCGAGCTTTCTCGAACACCTCACCTCGAAGTCGCTCATGTGGGATCTCGACCGAGCGGCCTTTGCGCGGTCGTGCAACGCCGCCCGCGAGTTCTATCGGGTCAGTCCCGAAGCGCCACCGTTTATTGCCTGCAACTTCTCATCGGTCAGCCTGAACCACCCGAACTTCCTCACCATGCTCGTCGATACTGTCGAACAGGTCGACGTACCGCCATCGATGATCTCGATCGAGCTCACCGAGAGCACCGCCTTTGAGGTTGGCGAAGCTGGCCGCTCCAAGCTTGAAGCGCTCACCGAACTTGGATTCAAGCTCGTGCTCGATGACTTTGGAACTGGCTACTCCTCGCTCTCACATATTCGCGACCTTCCGTTATCAGTGTTGAAGGTGGACCGAAGTTTCGTGACCTCACTCGGCACGAGCAGCAGCGAGCGAGCAATCGCAGAAGCGATCGTTCGACTCGCCGATGACCTCAATTTCTTGGTCGTTGCCGAGGGCGTCGAGACGCTGGAACAGTTGGAGCAGGCCCGCTCGATCGGCTTCAACGCAATCCAAGGGTGGTACTTCTCGAAGGCGCTCGAGTTCGACGAAGCAATCGCCGATTGGGCCAGGACCATCGATGCACTCAGCTACAAGATGGCGAGTTAGTCGACTTCCATTCGGTTGAGTAGCAGCGTGGTCAGGCCAACGCTCGCGATCACGATGCCCGCGGTGACGATGATGACGGTCGCGATCGACTCGGGGTCATCGAGTATGCGGACGTTTGTGATCTCACCGAGTAGCGATCGGGTGTAGTTGCGAACCGAAAGGCGCCCAGCTGTCTGGGATAACCCGCCGACAAAGCCCTCCCAGACCAAGATGTAGACGAGCCCCCAGACGAGGGCGCGTCGAGTCAGGAGGCCGAACAAGGTAAAGACCGCCCCGTAGGCAAGTACCCCAGCGAGCGCGGAAAGCACGCCTCCAGCGATGTCTCTTCCGTTACCCACCACCGCAGCGAACGCAACCGTTGGAATCGAAATGAGCGGGATGAGGACGAGCCACGCCGATGCGAGCGCGGCGAGAACAATCTGCCAGCGACCGATTGGACGCAACCAGAAATAGACGAGTGTTCTTTCTTCTTTGAGCGTCCCGAGCGTTGCCGAGGCGAAAATGAGCACGACGAGCGGGACATAGATCGTGAGCGTGAACGCGTCGAGAAGTTCGGTTGGCTCGACCTCGTTGCCGCGACCCTCTGAATTTGCCCGATTGATGAGCACACCGAGGATGACTGGGATAAACCCGAATGCGAGCATCGAAAGGAGGCGGCCCCGCGTCGCGATTGCGGGAACGATCCGCTGAATCATCGCCGGGATTGTCGCAGAAGGACTCGGGGTCATCGCCCCACCAAATATTTGAAAACGCTCTCGAGGTCGTCGTCGAGCGGATGCACCTCGAGCAGTGGGGTCTCGGCGTAACGGGCGGTTGGCGCAATGCGCTTGCGGAACAGCGCAACATCGTTGGTGTCGACGAGCAACTCGCTGCTGCTTACCAGTTCAACTCCGGAGACTCCGCCGTAGGTCACGAGTGCTGCGCCGAGCACCCGCGAGTCGGTCGTTCGAACACGAATGCGGTGAGGTCGATTGTCCATTAGCGACCTGATGTCATGGAAGTCGCCTTGGGCGGCAAGTCGCCCTTGCGCGATAACGAGCACGTTCGAACCAAGTCGTTCGACTTCTTCGAGGACGTGACTCGAAACGACGACGCACGTTCCTTCCGCGCCGAGTCGTTGGATCATTTCGGTCATTGCGAGGCGTTGCCGGGGGTCGAGTCCGGTGAGCGGTTCGTCGAGCAGCAGCAGCTCCGGTTCGTGAACAAGTGCCTGGGCAACCTTGACCCGCTGGCGCATACCCTTTGAGTACGTGCGAATCGACCGGGTGTCCTCGGGGTCGAGGTCGACGCTACGAAGTGCGGAACGGGCGGCCTCTCGGGGGTTGGTAACGCCGCTCAAAATGGCCGCGAGCTCGACAAATTCGACCGCGCGTTGTTCGGCGAAGAGTTGCTCTTGTTGGGACACAAGACCGATCGCTCCACGCACCGACGCATCGGTTCGTGGATCCCCACCGAGTACCCGAATGTCGCCACGCGAGGTGGGGGCAAGGCCTGCGATCATCCGAAGCGTCGTCGACTTTCCCGCACCGTTTGGTCCGAGCAACGCCGTGACACCTGGCTGGAGATAGAAGCTGACATCGGAGACGGCAACGACGTCACCAAACCACTTGCTGACCCGCTCGACCACGACGACCGCCGACGCTGGTATGGCGCCGGGCGGCGGCGCTGATGGTGGCGGCGGAACGCTGCCAGGTTGTGATGGTGGCGGCGGAACGCTGCCAGGTTGTGATGGTGGCGGCGGAACGCTGCCAGGTTGTGGTGGCGGCTGGTTGGTCATTTCGACACTTCCACCCGCTTGTAACCAGACCAGACGATGACCAATGAGAGCACAAGTGTCGCGACAAACACCGAGACCGACGCCGCCGTCGACACGCCGTTGAGTTGGTTGATCGGCTCATCGAAGATGCGCGCAGCGATGTCTCCTGGGAGCTGAAAGAGCGAGAAGGCGAGAACCCAATCGGGCGCATCGGCCACGTCGACGAGCGCGTTCGCGAGGAAGGCGCTCACGAGAAACAACATGATTACCACCGCCGAACCAACACCAGCCTTGTTCGTGAGCGTGGCGACGGCCATGCCGATCAGCGAATAGAACAGCGCGACCGAAAGACCCGAGAGCGCGATTCTGAGGCCGGTCGACGCAATGTCGGAGAACCCTTCAGGGCCGACGCCAACGAGTAGGTATCCAATGAGGAGAAACACGACGGGGAGCAACGTCACGGTACTGATGACCCCGACGATCGCTTGGAGCTTCGCCCATAGGTAATTGCCTCGGTCGAGCGGTGACGCCATGTAGATACCGAACATGCCGGACTGGCGATCAGAGATCAGCAGTTCGGGTGTCACAAATGCGGTGAAGAGCACCGTCGCAACTCCCGTTAGGCCGAAATAACCCGAGAAGTCGACAAACTGGTCGGCGAGTTCGGCTGGGAAAACAACCGAGATCCCCAAGAACACGAGCGCGGGAACAAACGAGATAAATATGGTGATGGCAGGAATGATCTTGAACCGAAACTTGCGCCGTAGACCGAGCGCTCTTTGGACCGAGACTTTCCAAACGCTAAAGACGGCGGTCCGAACGCCGGTGCGCGGACCGTCATAGACCCGGTAGCCCTGGTCGTAAATCTCTGCGTTCGTGCCGTTCGTCATCAGCTCGTCACCTCGGAAAGGAACAGATCTTCGAGTGAGTACGAGACGGGCCCGAACCGTCGAAGCGAAGCCTCGGCCTCGGCGACGACTTCCGCGACGATCGGCGCGAGTGCTTCGATTGGTTCGTCCTTGCCCAACAGGAGGCGGTTGCCATCGATTCTTGTTGGAACCCCTCGGGCAGTGAGTTTCGTGGCGACTGCTTCATGCATGTCATCGAGCACCACTACCGCTCCCCCGCTTTGACTTCGAAGCACATCGATCGGCCCAGATGCAGCCACCGAGCCGTTCGCGATAATGACAATGTTGTCGGCGATTCGCTCAACCTCCTCCAACAGATGCGACGACAGCACCACGTTCATTTCATATTTGGTGCCGACGTCTCGAATGAGCTGCAACATGTCGTCTCGCTGCACGGGGTCGAGGCCATCGGTCGGCTCATCGAGGATGATGAGCGACGGCCCGTGAGCGATTGCTTGGGCGAGCTTGACGCGTTGGCGCTGACCGGTAGACATCGTTCCGATTGGTCGGGCGCGTTCTTCGCCGAGGCCGACCAGCCACAACGCATCACTCGCACGCGTCGTTGCTTCGCGCTTGGGTAGGCCATGGATCTCAGCGACGTGACGTACGAGGTCTTGGGCTGCGAGGTCGATCGGAAGATCATGGTGTTCGGGGCTGTAGCCAATCCGTTGGCGAAGCTCGGGACCTGCGGTCTGTGGGTCTTCGCCGAGGACCGACAATTGGCCGCTGTTTCGATCGTGCAATCCAAGCAGCATGCCAAAGAGCGTGGTTTTGCCCGACCCATTCGACCCGAGCAGGCCGGTGATTCCACGGGGAATTTCCGCGGTGAAGTCGGAGAAGACCTGATTGTCACCCCACCGTTTGCTGAGCGACACCGCCGAGATCACCATCTCGCTCATCGACTCGACCCATGTCCCGTCATCACCAAACGGTAGTCGCAGAACAACGGCCAACACCGTTCTCTACAGCGGTAACTCGCGGCCCTAAGCGGTAACTCGCCGCCCTAAGCGGTTTCGGTGATGGCGTTGGCGAGGCCGAGGTCGGCGATCGACTTCTCTCGCATCTCGGCCTTGCGAACCTTGCCGGTGACCGTCATGGGAAATTCCGAGACGAACGAGATATAGCGCGGCACCTTGTAGTGGGCGATCGCATCCTTGCAGAACTCGCGGACCTCATCTTCGGTGAGCGTGGCACCCTCGTTTGTTTGCACCCAAGCCATCACCGCCTCGCCGTACTTCGCGTCCGGGACGCCAATGACCTGCGCGTCCGCGATGTTGGGGTGGGTATAGAGGAACTCTTCGATCTCGCGGGGATAGATGTTCTCTCCGCCCCGAATGATCATGTCGCCGAGGCGACCCACAATGTTCACGTACCCCTCGTCGTCCATCGTGGCGAGGTCGCCCGAGTGCATCCAGCCCTCATCATCGATTGCTAGCGCTGTTTTCTCGGGGTCGTTCCAATAGCCGTTCATCACGTGAAAGCCGCGGGTGCAGTACTCGCCTTCTTGTCCACGTTCGACGGTCTCGCCGGTGTCGGGGTCGATGATCTTGGTTTCGACATGTGGCAGTACTCGGCCAACGGTGGTGACCCGCCGCTCGACCGAATCGGTCGTCCTGGTTTGGGTCGACACCGGAGACGTCTCGGTCTGGCCATAGGCGATCGTTACCTCCGACATGTTCATCTCGTCGATGACCTGGCCCATCACCTCGATCGGACACGGCGATCCCGCCATAATCCCCGTGCGCAGCGAAGAGAGGTCACGAGAACCAAGGTCGGGGTGGCCGAGCTGAGCGATGAACATGGTGGGCACGCCATAAAGCGACGTGCACTTCTCGGCTTCGACCACCTCGAGGACGGCCCCCGGCTCGAACGCTGGGCTCGGGATCACCATGGTCGAGCCATAGACGGCGCACGCGAGGTTGCCCATGACCATGCCGAAGCAGTGGTAGAAAGGCACCGGAATCGCGAGGCGGTCGGTCTCGTCGAAATCGCACATCATGCCGACGAACTGCGCGTTGTTCAGGATTGCCTTATGGCTGAGCGTCGCGCCCTTGGGAAAGCCAGTCGTGCCCGACGTGTATTGAATGTTGATGTCGTCGTCAGCGTCGAGCCCCGCCATCCGAGCGGCGAGATCGGCGTCGTCGATCGAACGGCCAGCGGCCACGAGAGCGGCCCAGTCGTCGGTATCGAAGTAGACGACTCGTTCGAGATCTGGACACTTCGGCGCAACGGTCTCGACCATGTCGCGGTAGGCCGAGGTGAGGAACTCGGTCTTGGTCACGAGCATCCTCGCGCCCGATTGGTTTAGCGCATACTCGAGTTCGCTCGTTCGGTAGGCCGGATTCACGTTGACCTGAATCGCACCGATCTTCGCGGTCGCGAACTGGATGTAGATCCACTCGGCGAAGTTCGGGCTCCACATAGCAACGCGGTCACCGGTATCGATTCCCGCAGCCATCAACCCTTTGGCGACCGCATCGACCGACGCATTGAACTCGGCCCAGCTTTGGCGAATGCTTTGATGCGGCACGACGAGCGCCTCGCGGTCTGCGAAGCGTTCGGCCGTTTCATTGAGCAGGTCACCGATCGTCAAATGAATGAGCGGGACATCGGTTGGTCCAGAATCGATTGCGAGCGCCATTGCGTACCCCCCGTTGACGGCCAAACCACACTCCCCCGAGTGCGCTACATCGAGCGTAGCGGACGGTAAAAGCAGGCCGAGAACCAGCCGAACCCATCGCCGTTTCGCAAACCGAAGCCTTCACAGTCGTTGCGATGCAACTTTTAGCGTTCTTTTGTCAAAATAAAGAACTTGCTCTCCTTTTGCCTGCAATTCATCAAAAACTTCGGTTGAACTTTCCGATTTGGCTCACCATGATGGTCCACCAACGCCTTCGGGCATCACCGAGGAGAAGAAGATGAACCCAACAACCGCAACATCGCAGCACGGCTACACACCACAACACAGCCAAATGCCGCTCGACGTACCGGCGCGCCTGACCGTGGTTCCCTCACATCTCCCCATCGTGTCTGACTGTGCCGATCTCGACACCGAGTACACCTTCGATGAGCTCCGCGAGCTTCCATTCCAGATCCAGCTCGGCGCCGAGTTCTCCGAGCTCGACTAGCAACAACGCAACCTCGCCTCGTTCACCCATTTCGACTCAAGAAAGAACCCCCGATGACCAACACCCTCGACTCAACCGCGACCAGCCCACAGAACTTCGAAGCTGGTTCGCCCCAAGCTGACTCTGCGCCCACAGGAGGTGACACGTCGTACCGCACCGCAATCGACGAACTTGCATTCCTCCGCGAATCCCACGGTTCACGTTGGGCATCGATCGACCCCGAAGCAGCTACCCGAATGCAGCTTCAGAACCGGTTCCGGACCGGGCTCGACATTGCCCGCTACACCGCAGCGATCATGCGCCAAGACATGGCCGACTACGACGCCGACTCATCGAACTACACCCAAAGCCTCGGCTGCTGGCACGGCTTTGTCGGACAGCAAAAACTCATTGCGGTCAAGCGCCACCATGGCACGACAAAGAAGCGTTACCTCTACCTCTCGGGGTGGATGGTCGCCGGAATGCGATCGGGCTTTGGGCCACTCCCAGATCAGTCGATGCACGAAAAGTCTGCGGTACCCGAACTCATTTCCGAGCTCTACACGTTCCTGAAGCAAGCCGATGCCCGAGAACTGAATCAACTGTTCCGCGACCTCGACGCTGCCCGCGCAGCAGGCGACACCGACACCGAAGCCTTTCTCGTCGACGCCATCGACAACTACGAGACCCACGTCGTTCCAATCATTGCCGACATCGATGCTGGCTTTGGAAATGAAGAAGCCACCTACTTGCTCGCCAAGCAGATGATCGAGGCAGGAGCCTGCGCGATCCAGATCGAGAACCAGGTGTCGGACGCAAAGCAATGCGGACACCAAGATGGCAAGGTCACTGCGCCGCACGAAGAGTTCCACGCCAAGATCAACGCGATCCGTTACGCCTTCCTCGAGTTGGGTGTCCCCGATGGGATCATCGTTGCCCGAACCGACTCGCTCGGTGCTGGACTCACCCAGAAGCTGCCGGTATCGAACACTCCCGGCGACATTGCCTCGAAGTACCTCTCGTTCGTCGAGACCGAACAGCTCGACTCGATCGACGATGCAGAAAACGGCGAGGTTCTCCTCAAGACCAATGGCAAATTGTCTCGACCAGCGCGCCTACCTAACGGCCTTTTCCAGTTCACGCCAGGGACTGGCGCCGATCGCGTCGTCATGGATTGCATCCAAAGCCTGCAGCACGGCGCCGACCTGTTGTGGATCGAGACCGACACACCGAACGTCACCGAGATTGCCGACATGGTGAACCGCGTGCGTGAGGTCATCCCGAACGCCAAGCTCGTCTACAACAACTCGCCGTCGTTCAACTGGACGCTCAACTTCCGCCAGCAGGTCTTCGATGCATGGGAAGGCGATGGCCGAGATATGTCCGCCTATGACCGCAGCGACCTTATGAACCAGCAGTACGACGGCACCGAGCTTTCCGACGCCGCCGATGAGCGGATCCAGTCATTCCAGGCCGATGGTTCACAGCAGGCGGGCATCTTCCACCACCTGATCACGTTGCCGACCTATCACACCGCGGCGCTTTCGATGGACAACCTTGCCGAGGGCTACTTCGGCGAAATGGGAATGCTCGCCTATGTAAAGGGCGTGCAGCGTCAAGAGATTCGTCGTGGCGTTGCATGCGTCAAGCACCAAGACATGGCTGGCTCGAACATCGGCGATGACCACAAGGGCTACTTTGCTGGCGATCAAGCGCTAAAGGCCGAAGGCGCCGACAACACCATGAACCAGTTCTAGACAGCTAGTCACTCAGCTTTGTAGTTGCCTGTGGCGCCTAATCCTCGCCCATGATTGCGTCACAGGCAGCTGCAAAGTCCCGATCGAGTTGGGTCACGGTGTTGCCCGCGTCGTGGGTCGTGAGCTTGATCGTCACGGTGCCGTAGACATTTGACCATTCGGGGTGATGGTTCAGTTCTTCGGCGACGAAGGCAACCCGGGTCATGAATGCAAATGCAGCCCGGAAGTTCGCGAAGGCGAAGTCTTTGGTGAGGTGGTCATCTGCTTCTGTCCACATAGCGCTCCCTTGGTATGGCGACGCCCACACCGTATCGGGCGGGCAGCCCGCCTTCCCCCAGTTCTCCGTTTGGCATAGGCTTTGGACATGATCTCGTCGCTTCGGGCGCTGCCACACACGACCTACCTGCGTGCAATTCCCTACGCGGTCGTCGCTGCAGTCGCGATCGGCGTTCCGTCGGATCTGATCGACAATCCAATATTTGGCCGCCCCGTTCCGATCCGACCGATCGACTACGTGATCTGGGCCATCACGTCGCTGCTCATCGGGCTCATCTTTGCGATCCGGCTCCCGCCGAGCCAGGCCGAGGCCCAAGACCGAAACGAAGTCCGCACCGTCTGGGGCGGGTTCGCTTCTTTCCTCGCCGTTGGATGCCCCGTGTGCAACCAACTCGTCGTGCTGCTCCTCGGCAGCGGTGGCGCACTCAGCTGGTGGGCGCCCGCGCAACCATTCGTCGGCGCAGCTGCGATCGGCCTCGTCCTCTGGGCGCTACGAACTCGGCTGCAGACCTACGAACTGACCGCGTGCCCGCTCCCTCGGGCGCTCAGCACTTCGTAGAACACTCACTTCGGGGAACACTGCACTTCCTAAACATCCGGGAAACAGTCGTCGCAATGACCAGACAGTGCTCGGGCACGTCCTCTAGCTTCGGTGCCATGTGTAACGATCACCAGCGCTCCGGTTCTGTCGCAATTGCCCCCACGATTACTCGGGTTCCACTCGCCAGGCTGTCTCACCCAGCACGGCTGTCTCACGCAGCACAGCTGTCTCACGCAGCACAGCTGTCTCACGCAGCACAGCTGTCTCACGCAGCACGGCTGTCTCACGCAGCACGGCTGTCTCAACCCACGCGGTGGAGTCGTCGACGGCTCCTCGTGAACGGCGGACTTGGTACTGCGAGCATGGCGATTCTCGCCGCGTGCGGATCGAGCGCAGACGCAACGGCGTCGACCACTACCGCGGCCGCCGATACGTCGACCGAATCTGGCGAAACTGCGGCGTCGACCACCGCAGCCCCTGAGGCGGAGGCCGAAGTTGCTGACGACGGCGCCGAAGAAGAAGTCGTAGAGCAAGCTGGCGCCCCAGGCGAGTTGCAGTTGCAGCATGTTTCGCTCGGCTTTGTTTCGGCCTACGTACTCGTTCGAGGGAGCGAAGCCGCAATTGTCGACACCGGCGTTTCGGGTAGTGGCGAAGCGATCAACGATGCACTCACGATGATGGGCCTTGCGCCGTCAAATGTCCGCCATATCATCCTCACCCACAATCACGGCGATCACGTCGGCGGCCTCGGCGAACTCGAAGGCGAAATGACCAACGCAACCGTGTGGGCTGGCGTTGGCGATGTCGACACGATCCGCACCTCGCTCACACTCTCAGAAGCCAACGATGGCGACGAAATCTTCGGCATGGGCGTTGTCGGCACCCCGGGCCACACCGTCGGCAGCATCTCGGTCTTCGACACCGACACTGGACTGCTCGTCGCTGGCGACGCAATCAATGGCGATGGCGAAGGTGGGCTCCTCGGGGCAAACCCCGACTTCACCCCCGATATGGAAGGGGCGAATGCATCGGTTGCAAAGATGGCCGCCCTCGGCCCGCGAGTAGCTGCGTTCGGCCACGGTGGTGCGCCAGTGACCGAAGACGTCACCGCCAAGCTCGCCGCTATTGCGTAGAAGCCGAACTTCGGTAACCAGAAAAGCTTCGTAGGCGGAGGCTGTTGCTCACGACGAACAGTGACGACAAGCCCATAGCCGCAGCAGCGATTCTCGGATTGAGAACGCCAAAGGCGGCGAGCGGGATCGCGCTCGCGTTGTAGGCAAAGGCCCAAAAGAGATTTCCCTTAATCGTCGAGAGGGTTCGACGCGACAACGCAATGGCATCGGCGACTGCGAGAAGGTCGCCTGAGATGACGGTCAGGTCGGAAGCCTCGATCGCGACATCGGTTCCGGTACCGACGGCGATGCCCAGGTCGGCCTGTGCGAGGGCTGGGGCGTCATTGATGCCATCGCCGACCATGGCGACCCGCTGGTGATTGCGTTCGCGGTCGCCCTGCTGCTTTTGGGAGATGACCGCTGCCTTATCACCTGGAAATACCTCGGCGATAACCCCATCGCCGTCCACCGAGCCAATTCCGACCTCACGGGCTACCGCGTCGGCGGTTGTTTGGTTGTCACCGGTGAGAAGCGTCACCGAGAGGCCTTGCTCGTGGAACGCAGAGATGGCTGCAGCCGACGTTGGTTTGATCCGATCGGTTACGACGAAGACGATTTCGGCAACACCATCGCGGCCGGCGAATACCGCGGTCGCGCCGCCCGCCTCGGCATGTGCGGCAGCTGCTTCTACGGTTTCAGGAACCGCGTTGAAGTGACTCCGTCGGCCAACGCCGACTCGGACACCATCGACCATCGCACGCACGCCCGACCCGGGAATGTTCTCAAAGTCCGTAACGGCAAAAGCGGTGCGGCCCGTGTCGCCTGATGTTGCGATGGCTTGGGCGATCGGGTGCTCCGAATGCGCCTCGACCGAAGCGGCGAGTTGCACGACGAGGTCGCGTTCCTCAGAGGAGAGCTCGCCGCCCTCGATCCGAGCGAGCGACATCTTTCCCTCGGTCACCGTGCCGGTCTTGTCGAGCACGATCGCGTCGATCGATCGGGTGTCCTCGAGAACCTCTGCGCCCTTGATGATCACGCCGAGCTGCGCGCCTCGACCGGTCCCGACCATGATTCCGAGCGGCGTCGCCAAACCAAGCGCACACGGGCAGGCAATGATCAACACCGCGACCGCAGCGGTGAACGCATTATTTGGCTCGCCGCCGACCACGAGCCAGGTCACGAGGGTCAGCGCCGAGATGACGATCGCAAGCGGGACGAACACCGATGACACTCGGTCGGCCAACCGTTGTACCTCAGCTCGCCCGCCCTGTGCCTTGTCGACCAGTTCGATGATTTGCGCGAGCGCGGTGTCGTTGCCGACCTTGGTCGCCCGAACGACGAGCGATCCGTTGGCGTTGATCGTCGCACCGATGACCTCATCGCCAGGTCGTACTTCGACCGGCACCGGCTCGCCGCTGACCATCGACTCGTCGACCGCAGACGAACCCGAGATGATGACGCCGTCGGTCGCGATCTTCTCGCCAGGGCGTACGACAAATGTCATGCCGACTGCAAGGTCATCGAGCGCAATCTCCCGTCCATCTTCGAGTCGAGCAGTTCGGGCGCCGAGGTCGGCAAGCGCTCGGATTGCATCTCCGGAACGGCGTTTGGCTCGCAGCTCAAGCCACTTGCCAGCGAGTATGAACGTGACGATCACCGCACCGGTCTCGAAGTAGAGGAATCCATCTTCGAACGCGTCGAAGACAGCGCGCCCGAACAAGACGGTGAGCGACCACAGCAAAGCAGCGAGCGAGCCCATCGAGACGAGCGTGTCCATCGTTGTTGCGCCCTGACGAAGGTTCATCCACGCAGCCGTGTGAAAGCGCCATCCCGACCAGGTGATGACCGGCACCGAAAGCGCTGCCACAACCCACTCCCAGCCCCCGAAACGCAGTGCCGGAATCATCGAAATCAACAATGCAGGGGTTGCGAGAACCATCGCGACGCGGAGCCGATTGAGAAGGTCGTTCTCACGCCGCTGCTCAGCTTCGGTGGTTTCACTCGCCGAGATGACCTGATAACCAAGCGACTCCACCTCGACCGCGAGCATGCGTTCGTCGACCGAACCGTCGTGGAGCACCGTTGCCTTTGCAGTCGCAAAATTGACTTGCGCATCGACGACTGAGCCGAGCTCGCCGAGTCGTTGCTGCACGCGACTCGCGCACGCAGCACAGGTCATTCCATCGATGGAAATCTCGGAACGCTGCGGCGTTTCACTACGCATGACCTCAGTCTAGAGGCTCCAGTCGACTGGAAGGTCAAGCGGTTTCGTCCGACTATTGTTCGGCGAGTGGCTGGTCGGCGAGCTGCTGGTCGTGTGCCAACGCGATGACCTGACACCGGTTTGGGTCGGTGCAACTCTTCGGATCGAGACCCTTTGCTCGACTGGCCAGCGCAGCGAGTTCGCGGCGCGCAGCGCTCAGTTGTTCGATCTGGGCATCGATCGAGCGAAGATGCGCGTCGATGAGCGCGCTGGTGTGGGCACACGACCGAAGCCCCGAGCCCTTCAGTTCGAGTACCGAGGCAATCTCGGCGAGGGTGAGCCCGGTTGCTTGGGCATCGCGAATGAATCGCAACCGCTCGACAGCGGCATCGCCATAGTCGCGGTAGCCGCTGGCGGTTCGAGCCGGTTCAGCGAGCAAGCCAATCGACTCGTAATACCGGATCGTCTTTGCCGTGACGCCACACTGCTCACCAAGTTCGCCGATCTTCATGGCCACAATTCTACAAACCCCTGTGCTTTCCAACGATGTGCTTTCCAACGATGTGCTTTCCAACGATGTGCTTTCCAACGATGTGCTTTCCAACGATGTGCTTTCCACCGAGCAGCGTAAAACCGACTCGCGAACCCACGACCGAGAAAATAGTGATGAGACGGGAACTGACACGTACCGGCCGTCGTAGAAGGGCTATGAGCAGAATGAAAAACAGCACAAAAGCCGTCGTATTCATTTTTTTCTTCGCACTTGCCAGCGCGGCATGTGGGACGGGCGAATCAACGGTTGCAAGCAACGACGGAACGGACGAAAACAGTCCTTCCGATACCGAAACTGAGGCCGATACCGAGGCGACCGACGAGGAAGGCCCGGCCGAGGGCTTTAACCGCGTGACATTCAACTTCGCTCCGACCGACGTGGTCGACGATGTCTACCAGGGGGACTTGAGCACCTTCGAAGTGCGCTCCTCGGGAGCCGTCGAGACGGTCGTCGTTGGTTTCCTTGACGAGACCGGAACCATTGACATTCCAAGCGAAATTGTCCAAGACCCCATCGAAGTCCAAGCGCTATGGCCAGATGACGAACTCTGCCTGTGGATCGGCCTTCACACCCCATCTACTGCCGATTCGGTCATGACCATAGACGTCGAACTCGAAGCGATCTGCCAGTAGGCCAAACGCTCAGCGACGGGCGTTCACGTCGCCGGGGTTGATGAGGTGGGTATCGAAGAGTTGCCAACCATCGACCTCGGCGACGGCAATCGCGTTCGTGGCCGGCGCGACACGAGCCGTCGTGGTTTCTGCTTCGACGAGTACAAACCGGGCGCCGGG
>CALHXU010000161.1 GCA_938040365.1 uncultured Acidimicrobiales bacterium
CATTTCCTGGCGCCGATCTGATGGACATGACACGGGCTGCTCTCAACCAAGTCGCAGACATCTGGCCAGGCAACGCCTGAGTCGCCTCGGCACGGCAAATCGCTAGGGTGTCGGAATGATCGAGTTGGTCGTGCGAGCTGAAGTCGGTGCGTTTCCGCTGTGGACGCCTGACGGCCAAAACATCGTTCCCGACTCGTTGCCGCTATCGCCGCGGGTGTTGCTGGCGCTCCAAGACTGGACCGACTTCTTCGACGACGTCGGCGGCGCAATGAGCGATACCGACGTCATCGAAGAGTTCGTGGGCCAGGGCTACAAGATTGCCCATGTCATTCGACGCGAACTCAAAGGCTCGACCGTGTGGCTCGACCACCCCGTCACCGAAGAGCGAGTGCTCATCGAGCGCCGAGCGCCGCGGTAGTTGGCGCTACCCGGCGGCTGGGGATATCGGTGCTTGTGCGAGCGGCGTTGGTGGTGAGGCGAGAAGCCAGAAGGTGTTTCCGGCGAACGCGAGGATGGCAATGATGGTGAATCCGAGCTGGTAGTCGCCGGTCGAGTCGGCCAAGATGCCGGCGATGAGCGGGCCGCTTACCGTGCCGACCGTGACGATGATCGCCGACCATCCCATGATCGCGGCGAAGTGAGTCGATCCGAAGTAGTCGGCTCGGATTGCCTGCATGAGTGGACCTCGAGCACCCCAAGCTAAGCCGTGCATCACGACGAAGACTCCAATTGCGATTGAGCCGTCCATCCAGGTGATGGTGAGTAGACCAATGCCGTGGGTGCACATTGCGGTCACGATGATGATGCGTTTGTTGATCTTGTCGCCGAGGTAGCCGCCGAGTGCGGTGCCGACGAACTGGAAGAGTGGGATAAGGCCGGCAACGAGCGCGGCGTCGGTTGCGCTGAAGCCACGATCTTCCACGAGGTAGAGCGCGATGTGGGCAATGACTGCCGATACGACGACCAGTGCTGAAGCGTGGCCGAGCGACACCATCCAAAAGGAACGTGTGCGCAGCGCCTGCGCCGCCGTGAAGTGATCGTCGCTCACGCCTTCGGCCCGTGGGGCTTTCGCTGCGACCTCTTCTGGGATGCCATCGATTGGCTCGCCTGTCGACTCTCGGGTGCGACCCAAGATCACCGAGGCCAGCACGACGGCGAACGTGAGGATGACGCCCGCTCCGGCCATCGATGCGGGGTAGCCGAACTGTCGAAAGCTGAAGACCAGCAGTGGTCCGGCGAAGCCACCGATTGCGAAACCCATCGTCTGCAGCGACAGCGCTCGGGCCCGCTTTCGCTCGAACCACGGGACGAGCGCCGAAGTGATCGTGAGGAACCCCGCGAGCGCTGTTCCGAATGCGGCGACCGACAGCGCGATCAGGAACTGGGTCTGTGTCCTGATCAGTGCAAGCCCAACGAATCCTCCGAAGATGAAGATGCTGCCGAAGCGCATGACCCGCTTCGTTCCCCAACGACGTAACGCCCAGCCCTGGGTCGGTCCGATGAGGGCAGCGCCCGTGCGGGTTGCGGCAAACGCAGAAGAGAACAGCGTCTTCGACCAGCCGAACTGACTGCGTAGTTCAACAGCGAGGTTCCCAAATCCCTGCATCCACAACATCGACTGCAGCGCCCAGAGGCAGGCGCTCGCTGCAACGACCTTCCAGCCCGTGAAGACTCGACGTCCCCACGGTGTGGGGTTGGTTTCTCCAACCGTTGCGGTTGTCACCAACAGGTCCGACTATGTGGTTCGGGTGGTCGTTCGTCAGAGATGTTCACAGGCTCCCTTCAGACTAGGTCAGCAATAGCGGCGTTCGCCTCCTCATCTGCGCTGAGCTTCTCGGAGGTAAGGTCGATTGGGCGACCCTCATCATTGCCGTTCGGCGGGCCCTGTTCTTGGTCCGCGCTATCGGCGGTGATCGCAACGAGGACGCTCGGCAACACCACGAGTGTCGCAATGAGCGCCATGCCGATCATCAGCGCAGTCAGAAGACCGTAAGAGGCAAAGAGCGGCATCGGCGCAAAGGCCAAGATGCCAAATCCGATGCTCGAACTAATCGCAGAGGCGACGAGCGCGAGCCCCGTTCCTTCGCCGGTGATTTGTACCGCAGTATCTCTAACGCCGTGGCGTTCCAGCTCTTCGCGGTAGCGGGCGATGAAGTGAATGGCGAAGTCGATGCCGATGCCGATGGAAACCGCCGCGATGGTCGCGGTGACGAGATTGATCGCAAATCCGGCAAGGAACATGAACCCGTAGAGCCAGCTCACGACCATGACGATTGGGAGAATGCTCGCAAAGCCGTATCGGATCGACCGAAGGAAGAGCGTCGAGATTGCCAAGCACGCCAAGAGGGCTACTGGAAGCGAAATTTGTAGCGCCCGGTTTGTGGCGTTGAGGGCGGCTTCTCGAACAAAGGCGCTTCCCGTGACCTGCACGAACGATTCGTCAAGGTTCGTCTCGAGTTCGACAGCGATCGGTTCGAGAATTTCGCGCGCTTCGGTGATTACGGCCTGGTCGCCGCTCCCTGGCACACCCATGTCGAAGACGGTGCGGTCGCTTCCATCATCGATTATCGACACAGAGGTGCGGACGGTGTCGGGGGTCATGAGCAGGCGATTTTCGTCGAGCGGGATGCCGGTTTCTGAGGCAACGGCGAGAAGTGCACGTACCTGCTCGGCGGTATCGGGAATGCCGTCGTCGTCATCGTCGGTCAACTGCACGCTGGTGTTCTGTGCGACGAGGTCGGTCATAACCGGTGATGCAAAGGCGGTTTCAAATACGTCGAACACGCCCCCGACAATGTTCACCGATCCGTCTGCGGACCGGGCGAGCGGAGCGTCGTCGAGTGCTCGAATCTTGTCGAGAGTGGCGGCGATGGTCGAGAGGTTTGTGGGGTCGGCGAGGTCGGCCTCGACGTACAAGCGTGCGGGTTCGCCGCCAAGTTCGCCAACGTGCTCGTCGACTTGATCGAGGCTCTGGACGAAGTCAGTGTCGGCCGAGAAGAAGTCTTCAACTTCGAACCGGACGGGGACCTGCAGTGCGAACACGGCTGCAACAGCACTGACGACGACCGCCGTTGGGATGACGACGAGCGGTCGGCGTGCAACCGCAGCGACCGCACGTCCAATCGGAGCGGCCAATGCTCCGCCAGCGACCGCAATTTCTGCATCACCGGCACGCTCGCCGGCGGAACGACGTCGCACGAGTACCGGCACCACAAGGATCATGAGTGTGGTGATAGCAGCGAGCGCCACGCCGACCGATGGCAGAACAAAGACCATCAACAGCACCGATGCCATCGTCATTGCTGCGGCTGCCGAGCTAGCGAGAAGACGTGTTGCTGTCGATCGACGGCCAGGGGTCGGGGCCGGAACAAGCTCCTCGATCCAGGCAATGGCGAGGGGTGATGCAATGCCGAGCAGCAGGTAGGCAGAAGCCAGTGCAATGGCGGCACCGAGGCCGAACTGGTTGATCGATTCGATGCCCGAGGTGAGGTTCGAGAGGAAGGCGGTTGTGTCTGAAGCGAGGGCGAGCACGAGCGCACCCGAAACTGCCGTCAACCCAGCCACGAAGGCCGGGGTGGCGCTACGGCCTTCGGCGCGTTCCTCCCGATATCGGCCAATCGAATGGAAGGCGAAGTCGACGCCAAAGCTGATCATTGCGACGGGAACGATCAGTGAAAGTACAAGGTCGTCCTTCAGGCCGATCAGGTTGGTGATTCCCTTAAGCCATACGATCAGCGCCATGAACGCAACACTTACCGTTGCCATCACCCAGTAGCTACGGAAGGTGACTCCGACGAGGATAAGGACGGCGAGGATGGTGAATCCAATGAATGGCCCGGCGATGGCGCCTTGCTCTTGTGAAGTGAGGTTGACGTCGATTGCGACACCGTTTGAGGTCCATCCGTCCACTCGAAAAACCTCTTGGATCTGCCGGTCGAACTCTTCGACTTCGGTGCTTCCGCCGAGGTTGATCGATGTGTTACCAAAGCCGAGCGCATCATTGTCTGACAGAACCAAGATTCGTAAGGCGGGCGATACCCATTCGCCGTCCGGGGTTTGGGAGGTTTGCACCGAGAGTCCGAGCACCTCTGAGCTTGGACCGAACTCGGTGATGAGTTCGTCGATCACCGCTTGGACTTCTGCGTCTGTCGCTGCGGCGAGTGAATTCCCGGTCGCGCCAAGTCGATCGTCGATGATGTCGGCAATGGTGAGGACGCCGGTTACATCGGTCGCAGATTCGCGGTCGAAGAAGGAGAACAGCGTCGACGCAAGGTCTGGGTCGGAACGAAGCGCTCTACCCATTTCGAGGACATCGTTCAACGCTGTGGCGGTCAGGACGTCGCCAGAGTCTGCCTCGGCAATGATGAAGGTGGGATGGACCGATGAGACGAAAGTTTCATCGATGCGGTCTCGGGCGGTGAACACTTCGCCTGTTGGCTCGTTTGACGCCGACGTTTCGGGGGCGAGCGCGAGGAACGGGACGACGAGCACCGCCGTCACGATCCCGAGCGCGATGAACACCATCCGCCTGCGGTTCTGAAGTTGGTCGAAGAGTGAGGTGAGCTGTTTTGTCACGTTAGTTCCCTGCCGTTTGAGATATTTCCACTGGTAAGTTTCCATTGGAAAGTTTGCATTGTCTAGATGACAATAAGGATCGCACTTGACAGTGTCAAGACCTATCGTCAAAATCCTTCTGTGACCGCAGCGAGAACCGACCCGAAGACCTACCACCACGGCGACCTTCCGACCGCGTTGCGAGCCGCAACCGCCGAACTCATCACCGAGAAAGGCCCGACGGGCTTTAGCCTCCGAGAGGTAGCTCGACGTGCCGGCGTCAGTCATTCGGCGCCCGCTCACCACTTCGGCGACAGTCAGGGCCTGCTCACCTCGGTCGCGACCGAAGGCTTTGCACTACTCGTGCAGCGCTTTGAAGACGCTCAATCGATCGAGGATCCGCTCGAACGTTTGACCGCACTCGGCAACCATTACCTCGGGCATGCACTTTCGAACCCGGGCCACTTCGGCGTGATGTGCGCAAACGAGCTCATCGACAATTGCAACGAGCAATTCTCGACCACCGCAGGTCGGGCGTTTGAGATTCTCGCCGAAACGGTCGCTGCGATCGCCGAACAGCACAACCCCGAACTCAACATCGAAGCCGCCGCAACATTCATTTGGTCATCGGTGCATGGCTTAGCCGTCTTGCTGCCCGGCTTCGACAACTTGGAAGAAAAGGCCGGGACCGACAATGTGGCCATACTCATCGATCAGTTCACCGACCTGATCGTCCGCGGCCTCTATAACGCAACGGCGGCATACCCGACCGACTGATCGTGCGCTCAGGTGTACATGGCTCGCAGACGCTGCGTTTCGTAGGCCACCAGCGAAGCAGCAACGGCAGCATTCAGCGACTCGACGCCGTTGTCGAGCGGAATCGATAGCAGTCCATCGCAGGCAGCCGCAGCATTTGCGCTGAGACCTTCCGACTCGTTGCCCACGATGTAGGCGGCTCGTTCGGGAAGCTCAGCGCCAAAGAGCGGCTCGCCACCCCCATCGAGTCCAAAGATCGCAAAGCGGTGCTGTTCGAGAATCGCGAGCGCTTCGAGCGTGTCTTCGGTCCGCAAGATCGACGCACGAAACGCAACACCGGCCGAAGCCTTGATGGCAACGGGGCCAATGTCGGCAGTTCCTTTGTGGGGCACGACCACACCATCGATTCCGGCGGCGGTCGCAGAACGCAAGATCATGCCCACATTCGCCGGGTTGTGCACTCGGTCGAGCACGAGGACCGAGCACGCATAATCCTTACCTCGACGGCGCTTCTCGCAGAAGTCCGAGAGGTGTTCCATCTGTGGTGCAACCACATCGGCAACAACACCCTGGTGGTGACGTGCCGAGCGAGCGACTGCGGTGACCTTTACTTCAGGAACCAGTTCGATCGTGATTCGACGGCTTGCCGCCATGCCGTTGATCGTGTCGATCTCATCGCCGCGAGCCTTCTCGCTCAACAGAATCTTGTCGAAGCTCAACGATTGATCGTGCAACGCTTCGATGACCGGTTTGCGGCCCATCACGGTGAGGAAGGAGTCGCGAGGT
>CALHXU010000162.1 GCA_938040365.1 uncultured Acidimicrobiales bacterium
TCTTTGTCTTCGCGATAACCCAGGTTGTCTACACCCTTGTTCATGACCTCAGTTGGGGCGGCACGGCGCGTGCCGCGATCCTCCTTGGCGTTTTGTGGTGGGGTTGGGCGGGCTGGACGTGGACAACCAACCTCGTCGACATGACACCTCGCTGGCGACGACTGGTGATGCTCGCCGCGATGGCAGCGACGTTGGTGATGGCCCATGCAGTGCCCGATGCGTTCGAAGGTGAAGGCTTGTGGGTCGCAGTCCCCTACCTGATAATGACCCAGCTCGGCTCTCTTCTTTTACTCCAAAGCACAATGAGCGAGGGCGGGTCGACAAAGGGACTCATCAAGTTCTCCCCGATCTCTGCGCTCGGCGGAGCGTTGTTGATCATCGGGTCACTGGCCGATGCAAACCAAGAGTGGATCTGGCTAGCGGCGCTGCTGCTCACCATGCTTGCGTCGGACCTCGGAGGACGAGAGCCCTGGAGCGTCGTGCCCTCCCACTATGCCGAACGCCATGGTCTCATTCTGATCATCGCACTCGGTGAGGCGATCATCGCCGTCGGGGTCACACTCGCAAGAAGCGAGGAAACTCCTCCGTCGTGGCGAGTTGCGTCGTTCCTCCTGATCGGAATCGCGTACGCAATGACGCTCTATTGGGGCTACTTCGACCGCGCCATCGCCATATGGGAAGAGAGGATGAAGAACGAGACGCGTGAAACCATTGGGCGTTATGCGGTCCAGGTGTATGTGTGGACGCACTTCCCGATGATCGTCGGCATCGTCTTTTCGGCGGTCGCCCTCGAAGAAATCTTCTTGCACCCAGACGATGAGCTACTCACCTTTGTAAATCACGTCTTCGCTATCGCGTTAGTCAGTTTCTTCGGCGCAATGGCTGCAGGAGCATGGCGAGCAAACAAGATGGACCTCACCGAGCGACTCGTCGCCGTCGCAGCATCACTTGCCGTCATTTACGGATTACCCGATCTCAACGGCCGCGCCGTCGTCGCCGCAGTGATCGTAATCCTGATCGCCGCCTTCACCGTTGAGTACTTCCGATTCCGCGGTCGCGCCCTACGAGAAATTGCGGGAGCCGACCACTAACGTCGGGGTTTGAACATGGACCTCACTCAGAAGAAACTGCTAACCGGTGGCGTAATGCTCGTCGTGACGTTGGTGGCCGGTGGGCTACTGCTACTCGTGCTGAGTTCTCCCTTTGCCACGCTGGCCGTGTACGACGTTGAGGGCGATGTGCTCAGCGATCAGTCAGCCACTTCTGCCGACCTGGAAGTGTGGGACCGTTTCAACGAGATCTTTCCTGCAGACACGCACCCAGAAATCACCCGGTTCCGAGCCATCGATGCGGTGGAGTCCGGTGGGATTGATGGCTCGGTGTACGCGTCGAATTCGGACCGCACCGAATGGGAGCTTGTCCTCGACACGACGAATGCCTACGGCAGACAAGAGCTGGATCGAACGATCATTCACGAGTTTGCCCACCTCCTGACGCTGCGCACAGATCAGATTCCGGTCGGAAGCTCAGTTGATGGCTGCGCGGTTTATGCGCCGCCCGAAGGGTGCCCAGCACAAGACTCGTACCTCCACGCCTACTTCAGCGAGTTCTGGCCCGGCTATACCACGAGCGAATTCTCGGCCGAAGAGAAAGGCGAAGGCGGTGACTGCGCTGGGGAATGCGCCACACGGTTCGACACCGGTGGGTTCGTTACCGAATACGCAGCTACCATCCCGACCGAAGACATTGCAGAGAGCTTCGCTGAATGGGTTATCTCAGACGGACCTCCCGAAGGATCGACCACCCAAGCAAGAAAGTTCGAGTTCTTCGACCGTTATCCCGAACTCGTTGCGCTGCGAGACCAAGCCCGAGCCGCACTCGGCGGTTGATCTCCTGGACTAGGCCGAAGTGAACGTGGTCAGCCCAGCGAAGCTCAACCGGGCCTGAGCGGAAAGAAGCTCGGGATCTTCTCCGAGCGACATTTGCACAAGCACGTTCGTGAGTTGAAAGTCGATAAGGGCGACCGCAATGTCGGTCTCGATCGATGAGGGCATTTCGCCCGCTTCCTTCGCCCGCTCGATCCACGTGGCGTAGGTCGACCTCGCCTGGTCGCGAAGGTCCAGCACCCGCTTGCGGGTCAACGGCCCCAGCTTGTCCGACACTTGCCGCATATCTGCATGAAGGCACCCCAACGGTCCGGACCGGTCGACATCGACCATCAGATCGATCGCCGCGCCGAGCACATCGGCTAACGGAAGGTCGTCGGAGGGAGTCTCAAAGTTGGGAGCGAGGACGGTTTCGGCGTAGCGAGCGAGAGCCGCGTCCATAAGCCCGTCCTCGCCACCGAACTCGCGGTACAGGCCGGGCTTCGACACTCCAGCACGCCGGCAGATCTCGTTTATCGACACGGCCTCGACCCCATCGGCCCAATAGCTCTCGACGGCCACGGTAACCACGTGATCGACGTCGAAGGTTCTGGGTCGGCCAGCGGAGGGCGTCACGGCAACATGTGGGTCCATCACGCCCCTCTCAACTTCCCACTCAACTTTTCGGTGTCCGATTTGGAGAATACGGAAGATGTCAACGCTAGATATAGTACCACCTAGTATTTATTAATCAACAGGAGACCCAGATGAAGAAGCTCAACGCCTTCGACCACGCCAACGCGGCAACACTCGCAGCGATCTCACCGGAGTGGCGCCGCGTGAAGAAGGCCCAAGAGTCTGCGAGCTCGTTCGAAGATCCGATGGTCGACCTGCCAACACGATTCGAAACACTCGGCGGGCGACAGGTTCGCCTAGCCGAGGCGGGCCCAGCTGATGC
>CALHXU010000163.1 GCA_938040365.1 uncultured Acidimicrobiales bacterium
GTCGGTCTTCCAATGATCGATCGCCGCGGTGAGATCGAGCGCCTCGACCTGGCCAATTGCTTCGTCGAGCGTGCGAAAGCCAAGTTCGGCGAGAAGCTCGCGTACTTCTTCAGCAATGAACTCAAAGAAGTTGACGACGAACTCTGGCGTACCGCTGAACTTCTTGCGAAGCTCCGGATCTTGGGTCGCAACGCCCACCGGACACGTATTGAGGTGACAGACGCGCATCATGACACAGCCCATAACAACCAACGGCGCTGTGGCAAAGCCGTACTCGTCTGCGCCGAGCAGCGCAGCGATCATCACATCGCGACCGGTCTTGAGTTGTCCGTCCACCTGCACAACGACGCGGTCGCGCAATCCGTTCATGAGCAGTGTCTGCTGCGTTTCGGCGAGACCCAACTCCCATGGAGAGCCGGTGTGTTTCACCGAGGTCAGCGGCGATGCGCCAGTACCTCCGTCGTGGCCCGAGATCAAGACGACATCGGCGTGTGCCTTCGATACACCTGCCGCCACCGTCCCCACGCCAAGTTCGCTCACGAGCTTCACGTGCACTCGGGCCCGAGGGTTTGCGCTCTTGAGGTCGTAGATGAGCTGGGCCAAATCTTCGATCGAGTAAATGTCGTGGTGTGGCGGCGGGCTGATAAGGCCGACGCCGGGAGTGCTACCACGGGTCTTTGCGATCCATGGGTACACCTTGTGGCCCGGAAGTTGTCCACCCTCGCCCGGCTTTGCGCCCTGAGCCATCTTGATCTGGATGTCGTCGGCATTTACGAGATAGTTGGACGTAACACCGAAGCGGCCCGACGCCACCTGCTTGATCGCAGACCGCTTCGAATCGCCATTCTCCATGACCTCGAAACGAACATCGTCCTCGCCACCCTCGCCCGTGTTGGACTTGGCGCCGATGCGGTTCATCGCAATTGCGAGCGTCTCGTGGGCCTCGGCCGAGATCGAGCCATAAGACATTGCACCGGTGGAGAACCGCTTCACAATTTCGGTGATCGGCTCGACCTGGTCGATTGGAATCGGCGATCGCTCGCCGTCCTTGAACGAGAACAGGCCGCGAAGGGTCGACAGGTTCTCGGCATGGTTGTTTACCGCGCTCGTGTACTCGCGGAACACGTCGTACCGGCCGGCCTTGGTCGCATGTTGCAACTTGAAAACCGTGTCGGGATTAAAGAGGTGAAACTCGCCCTCTCGGCGCCATTGATACTCGCCGCCGACTTCGAGCGAACGATGGGCGCGATGGTTGGGGTTCGCCGGGAACGCCCGATCGTGGCGTTGCAGCACTTCTTTTGCAAGAACGTCGAGGCCGACGCCGCCCAGGCGTCCGACCATCCCGCCGAAGTACTCCTCGAGCACCTCGTCCGCGAGTCCGATCGCCTCAAAGATCTGGGCACCCGTGTAGGACGCAACCGTCGAGATCCCCATCTTCGACATGACCTTGAGCAAACCCTTGTCGAATGCTTTGACATAGTTTCGAACGGCCTCAACAGGGGTGACCGTCAGCCCGTGCACGCCATTTTCGGCCATATCGATGATCGTCTCGAACGCCACATATGGGTACACGGCGCGTGCGCCAAACCCGAGCAGCGTCGCAATGTGGTGTACTTCGCGGGCCTCGCCCGTCTCGACCACGATGTCGGCTCGCGAGCGAGTGCCTTCGGTAACCAGATGATGGTGCACCGCAGCCGTTGCGAGCAGCGGCGGAATCGGCGCGAGCTGCCCCGAGGCCGCGCGGTCGGTCAGGATGAGAATGCCAGCGCCTTCCGAGATCGCATCTTGGGCCGCCGAGCGAAGCGCGTCGAGCGACGTCTTAAGCCCCTCGGCTCCAGCCGACGCCGGAAAGACCATGTCGAGAAACACACTCTTCAGACCCGACGCAGGGTCGGCGCTTGGCAGCAAACGCAAGAAGTCCTGCGGAGCGAGCACCGGATGGTCGATGTGAATCTGACGAACAGGGTCATCTCCCGGTGCGAGGAGGTTTCCACGAGGCCCGATCGTCGTACCGACCGCGGTTATTAGCTCTTCTCGTATTGCGTCGAGCGGAGGGTTCGTGACCTGGGCGAACAACTGTTGGAAGTAGTCGGGAAGTAGGCGGGCCTTCTCAGACAGTGCCGCGATTGGGGTATCGGTTCCCATCGAGCCGAGCGCCTCTTTACCGTTCTCGATCATTGGCGCCAAAAGAACTTTGACATCCTCGTGGGTATAGCCGTAGGTCAACTGTCGGGTTTCAAGCGAGCCTTCGCTTTGCCGGTCGTCCTCGTGGAGCGGGAGGGTATCGATATGTGCAACCGAGTTCTTCACAAGCTCGCCATAAGGACGCTTGGCAGCAACCGTTGCTTTGATCTCGTCGTCACGAAGAATTCGGCCGGCTTCGGTGTCGATAAAGAAGATGCGGCCTGGCTCTAGCCGACCCTTCTCGACGATCGATGCCGGATCGACATCGACTACGCCGACCTCAGAGGCCATGATCACCAGATCGTCGCTCGTCACCCAGTAGCGACTAGGCCGTAGACCGTTGCGGTCGAGGACCGCGCCAACGACCGTGCCATCGGTGAACGAAACCGACGCGGGCCCATCCCATGGCTCGATGAGCGTCGAATAGTATTCATAGAACGCCGTTCGGTCGGCATCCATCGATTCATGATTCTCCCACGGCTCTGGGATCATCATGAGAATTGCCTCGGGCAAGCTATAACCCGACAGGGTCAACAGCTCGAGGCATTCATCGAACCCCGCTGTGTCGGAGGCACCTGGGGTGCAGATCGGGAATGCCCGTTCGAGAGAATCGCCAAAAAGACCCGACTCCAGCGCCGACTGGCGGGCCTTCATCCAGTTCCGGTTGCCCTTGATCGTATTGATCTCGCCGTTGTGGGCGACCAGTCGATAGGGGTGAGCAAGGGGCCACGCCGGAAATGTGTTGGTACTGAATCGGCTGTGAACTAGGGCAATTGCTGACTCGTAGCGCTCGTCGAGCAGGTCGCTGTAGAACGTCCCGAGCTGAGGCGTCGTCAGCATTCCTTTGTAGACGATCGTTCGGGCAGAAAGCGAAGGAAAGTACACGCCATCGTGGCTCGATGATGCCCCACCCATGGCCTCGCTCGCCTCGCTCGCATCGGCTGTAATCGAGATCTCGTGCTCGAAGCGCTTGCGAGCAATGAAGAGCACCCGATCGAGTTCGATTCCCGACAACGACCCCGAGCTGTGCGCAAAGAACGGTTGGCTGAGGCTTGGCATAGTGACGCGTGCACCAGCGCCGATCGTCTCTGGACGAACCGGGACGTCACGCCAGCCAAGAACGACCAGCCCTTCTTCGACGGCGATCCGCTGTATCTCGGCCTTGGCCTCGGCGGCGACCGACGGCTCCTGAGGAAGGAAGGCAATTCCGGTGGCGTACTCGCCAAACGCTGGCAGTTCGAAGTCGACGTCGGCACGCAAGAGTGCATCTGGGATCTGGGTCAAGATCCCCGATCCGTCACCGACCTCGGGATCTGAGCCTGCGGCGCCTCGATGCTCGAGCGCGCACAGCGCGCCGAGGCCGTGCTGCACAATGCGATGGCTTCGACGACCACGCATGTCGCAGACAAAGTTCAGTCCGCACGCGTCGTGTTCGTTTTCAGGGTTATAGAGGCCCTGCCGGGGCGGCAGTCCAGTGGTCATATGTCGTTCCTCGTCTAAGAGCAGCGTGGAGATTGCAACGCTGGGACGACATTGGCCCGGCCTGAGCTAAACAACCTACCCCACCAACGGTCCTCGCACCACACCCAATGAGCGGTCACACTGGTCATATGGTCAACGACTCTCCATCCCACAGCGCCCACGCTCTCGCTCTTTGTCGCTTCATCGACGACTCACCTTCGCCCTTTCACGTTGTGGCGAACGCCGCAACGATGCTCACCAAAAGTGGTTTTGTCGATGCCACAAAAACAGGTAACGGGACGGCAGATACTTCACCAACCGGTGACGCGTCGGGGAAGTTCTTCCGGATACAGGACGGGTCGCTCATGGCCTGGGTCGTGCCCGACGGTGCTTCGCCAGACGCTCCGTTTCGCATCATCGGTGCCCACACCGACAGTCCGAACCTGCATCTCAAGCCCACGCCCCAGGCAAACGCCCACGGATATCGGCGCCTTGGGGTCGAGACCTACGGCGGCGTCTTGCTGAACTCATGGCTTGACCGAGACCTCAGCGTGTCAGGACGCATTGCAGTTCGCGACGGCGACGCGGTGACCTTGTCGTTAGTAAATCTCGAACGACCGGTACTTCGTATCCCACAGCTCGCAATCCACCTCGACCGCGACATCACAACAAAAGGTCTGCTACTCAACAAACAAACGCACATGGCGCCGATCTATGGCCTCTCCCCCGGCGACTCAGATGACATTTGGGATCTCGTTGCCGAAGCCGCCGCTGTGTCGAAGATGGATATTGTCGGCGCCGAGTTGATGCTCCACGACACAGCCCCAAGCCAGCTCATTGGCGCAGACGAAGAGTTCATCAGCGCTCCGCGGCTCGACAATCAGTTGTCCTGCCACGCTGCCCTCACCGCACTTTCGGGTGTGAACCCGACCGAGCACATTCCCGTCGTCACACTCTTTGACCACGAAGAGGTCGGCTCGGTCAGCGCAACCGGAGCAGGTACCGCTGCGCTTCCACGACTACTCGAGGCGATCTCGGAAAGCATCGGTGCGTCGGCTGTGCAACATAATGAGGCGCTACGAAACTCACTGTTTGTCTCGTCTGACAACGCGCACGCAACGCATCCAAACTATGCCGATCGCCATGAGCACAACCACCATGTCTTTCTCAACGGCGGACCAACCCTAAAGCACAACGCAAATCAGCGTTACACGACTACCGCACACACCGAAGGCTTGTTCCGCCTCGCAGCCGAACGGGCTGGCGTGACAACCCAATCGTTTGTGTCTCGGTCCGATCTTCCCTGCGGCTCAACGATCGGCCCGACCGTCTCGGCGCTACTTGGAATGCCCGCCCTCGACGTTGGCTGCCCCCAACTCGCCATGCACAGCTGCCGAGAACTCGCCGGCACCAACGACCCCTGGATGCTCACGTCCTTACTCGCCGAGCTCGTGAGTTGACCTCTCAGCGGGCGGCTCCGCCGCAATTTTCCGCTGAGCGGTCAACTCTGATTTCCTCCCCTTCGGGGACGAAGATGCCTCTTCCGCCGCCTCTGGCGTTCGGCCTGCGTGGCCTGAACACTCCCCCTGAAAGGGACAACGCCAACGAAACGTCAAAACGTGTGCTTGTGGGGGCGGGCGCGGCGCAGGACCCGACGAGGTAGTGCAAACATGAGGAGCACGGCGAAGATCTCGAGGCGGCCGATCAGCATCAAGAGCATCAAGACCAATCGGGCGGGCGCGGGAAACGCTTCGAGAAAGGTTGTTGTCGGGCCTGCGTTACCAAATGCTGGCCCCATGTTTCCAAGCGAACCAACCACCGCGCCGATGGTTGACTCGATGTCGCCGCCCAGGCCTGCGACGAGCAAGAACCCGCCAACGGTGAGCGCTACGTAGGCCATCATGAAGAACGAAACTCGGTGCACGACCCGTTCTTTTACGATGTCGCCTCCGAGCTTTACGGGCACGACTGCGTGGGGTTGGCGCGCAACCGAAAGGGTTCGCTGGCTGATCGCGATGAGCACTCGCGCT
>CALHXU010000164.1 GCA_938040365.1 uncultured Acidimicrobiales bacterium
CCGGTCATCATCTTGACGGTGAGAAAACCGAACGCGAAGTCCAACGTCGAGCCGTGGTCGGATGCGTCCATGGCTACCGTCTCGTTCTGCATCGGGATCTACGCAGGCGCGATTCAGGCCGGCGTTGGGCTCATTCTTCTCGCTGCGCTCGGTCGTTCTGGCATGGACCTCGTCACGGCGAATGTGGTCAAGGTCGTGTTCACCATTTTCGCCAGCCTGATTGCATTGCCCGTGTTCATCCTCGAAGGACAGGTGCGGTGGGCGCCCGCGATCATCCTCGCGGTAGGCCTGAGCACTGGTAGCTGGGTTGGCGCAAAACTCGCCGTGCGTGGCGGCGAGCGGCCCATCCGGATCTTGATGATCGCTGCCGCCGTCGTCCTCGCGTTGCGACTTCTGGGTTTTTGGAGCTGGCTCTTCGGCCTGTTCTAGCCGGGGCCTGCCGAGGCACTACCCGCAGACGGCACAGTTCGTCGAGAATGTTCCGAATTCTGGGTCCCTGAGGACCACGACGGTGATCACGTCTCCGAGCATCAGATTCGGCGGGTGATTCGAAAACGACTCGCCATCGAACACGTAGCCGCTGCTGGTGTGGATCCGCTTGCCGTCGACGACGACCGCGTCGCCACCATCGCAAATCACTGGACCGCCACCGTCGATCGTGCCATCGGGGTTGAGGATGTGGGTGTAATTGCAATCTCGCCAGATCTCGGTAACGACGCCGGTGATCTCTATCGTTTCTTCGTCAGGACTCGTGGGGTCTGGAGGCACCGTCGTCGAAAGATGAATCGTGGTTTCTGTCGGAACCGCCGTCGTGGGAGGCACCGTGGTCTCAGGAGACACTGTGGTTTCTGGTAGCACTGTGGTCTCAGGAGGCAGTGTCGTGCCTGGAGGCAACGTTGTCTCAGGAAGCGTCGTGGTCTCTGGAGGCAACGTCGTGGTGACCGGGTCGATGGTGGTGGGAGAAACTGCCGTGGTCGTCGGCGCATCAGCCGGTGCGGCGTTGCGCAGTGTGGTGGTGGTCGCCGGAGCAGACGTCGTTGTAGTCGCTGGCCCAGCTGTCGTCGTCGGCGCTTCGGTCGACGACGAATCCTCTGCAACCGCTTCGCCAGTTTCGCTACCGGTGCTCGTCGCGAGTGTTGCTGGTTCATTTGTGACCCAGAGGCCAACGGCAAGGACAGCTATCAATACCGCCGCCGCAGCACCGACCAACAACGCAACTGGGCGTTCCGACTCGCGAGCCTCGGCGGTCGTCGACACGATCAGCGGGACGACTGCGGGGTCGTCTTCGAGTTCGATCACGTCAGCCGCGCCAATTGCGGCTGAGCCAAAGTCGATTGGCTTTGCCTCGTAAGAGTTGAGGGCATCGAACATTCCGGCGATCTCGGCGTCGAAGGGTTCTTCATCAAATTCGTTCATGAGTGAACCAGCCTTTCCTTCAGGAGTTGGTGTGCTCGATGGAGTTGGACGCGCACCGAACCAGGCGAGGTTCCGAGTAGGTCGGCAATCTCTGGACTCGCGAAACCGCCGACATATCGCAGTGAAACGATCGCACGCTGCTGATCCGACAGGCTCGAGAGCATGTCGAGGAACTCAACCAGCTCACCTGGGCTGTCGTTGCAGTGCGACTCGATCTCCTCGACCGTCGCAACGGTGTTGGACAACAGCCCATTCGCAATACGAAAGGCTGCCGCCCAGACCCAAGCACGGTGATTCTGGATCACCGTCTTTGCTGCCAACGCCTGCCGGAAGGCCTCCTGCTCGGCGTCGGCCGCGATCTGGGGACGCCCGCAATGGGCCAACAGGGCGCGTTGCAACCGCTCATGATCCGATCGGTACAAGCGATCGAGGCTAAGGTTGCGTCCTTCTTCCATCGAACCCCTTAGGGGCTGAAAAGCCGCCGAGTGTTAACAAGGTCGGCCAATTTCTTTTTGATCTAAGGAAGGCCCGCCACGGCGCCGCTTGCTACAGAACCTGTCCGGCTTCGTAGGCGGCAGCGATTTCGTCTGCGTACTTGTCGTTGACGACGTTGCGCTTGACCTTCAGCGTCGGCGTGAGCTCTCCCGTTGCGGTCGTGAACTCGTTTGGCAACACGACGAAGTTCCGAATGTGTTCGACGCGTGCCATCTGCGGGTTGACATCGCGAGTGATCGCCTCTTCGATGTGGCTTCGAACCACCGGGTCATCGTGCATCGAGCTCGCGTCGATGCCGTGTTCTTCGGCAAAGCGAGCGGCAGCTTCTGGGTCGAGCGTAAGCAGCGCAACCAAGAAGCGCTGCTGTTCGCCAACGACGATCGGCGTGCCGACGATATCGATTCCGGCGAGCAACTCTTCGATGTTTTGCGGAGCGATGTTCTTGCCGCCCGAGGTGATGATGATGTCTTTCTTGCGGCCGATGATCGACAGGTAGCCATCGCTGTCGAGTGATCCGAGGTCGCCCGAATGCAACCATCCGTCGGTCAACACCGCTTCGGTCTCGGCTTCGTTCTTGTAGTACCCGGCAAAGATGTTCTTGCCCGAAACCATGATCTCGCCATCGTCTGCGATCTTTACCTCGACGCCGGGGATTGCCCGTCCGACCGTCCCGTACTTGTTGGCCCCAACAAGGTTCGTCGACGTTGGCCCCGACCCTTCGGACTGTCCGTAGAGTTCAGTCACCGCCATACCGATCGAGGAGAAGAACTCGAGGCTGGCCGCCGGGATTGGCGCGGCGCCCGATACCAAGACTCGACAGCGATCGAGCCCAATCGCCGCCTTGATCTTCGACAACACCACCTTGTCAGCGGCCTGGTACTGAATCTCGAGCAACTTGGGAGGAGTCTTTCCAGCGTTCTGCAGTGCAATGAACTGGGCGGAGACGTTCATCGCCTGTTCTGCAATCTTTGCCTTTGCCCCCGTCGCCTCGGCGAGCTTGCCTTTGATCCCGGACTCGAATCGCTCCCAGACTCGTGGCACGCCAAAGAATGTGGTTGGCCTGACCTCGGGCAGGTACTCGGCAAGTTCCAGACCGTTGTGGCAGAAATAGACTTGGTACCCAAACACAAGGTGCATGAGCATCGAGGCCGTCTGCTCAGCAATATGGGAGAGCGGCAAATACGAGAGGGCGACTTCCTCGGTGTCCAAGTCGACCGTTCCGCCGATCGTGCTGGCCGTCCACTCCAAGTTTTCATGGGTCAGCATCACGGCTTTGGGAGGGCCGGTCGTTCCCGAGGTATAGATGAAGTCGGCGACTTGGTCGGGACGAAGCGAATCGAGTCGTGCGTCGAGATCCTCGTCGCTCACGCCTTCACCAGACGCGATGAACTCATCCCATGTGACAACCCGTTCGTCGTCGTGACTTCCAGCGCCCTCCATGAGAACAGCACCCTGCAAGGTGGGCACCGAGTCCCAGATCTCGAAGACGCGATCGAGTTGTTCGAGTGTCTCGAGGACGATGATCCCCGCCTCGCTGTGATCGAGAATGAAACCGATCTCCTCTGCCGAGCACGTGGTGTAAATGCCCGCCGAGATTCCTCCGACACGGATTGCCCCGAGCGCCGAGATCGTCCACTCGGGACGATTCGCACCGAGGATTGCAAGCGGATCACCTTCGCCGAACCCCGTTGCCATGAGCGCCTTTGCGAAGCGACGGGTCGCCAAGTTGTACTCGCGCCAGTTTCGAGTCCGCCACGTGCCGGTCACCTTGTCGTGGATTGCCGGACGGGCGCCCTGTCGGCGAGCGTTGTACTCGAGGTGATGGATGATCGTTGGTTTCTCAGACATCGTGGTGCTCTCAGACATGGTGTCTCGCCTTTATGTACGGGTGCTGTTCTTTACGTCGGCACGAGGTTCTCGTGGTAGAGAAAGAACTCGTTCGCCAAGAATATTTCGCATCACTTCGCTCGTTCCACCTGCGAGTAGGTAACTCGGGCTGTAACAGAACTCTCTGCTCTGCTGGTTGTCGAGGGTCATTTCTGGTCCGAGCACACGAGCAGCAAAGTTCGCTACCCGCACCTGATGCTCGGTGCAGAAGACCTTAGTCGCAGCGCTAAAGCCCTTCGGGGCCTGCTTGAGGACTTCGCGATACACGAGGAGACGGCCAACGTGATAGTCCGCTTCGATCCGTGCGATTGCTTGTCGGACCTTTGGGTCGCCGCGATTTGCCCGTTCCTTCGCGAGCTCATAGAGCGGACGGTTCGAAACCAGTCGGTCGATCCCGCCGCGTTCATGTTCGAGCTGCACCATGGTCTGTTTGAACGCTCCCCCTTCGACCCCGACCAGGTTCTCGACCGGAACCTCGACGTTCGTGAAGAAGATCTCGCAGAAGTGCGTGTTGTCGACCATGTCACGAATAGTTCGCACCTCGATACCGGGCAGGTCCATCGGCACGATGAGCTCGCTGACGCCTTGGTGTGGTTTACCCGATGCGTCGGTGCGACAAATCAGGTACACAAAGTCGGCGAGCGCGCCGCCCGACGTCCAGATTTTTTGGCCGTTCACGATGTAGGTGTCACCGTCTCGGACCGCCGATGTCGAAAGGCTCGCGAGGTCGCTTCCACTGTTCGGCTCGCTCATGCCGATGCCCCACGTCGTGCTGCCGGTCAGCATCCCGGGAAGGTACTGCTCTTGTTGCTCGGGGCTGCCGTAGGTGTAGATCGACGGACCGAACTGGCGGTCGGCGAACCAGCTTGCCGCTATCGGGGCCCCGGCGCCGATCATTTCTTCAGCCATGATGACCCGCTCGATCGGGGGACGTCCGCCACCACCGAACTCGGTCGGCCAGGTCATCCCGACCCAGCCCTCCTCGGCGAGGGTTGCCGAGAACGCCTTTGAGAATCCGTTGATCCAACTGTCGTTGTGGACACCGTGGTCAGAAACGCCCTTCTCGGCGACCGCTCGGGCGTGGGTCTGCAGCTCGGCGAGTTCGCCCGAAAGCGCAAAGTCGAATCCTGAAGATTTCACCTGTCGCTCGACTACTTCTTTGAGATCTTGGACTTGAGCGAGTTCACCATGTCGACAAAGGCGGGCTCGCCCATCGACCACACCTGGGTGTCGAGTTCGTTGTCGATCGCCGCCTCGCTCGTGGTGATGGCGATTGCGTTGTGAATGTTTTCCTTCGTCTGGAAAACGAGTTCGCGCGGTGCCCGTGCGGCCTTGGCTGCCAGCGCTTCAGCCTCGGCGAGGAGCTCGTCGTCGCCAACGCACTTCCACGCCAGGCCGACTTCAGCCGCCCGTTGTCCGTTGAGAACTTCACCGAACAACACCATTGCCTTTGTCGCTTGGAGACCAATGTTATTCAACAGACGCCACGTGTGGCCGCCGCCCGGTCCGAGGCCGATCTGTAAAAACCTGCTGTCGAAGCGAGCCGATTCGCCGGCGACGACAACATCGCATACCAATAACGCGTTCATGCCCGCCCCGACCGCTGCGCCATTGACTGCGGCGATCGTTGCGAGCCGACTGTTGGCGATTCGCACAAACCCTGCGTAGATCTTGCGCATGCCCTCTGGCCCCGGGTTCTCCAACAGCTCGTCGAGGTGACCACCCGAGCAGAAGCCCTTTCCAGCGCCGGTGATCACGACCGAATTGATCGACTCGTCGGCTTCGAGCGCATCGAAGATCTCGTGAACTCTGGCGCTCATCGCGAGCGTGAACACATTTCGGCGGTCCGGGTCATTCAAGGTCACGACGGCATAGCCATCTTTCTTCTCGACGAGAACCGGATCTTGAGACGTAGCGGGGTTGTCCATCTGCCCTGTCTATCAGCTCAGACACCTCGGCCCTCGACTCGTCTGGCGTCTACGCTCTGCACATGACACAAGCAGAAGCATCTGTTTCGAAGACCGAACTCGAGACCCACATCGAGACCGAGCTCGCTCGCCTTTCGAACACCTTCGCCGCTGGGGTTACCCGCTCGGTCGCGTGGCGCAAAGGACAGATCAACGGCCTGATTCGCTTCGCGAAGGACAACACCGATGCGCTGATCGACGCTATGGCAAGCGATCTGGGTCGTCCGCCGATCGAGGGTTGGACCGCCGATATCTCGTCGTCGATTGCGGGCGCTGAATACGTTGCATCACGGGTTGGCAAGTGGGCGAAACCACGGCGTCGCCGGTTGCCCGTCGTAACACAACCCGGGTCGGCAAAGGTCATCCCCGAACCGCTCGGCCTATCCCTCGTTATCGCACCATGGAATTACCCTGTGAACCTGGTGCTCGAGCCACTCGTCGCATCGTTTGCTGCGGGCAACGTGGTTGCGGTCAAACCGTCCGAAGTGTCATCTGCTACCTCTGCGGTGATCGCCAAACACCTCCCGAAGTACGTCGACGAGCGGGCCCTCGCCATCTTTGAAGGTGATGCAGACGTCTCGACCGCGTTACTCGCGCAGCGCTTCGACCACATCTTCTTCACCGGATCGACCAACGTTGGTCGCATCGTCATGCGCGCCGCTGCCGAGCACCTCACCCCGGTGGTTCTCGAACTCGGCGGAAAATCGCCCGTGATCGTGACCAAAGACGCCGACATTTCGGTCGCCGCGAACCGCATTGCCTGGGGCAAGACGTTCAACGCTGGCCAAACGTGCATTGCACCCGACTATGTATTGGTCGACGAGAGCCGCAGGGACGAACTCGTCGACGGCATTACCACCGCTTGGCAAACCTTCTATGGTGATCGGCCAGCCGAGAGCCCCGACTTTGGACGCATCATCAACGAACGTCACCATCGGCGCCTCACCGGACTCCTCGACGAGCTCGACGACGACACGGTGATACACAGCGGTGACGCTGGGACACGCAGCGGTGACGCTGGAGCAGACGGGCTCTACCTTTCACCGACGATCGTCATCGACCCGCCACGAGATTCATCGCTCATGACAAACGAGATCTTCGGTCCCATCCTGCCGATCATCTCGGTACACGACGTGACCGAATCGATTCAGTTCGTGAACGAGCGACCCAAGCCGCTCGCGCTGTACGTCTTCTCCGAATCGTCAAAGACGGTCGATCAGGTCCTTTCCCAGACAAGTTCGGGTGGGGCGTGTGTGAACCATACGCTGCTCCACTTCGTACCGCCCGACCTCCCCTTCGGTGGTGTCGGCGCCTCGGGCATGGGCCGGTACCACGGCAAGGCGGGGTTCGACGCCTTCTCGAACATGAAGGGCGTGCTGTCAAAGCCGACCGTTGGCGAACACAACCTCGTCTACCCTCCCTACAACGACGCAAAGCAGAAGCTGCTCCGAAAGATCCTGTAACGAACATGACCACCAAACGACCACCAGACCGCCCCGAAACCGAGAAACTCACGTTCATTGGAAGCGGAGGAAACGAGCTCACCGGGGTGCTCCACCGGCCACCCCAACGTGCGACTGGCTCGGTGCTCATGGCGCACTGCTTTACCTGTTCGAAAGACCTGCACACGATGACCAGGCTCGCCGACGCGCTGAGCGATGCCGGGCTCGCTGCGTTTCGCTTCGACTTCACCGGCCGCGGCGAGAGCGAGGGCGACTTTGCAAAGAAGACCTTGTCGGGCAACGTCACCGACATCGTGCGGGCTGCAACCAAGCTCATCGAACTCGGCTTTGGGCCCTGTGGCGTGCTCGGCCATAGCCTCGGCGGCGCAGCGGTATTGCTCGCGGCAGAACGACTGAAGACCGTTCGCTCGGTCGCAACCATCGGGGCCCCGTCAGATGCGAGCCACGTCCGACACCTCCTCGGCAACAGCGAAACCGAGCTGCTCACCGAGGGCGTCGCCGACGTCAACATCGGCGGGCGGGTCTTCACGCTCGAAGCCGAGTTCGTCCACGATCTCGAGACCCACGATGTGCTCGAGGCGGTTGCGGGCCTCGATCGCCCGTACCTCACGGTCCATGCCGAAGACGACACCACCGTATTGATCGGCGAAGCCGAACGGCTCCACGGAGCGGCGAAGGAACCGAAAAAGTTTGTCCGTCTCGCGACCGGAGGACACCTCTTTGGGCCACGCGACGCATCTGAAGTGATGGCCGAAGAAGTCACATCCTGGTTTCGGGCGACCCTGTAGCGCACTATGACAATCACCTACATCAAGCAGCGATCGACAGCCCCGAAGGACAACTCGACCAGCGATGTCAGCACAACGGTCCGTGAGGTGCTCGACGGGCTTCGGGACGGGCGCGAAGACCGCGCTCGCGAACTCGCAAAGGACTTCGATGGTTGGGACGGCCCGATCGTCGTTTCACCCGAGGCGACCGCCAAGGCCCGAGCCGGCCTTGCCCCGACGATGGTCGACGACATCGTTGCTGCCCATCGAAACATTTCCTACTTCGCCGAGGCTCAGCGCCAGTCGCTTTCCGACTTCGAAGTCGAGGTAACACCGGGGTTACGGGCCGGGCACAAGCTCGTTCCCGTCGACGTGTCCGGGTGTTACATCCCCGCTGGGCGCTTCCCCCACATCGCGTCGGCGTTGATGAGCGTGACCACGAGCAAAGCAGCCGGAGTCGAAACGGTCATCGCGGCATCTCCCGCACGCGATGAGCGCGGTGGTGTGCACCCTGCGATCCTCGTCGCAGCCGATGTGGCTGGCGCCGACATCATTCTTGGGCTCGGTGGCATTCAAGCGATTGGTTCGCTCGCCTTCGGTCTCTTCACCGACAAGCCAGCGAGCATGATCGTCGGCCCAGGCAACTCCTATGTCGCCGAAGCAAAGCGACAACTGTTTGGCGAGGTAGGGATCGACGCGATCGCTGGCCCGACCGAGTCGATGATCGCTGCTGATCACACCGCCGACCCGCTCACCGTCGCCACCGACCTCATTGGCCAGGCCGAACATGGCCCCGATTCGCCGGTGTGGCTCGTGACCACCAGCGAAGCATTGGCTCGACAGGTCATGGAGCTCGCACCGAAGCTGGCCGACCAACTCCCCGAACCCGCCCGAACTTCGGCGATTGCAGCGTGGCGAGACCTCGGCGAGATCATCGTCGTCGATACTCGTGAAGAGGCCGCTCGGGTGTGCGATGACTACGCTGCCGAACACCTCCAGATCCTCGCCGACGACCTTCCGTGGTGGCACGAACGCCTTCGCAACTACGGCTCGCTGTTCCTTGGCGAACAGACGACCGTGACCTTTGGCGACAAGAGCTCTGGGCCAAATCACATCCTGCCGACGATGAAGGCAGCGCGCTACACCGGCGGACTCAACGTGCTGAAGTTCTTGAAGCAACTCACCTACCAGCAGTTGACGAACGATGCAGGCCACGAACACGGCGAGCTCGCAGCGCGGATCTCGCGCTACGAGGGCATGGAAGGCCATGCCCGCTCGGCAGACCTTCGGGTGAATCGACCATGACGCCCGGTGCGGGAGAGACGCCTCACATCGAGCTTGACTTCACCGCGCAAGAACCACTCCCCCAGCCCGCGATCGCTCGGGCGAACGAACTGATGGCGTCGGGAAAGTTGTTCCGCTACGGCGAGACCACCGCAGGCGAAAACGATGCAGCCGAACTCGAAGCAGAGTTCGCCGCACTCGTTGGAGCGAAGTTCTGCGTGGCGATGAATAGTTGCGGAGCATCGCTCGCAGCGGCGCTGATCGCCGCGGGCGTCGAACGTGGCGATCAGGTCATGATGAATGCGTTTACGCTCGCACCGGTCCCGGGGGCAGTCGCGCACGCCGGCGCAGAGCCGGTGTTTGTCGGAATCACCAGCTCGTATCACATCGACCTCGACGACCTTCGCCGAGCGGCCGAGACGACCGGCTCGAAGTGGCTGTTGCTCTCGTACATGCGCGGCCACATCTGCGACATGGATGACGTGATGGCGTTGTGCGCCGAGCTCGACGTGACCGTGATCGAAGATTGTGCCCACACGATGGGGGCAGCCTGGAATGGCCAACCGTCGGGAACGTTTGGTGTTGCGGGTTGTTTCAGCACCCAGTCGTTCAAGCACGCGAACTCCGGCGAGGGCGGCTTGCTCGTCACGAACGACGAGGACCTTGCCGCTCGTGCAATTCTGCTGTCGGGCTCGTACATGCTCTACGAGCAGCATGGCGCCCGCCCAGCCCCCGAGGTGTTCGATCGCCACCGCTTTCACATGCCGAACTTCTCGATGCGCATGAGCGGCCTTGCCGCAGCGCTCGCCCGACCGCAGCTCGCCCTTCTCCCCGACCGAGCTCGCCGGTGGAACGAACTATACGTGCAGCTGGCCACTGGCATTGGAGCGATCGAGGGAATCACCGTGCCAGAGCGTAACGAACGAGAGGGCTACGTGGCGTCCTCGATCCAGTTCACGGTCGATGACCCGACAAACATGGCCGCCTTTATCACCTTCGCAAAGGACCATGGCGTGGCAATCAAGTGGTTTGGTGCCGACGACCCGGTTGGCTTCACCAGCCGATTCGATCACTGGCGCTACGCACCAGAGCAATCTTTGGCGAGCACTCAGCAGATACTCGCCGGCCTCTGCGACATGAGAATCCCGCTCACGATGACAACTCAGCAGGTAGCAAACATCGTCGAGATCATCGCCGCCGCAGCAGCAGCCCACACCGCGTCCAACGAATTTTGAAGACCGCTGATGCCATGATGATCAGGACTCTTCAAAATTCGGTTGAGGCTGGCGGGAACGATCTAGGTTTGGCGGTAGTTCGCTAAGAACTTTTCGAGGCGGGTAAGCGCCTTACGCAGATCACCGACACGCGGTAAGAAGACGATCCGGAAGTGGTCTGGCTCTGGCCAATTAAAGCCGCCGCCATGCACCAACAAGATGTGTTCAGCGCGCAACAGGTCGAGCACGAACTGCTCGTCATCGACGATGCCGAAGCGTTTGGTATCGATCTTTGGAAACAGATAGAGCGCTCCCCCGGGCTTTGTGCTCGACAGCCCAGGTATGGCGTTGACCATCTCCCATGCGACCTCTCGCTGTTCATAAAGCCGTCCACCGGGTGTAACGAACTCGCTAATGCTCTGGTAGCCGCCGAGCGACGACTGCACCGCGTGTTGGGCCGGAACATTCGCACAGAGCCGCGTCGAGGCCAACATGTTCAGGCCCTCGATGTAGCTTTCGGCGCGCTCCTTGTCGCCGCTGATCGTCATCCAGCCCGACCGAAACCCTGCGACCCGATAGCTCTTAGAGAGGCCGTTCATCGTCAAGAAGACAAGGTCGTTCGCGAGCGACGCAATGCAGGTGTGCTGCGCGTCGTCGTAGAGGATCTTGTCGTAGATCTCGTCGGCCATAACCACGAGGTCATGTTCGCGTGCAAGGTCGACGAGGTCGGCGAGCACCTCTTTCGAGTACACGGCGCCGGTCGGGTTGTTCGGGTTGATCACGACCATCGCTACGGTCCGGTCGGTGATTTTGGACTTGAGATCGGCAATGTCGGGGAACCAGTCGGCGCCTTCATCGCAGCGATAGTGCACGGGCACTCCACCTGCGAGGCGAGTGGCAGCGGTCCACAGTGGGTAATCGGGGGCGGGGATAAGCACCTCATCGCCCTCATTGAGCAACGCGCTCAGCGACATTGTGATCAGCTCGCTTACGCCATTGCCCATGTAGACGTCGTCGATTTCGACACCGGCGATACCCATTCGCTGGTTGTATTGCATGACGGCCTTGCGGGCCGAATAGAGGCCTTGGGAGTCCGAATACCCCTGTGCGGTCGGCAGCGTGCGCACCATGTCGACGAGCACCTCGTCAGGCGCTTCGAATCCGAAGGGCGCCGGATTGCCAATGTTGAGCTTCTCGATTCGGTGACCCTCATGTTCGAGTCGGACCGCTTCGGCCATGACCGGCCCCCGGATGTCATAGAGGACATCATTGAGCTTTTCGGACTTACGAATTGGGTTCGCCATCACCTGAGCCTACAAACTCGTGGATTCGCAGTTGACGACCCGGCTCGCGGACTCGACGAAACATCGCACCAACGTGAGCTGGGCGGCAGGTAACGTCAACAGATGACCTCGAGTCCCGACGACGCCAGCTCCAAAGCACAAGACCAAGCTGATGTTGACACGCTGATCACAAGCCTCAAGCTTGAACTGATCGACACCAACCTCTACCGCGGACACCCGCCGTACTGGGAAACCGAGCGACTCTTCGGTGGCGTGGTCGCTGCGCAGGCACTCGCCGCTGCCTATGAAACCATCGAAGACATTCACGTGCACTCATTGCACGGCTACTTTCTGCGCCCGGGTGATTCGTCGATTCCGGTCATATTCGATGTCGACCGCATCCGTGATGGTCGTAGCTTCAAGACCCGACGAGTCGTCGCACGCCAGCGAGGCGAGGCAATCTTTAACCTCTCGGCGTCGTTCCACAAGGTTGAGGACGGCTTTACCCACCAAGCGGAAATGCCCGACGTTCCGGCGCCCGACTCCTCGCCTGCGCCAGAACGCTACGGTCTCACCTCGCGCGACTACCTCCCTACCCATTGGCACTCCACCGGAGTCCCGATTGAGTTTCGACGATTCGAAGGACCAGACGACTGGGCACCCGGTACCACCTCTCGCAACATGTGGATTCGCATCAACGGCGACCTCCCCGACGATGCCGTCACCCACCGCCTGATGCTCACCTACCTGAGCGACCTGAGCCTGCTCGGCACGTCGATCCGGATGCACGCGCCCGACTTCACAAACGTGATGGCGGCGAGCCTCGACCATGCGGTGTGGTACCACCGCGAGTTTCGGGCAGACGAGTGGCTCTTGTACTCGACGCATTCGCCCTCGGCCTCGGGAGCTCGCGGATTTAACATTGGCCATTTCTTCACACCCGACGGCACGCTGGTGGCGTCGACGACCCAAGAGGGCCTCATGCGAGACCTTTCGGACGGTTAAGGCGTAATCGCACTGCTCGGTGCAGAGAACGATCGGGAGAGAAAGTACGATTTCAAAAGAGTGAACGTAGAAAGAGTAAATTTTGAAGCAATGTGCCGAGAGAACATGAGCCGAGAGAACATGAGCATCGAAAGATCGAGCGAATGACCGCCGAAGACCAACAGCTATGGGCGGGACTCGCCGAAAAGGAACTGCGCGGCAAGTCGCTTGACGCGCTGACGGTCGAAACGCCTGAAGGTATCGCCGTCAAGCCGTTGTACACCGAAACTGACCTCGAGTCGGTCGATCACCTCGGCGGTACTCCAGGTGTGCTGCCATTTGTACGCGGGCCTCGGGCCACGATGTACACCAATCGCCCGTGGACCATTCGCCAATATGCTGGCTTCTCGACCGCTGAAGAATCGAACGCGTTCTATCGGGCCAACCTCGAAGCAGGCCAGATGGGCTTGTCGGTCGCCTTCGACCTCGCGACCCACCGCGGCTATGACAGCGATCACCCACGAGTGGTCGGCGACGTCGGCAAGGCGGGAGTCGCGATCGACTCGGTCGAGGACATGAAGATCCTCTTCGATCAAATCCCACTCGATCAGATGAGTGTCTCGATGACGATGAACGGCGCGGTTCTACCGATTCTGGCCTGCTACATCGTCGCAGCCGAGGAGCAAGGCGTTGCCCAGAGCGACCTTTCGGGCACGATCCAAAACGACATCCTCAAAGAGTTCATGGTGCGCAACACCTACATTTATCCGCCAGAGCCAAGCATGCGGATCGTCGCCGACATCATCGAGTACACGAGCGAGCACATGCCGCGATTCAACTCGATCAGCATCAGCGGCTACCACATCCAAGAAGCTGGAGCGACGACCGATCTCGAGCTGGCCTACACCCTCGCAGACGGCGTCGAGTACGTGCGGGCAGCGTTGGACGCTGGCCTTGACGTCGACGCCTTTGCACCGAGGCTGAGCTTCTTTTTCAACATCGGCATGGACTTCTTTATGGAGGTCGCGAAGCTTCGAGCTGCCCGCCTCCTTTGGGCCGAGCTCATGGAGCAGTTCAATCCGCAGAATCCGAAGTCGTCGATGCTGCGCACACACTGCCAAACCTCGGGCGTGTCACTCACCGAGCAGGACCCATACAACAACATTGTTCGCACGACGGTCGAAGCAATGGCTGGGGTCCTTGGCGGAACACAAAGCCTCCACACCAACAGCTTCGACGAAGCGTTGGGGCTTCCGACCGAGTTCAGCGCAAAGATTGCTCGGAACACCCAGCTGATCCTCGCCGAGGAAACCGGCATCACCCGCACGGTCGACCCACTCGCCGGCAGCTATTACGTCGAGTCTTTGACTGCACAGCTCGCCGATCGTGCTCGCGAGATCATCGCCGAGGTCGAAGAGGCCGGCGGCATGACCAAAGCGATCGCGGCAGGAACTCCGAAGCTTCGAATCGAGGAGGCCGCTGCGTTACGGCAGGTGCGGATCGACCGTAATCAGGACACGATCGTTGGTGTAAACAAGTACGTCGCCGAGGACGCCGATTCGGTCGACGTGCTCGATATTGACAACACCGAAGTGCGACAAAGCCAAGTCCGTCGCCTCGAAGAGGTCCGCAGTCAGCGCGAGGGAGGCGCTGCCGAGCAAGCACTCGCAGCGATCACCGAGACCGCGATTGGGAATGGCAACTTGCTCGCGGCATGCGTCGCAGCGGCCCGCGCCCGCTGCACCGTCGGCGAAATTTCCGACGCTATGGAGGCCGTCTTTGAGCGACACGTAGCCCAAACCACCCTTTTGTCTGGCGTGTACGCGAAGGCGTACGAGGATGATGCACAGTTCGAAGAGCTGACGGCGGCGATCCGGACGTTCGAGCAGTCGGTCGGCCGCAAACCCAAGCTCTTCGTTGCAAAGATGGGCCAGGACGGCCACGACCGTGGCGGTCGCGTGATCGCTACCGCCTTTGCCGACTTGGGCTTCGACGTCTATGTCGGTCCGCTGTTCCAGACGCCTGAGGAGGCGGCGGTCGAGGCGGCAAAGCACGACGTCGATGTCGTCGGCGTCTCGAGCCACGCTGCCGGACACCTCACGCTCGTTCCCGAACTCATCGCTGCACTTCGCTCGGAGGGCTCCGAGATCGAAGTGATCTGTGGAGGTGTTATCCCGCCGAAGGACTACCCCGCGCTCGAAGATGCTGGCGTAGCAGCGATCTTTGGCCCGGGCACAAACGTGCCCGACGCCGCGACCGACGTACTAAAGCTCATACAGGACAAGCAACCATGACCCGCCCATTTCAGATTCTCGGTATTCAGCAGATCGCGATCGGCGGCGACAGCTTGGACGCACTGCGGGCCTTGTGGGTTGACACGCTCGGGGTGACCAGAACCGGCGAGTACGAATCCGAAAGCGAGAACGTGCGCGAAGATATTTTGACGCTCGGAAACGGGGCATCTGCGGTCGAGATCGACCTCATGGAACCACTCGACCCAGAGGCGCGCCCGCGAGTCAATACCCCACCGCTCAATCACATTGGTCTTTGGGTCGACGACCTCGCCGCGGCTTATGCCCACCTGGAGGCCAATGGGATGCGGTTCACACCTGGTGGCATTCGCAAGGGGGCGGCTGGACACGACGTGTGCTTCATCCATCCGAAGGCAAATGACGAGTTCCCTCTCTGTGGCGAGGGCGTGCTGATCGAACTCGTACAAGCACCACCGGAGTTACGCTCCGAATAATCGGATTCATATGAATCCATAGTGCATCGATATGAATGTAGATTGCTCCCATGTCGACCTCGGGCGAGTTCCTCGAGAGCTACCTTCCCTACGTGCTCCGGCGCGCGGATCAAGCGCTCTCGGAGTCCTTTTATGCCTTGCTCGCAGGGAGCAACGTCGGCCGATCGGAGTGGCGAGTACTCGCCGTACTCGAAGACCTTGGCGAACTGTCCGTTCTCGACCTCGCCGAAGCCGCGCTCAGTCCGCAACCAACAGTGACCCACGCGCTGCGTCGACTCGAGGGTCGGAGTTTGATTCAACGGACAGCGGGCAAAGACGATAAACGCAATCGATTTATCTCGATCACACCGACCGGCTCGGAACTGACGCAACGATTGATGAGCGAGGCGCTTCGCCTCGAGGAACAGGCGCTCTCCGAGGTTGCCGACCTCGACGAGTTGGTCGACCACCTGCGCGAACTCACCGATGCAATCAAAGAGTTACCGAACACCGGACTCGAAATGGGGGCTTAACCAATGCACGACTACGACCCGAAAGACCAGAACGCTCGAACCGCGTTCAATCTCCAGCAATGGATCGACGATCACCGAGACGAGCTGCGTCCGCCGGTTGGGAACAAGCAGGTCTGGCGAGAGGCCGACATGATCGTCACGATCGTTGGTGGACCGAACCAGCGAAACGACTTTCACCACGACCCTCGCGAAGAGTTCTTCTATCAACTCAAAGGTGACATGACCCTGTGGCTGTGGCCGAAGCACGGTGAGCCGCCATATCCAATGGAAATTCCTGAAGGTTCGGTCTATTTGCTCCCCGCTGGTCTTCGGCACTCGCCACAACGACCCGACCCCGAGTCGATCGCTTTGGTGGTCGAGTACGCCCGGCTGCCTGGCGAGATCGACGGGTTCGAGTGGGCATGTCAGAACTGCTCTCACCTCGTGCACCGTGCCGAAGTCCAACTGCAAGCAATCGACGAGGACCTGCCACCGCTGTTCGCCGCCTTCGATGCCGACGAAGCAGCCCGCACTTGCCCAAATTGTGCTGTCGTCCATCCGGGCACCAAGGCAAGCCTGTGACAGACCCGAGCACTTCGAGCGCCGCCGAACTCGATGCAGCCGATCCATTGGCGAACTTGCGTCATGAGTTCGAGTTGCCCGAGGGGATCTACCTCGTCGGCAATTCGCTCGGCGCGCTTCCAAAGGCTGCTCGGACCGCCATACAGACCGAAGTCGACCGCTGGGCAACGCTGGGAGTCGAGGGGCACTTCACGGGAGAGTTGGCGTGGAAGAACTACCACGAACTGCTCACTCAGCCGATGGCCGCGCTGACCGGAACCCATTCAGACGAAGTCGTTGCGATGAACGGACTCACGGTCAACCTGCACCTGCTGATGGTGAGCTTCTATACCCCAACACCTCAACGACACAAGATTCTGATCGAGGCGGGAGCCTTTCCGTCTGACCACTTCGCCGCCGAGTCCCAAATCCGCCAACGCGGCTTTGACCCTGCAACGTCTCTCATCACCATCGGCCCCCGTGATGGTGAATCGGTGCTTCGGACTGACGACATCGTGGCGACGATCGCCGAACACGGAGAGGAACTGTGCCTCGTGCTGCTGCCCGGTGTGCAGTACTACACCGGCCAGGTGCTGCCGATAGCTGAGATCACAGAAGCCGGGCATGCCGTCGGCGCAATGGTTGGATTCGACCTCGCCCACGCGGTCGGCAACATCGAACTCAACCTTCATGACGACGACGTCGATTTCGCCGCATGGTGCACCTACAAATATCTCAACAGCGGACCCGGCGGAGTGGCCGGCGCGTTTGTGCATCGACGTCACGTCACAAATCAGGACCTGCCGAAGTTTCTCGGATGGTGGGGAACGAACCCAGAAACCCGGTTCGCAATGGCGACCGAGTTCGATGCCATGCAAAGCGTCGAGTCGTGGCAGCTATCGAACGCTCCGATCTTTCAGATGGCGGCGCTGCGAGCCTCGCTCGACCTCTTCCAGCAGGCCGGCGGCATGTCGGCATTGCGGGCCAAATCGGAACAACAGATTCGTTTCTTTGATCGCCGCCTCACCGAATCGCTCGGCGACCGGGTCGAGAACCTCTCCCCTGCCGAGATGCACCAACGCGGGTGTCAGTTTGCCTTGCGTGTCGTCAGCGGCGACGGACGGGCCGTGTTCGAACAGCTCGAACACGAGCGCGTGTTCTGCGATTGGCGCGAGCCTGACGCGATTCGCGTCGCCCCCGTGCCGCTCTATAACTCGTTCGACGACATCGACCGGTTCGTCGACATCCTCGACCGGATCGTGCCATGAGTTCACACAACCAAACGCTCGCCGAGCGACTTCAGGAGAATGGCCCGGTCGTGATCGCCGGCGCCGGCCAGGCCGGAGCGCTGCTCGCGACCTACCTCGCTCGCGAGGGCTGCGACGTCACCGTGTTCGAGAGCAGGCCCGACCTACGTCGCGTCGATATCGACGCGGGACGATCGATCAACCTTGCGCTCGCGACACGGGGCATCGTGCCGCTCGTCGACATCGGGGTCATTCACCGTGTCGACGAGATCACCATCCCGATGCGGGGTCGCATGATCCACGTCGACGGCGATCCAACACCGGAACTACAGCCCTATGGGACCAAGCCCCACGAGGTCATTCACTCGGTTTCCCGCTCCGATCTCAACGGGATTTTGTTGGATGCTGCCGAGGCGACCGGCCGGGTAACGATCGAGTTCGATACCCGGATCGAATCGGTCGACCTCGACGAAAACGTCGTCCGATTCAATGACCGTGCCGACGTTCACTTCGGCGTGATTTTCGGTGCCGATGGCGCTGGGTCACGCGTGCGCAAGGCGATTGCTCAGGCCGGGTCGTGTGCGTTTCACACCGACTGGCTCGACCATGATTACAAAGAACTCGAGATCGCTCCCACCGCAGACGGAGGCTACCGATTGGACCCCAACGCGCTTCATATTTGGCCGCGTGGGGAGCTCATGTTGATCGCGCTCGCGAACCCGACCCACGACTTCACCGTCACGCTGTTCGCACCGAAGGAGACCTTCGCGAAGCTCACGAACAACGCCGAGGTCGACGCGTTCTTCAACGAAGTCTTTCCCGACTTCGTGCACCTCATTCCCAACATTTCCGAGCAGTTCGAAGCCAACCCAACGGGCCCGCTCGGCACGTTGCGGGCAGAAGGCTGGAGTCACGAAGGTCGTGCGGTGATCGTTGGAGATGCGGCTCACGCCATCGTGCCGTTTCACGGTCAGGGTATGAACGCCGCGCTCGAATCGGTTCGATCGCTCGTGGGCCACCTCATCGCCGCCGATTCGTCGTCGGGTTTGCTGAGCGACGCCTTTCGCTCGTATGAAGCCGAACGCAAACCCGATGCCGATGCCATTGCCGAGATGGCGCTCGGCAACTACCTCGAGATGCGATCTGGCGTCGTCGATCCCGACTACCTCGCAACACGCTCCCTCGCACTCGAACTCGAGGCCCGCCACGGCGAACACATCAGCCCTCGCTACAACATGGTGATGTTTTCGACCATGCCCTATGCCGAAGCTCAGGAGCGCGCGGCGACGCAGCACTCGATCATCAAACAGGCGCTCGCCAACCCCGACCTCGACGTCGACCAACTCATCGAAGCACTACCACCACTGCCAGATCTCGACCCGCTCGCCGACCCGGAGGCGCTCTCTATCTCATGACGACCACGCCCAAATCTTCTGACTCCCCCGAGACGCCGCAAGGCCTCGAAGCGTCCTTTGCGGACGAATTCACCTATCGGACATATCTCAAGATCGACGAACTCTTGGCCCTCCAACAAGGCGTGTCGGTCGATCCAGACACCGGCGAACCCGAACATGACGAAACGCTGTTCATCATCATCCACCAGGTGTACGAGTTGTGGTTTAAGCAGGTCCTCCACGAGCTCGACCACGTGATTGCCCGACTCGGAGCCGACCGGATCGGCAGTGCTCAGCACCACCTCAAGCGGGTGTTGAAGATCCTCAAGACACTCGTCGGCCAGATCGATGTGCTCGAGACGATGACCCCGCTCGAGTTCGCAAGTTTTCGTTCGTTCCTGGCCAACGCAAGCGGTTTCCAGTCGGCGCAATTTCGCGAGCTCGAGTTTCTCCTCGGCGTAAAGGACCGGGTGCAACTCGATTGGTTTACCGATGCAGAGGCCGAGCGACTCGAGCGACGCTACGACGAGCCCACACTCTGGGACGCGTTCGTCAGACACCTCGACCGAAGAGGGTTCGACGTTCCAGCAGGCGTTCTCAACCGAGATGTCAGGGAGGCGATCGAGCCAGACGCCGACCTCCAAGCAGTGCTCGTCGACCACTACGTCGATGACGCATTCGCTGGGTTATGCGAGACGCTGACCGACCTCGACGAAGGCCTCCAAGAGTGGCGCTACCGCCATGTGATGATGGTTCGCCGCACGATCGGGACGAAGCAGGGAACCGGCGGCTCAGATGGCGCCTCCTATTTGGCGACCACCCTGTTGAGACCGGCGTTCCCCGACCTATGGGCGATCCGAACAGCCTTCTAACAACCAGGCACTTGCACAACCGACGAGACCGAGACGATCAGAAGAGAGACCGAAAACATGGGTGAGTACCCAGAGATCCAGATGTTTATCGATGGCGAGTGGCGCGGGTCAAATGACCGCCTTCCCGTTGTGAACCCCTCGACCGAAGAAGTCATTGGCGAGGTTCCGATAGCAACGACGAACGATCTCGAAGACGCTGCCCTGGCAGCAAAGCGTGGCTTCGATGTGTGGAGCCAGACCCCGCCGAAAGAGCGGGCCGACTTGGTTCGTAGCGCCGCAGCATTGTTGCGCGAACGTCAGGACGAGATTGCACACTCGATTACCTCCGAGCACGGCAAGCCCTTCGAACAAGCCCGCCTGGAGGTCATTCGTGGATGCGAGTTCCTCGAGTGGGACGCGGGCGAGGCGGTTCGCACCTACGGCCGGGTCATCCCGAGCGGACCCGGCGTCAAATACATCGTGCATCATCTCCCGATCGGGCCCGTAGCCGCGTTTTCTCCGTGGAACTTCCCCATGAGCCAACCCGCCCGAAAGATCGCTGGCGCCGTGTCGTCGGGCTGTTCGGTCATTTTGAAAGCCGCGGAGGAAACGCCAGCGGGCGCCATGCACATCGCACAAGCATTCGCCGATGCTGGCCTGCCTCCGGGCGTTCTCAACCTCGTGTCTGGGGTTCCCGGAGATATCAGCGGATACCTGATCCCGCACCCCGAGATTCGGTTGGTGGCCTTCACTGGTTCGACCACGGTCGGGCGAAACCTCACCGGTTTGGCGTCGGACAACATGACGCCGGTCCTTATGGAACTCGGCGGCCACGCTCCGGTCATCGTGTGCGAGGACACCGATGTCGAGTCAGCCGCGCTGAGCTCGGCCGTCCGCAAGATGCGAAATGCGGGACAGGTGTGCACGTCACCGACACGATTCTTCGTCCACGAAGCGATCTTCGACCAATTCCTCGACACCTTTACCCGCCGTTGCGCCGAGACCGTCGTCGGCGACGGGTTCGATCCAAACGTCGAGATGGGACCCCTTGCGAACGAACGTCGACTCGCTGCGATGGCGCGAATGGTCGATGACGCGGTGTCCACCGGCGCAGAACTACTGACCGGCGGTTCTCGCATTGGCGAAACCGGCTACTTCTTCGAACCGACGGTCCTCGCCAACGTTCCCGACAACGCTGCCGTTATGCAAGAAGAACCGTTCGGCCCGCTCGCTATCGTCAACCCGGTCGACTCGCTCGACACCGCGATCGAACGAGCGAATTCAGTCCCCTATGGGTTGGCCGCCTACGGCTTTACCAACCGGGCCGACTATGCCGACGCGATGGTCGACCAAGTAGAGGCGGGCAACCTCTCGATCAACACCCTCGAGGCATCCCTACCAGAAACACCTTTCGGCGGAGTGAAGTGGAGCGGGTACGGCCGAGAGGGCGGCGCCGAAGGGCTGCATCACTACACGGTCGTCAAGAACGTGTCGCACAGCCTGACCATCGTCTGAAACGAACGAGGAAAGAAGACAGCTATGAAGTATGCAAAGGGCGAGGCAAAGGCCTGGGCCAAAGACCACATGACCGGCATCTGGGCTGCAGCGCTCTTTCCGTTCACTGACGACCACGCATTCGACGAGGACGGTTTCAAGAGCAACATCGAACACTGGACTCAGGAACTTGGCATCTCTGGGCTGTTCATCTCGGGCAAGCAGGGCGAGTACTTCTCGATGAGCCTCGATGAGCGCAAGCGCACCTTCGAACTGGCCGTCGAAGCGACCGGCGACCACGCGCAGACGATCATGTCGTGTTCGGATGCGAACCTCGACACCACAATCGAGCTCGCCCGACACGCGCAAGATGTGGGCGCCGACTGGATCGTCGTCCATGCACCGCAGCTGCACTTCTTCAAAGAGCAAGACGAGACGCTGCTGCGCTACTACCGCCGAATTGCCGAGAGCGTCGACATTGGCTTGGCGTTGTGGAGCCACCCGTCGAGCGGCTACCTGATGTCGCCCGAGCTCTGCAACCAACTCGCCGACATCGACAACGTCGTCGCGATCAAATACAGCGTCGATCGAGACCGGTACTCCCGACTCACCGAACTGGCTTCTGACCGGATTCAGGTGAGCACGGCGTCCGAACCCGAATGGCTCGACAACATCATCGACCTCAACTGGCGTCTCTACCTCTGCTCCTCTCCCCCATATCTGCTGCAGAGCGCGAAGGACCGCCGGATGCTCGACTACACCAACGCCGCGTTTGCCGGAAATGTCGACGAAGCGAAGGCGATCAGCGCCAGCCTCGATCCAGTTCGTGAAGCCTTGTGGGGAACGCGGCCCGCAGAGAAGCCGCACTCGCACCAGAAGTACTGGCAGGAGCTTCTCGGCCAAGTCGGCGGCGCTGTGCGTTTCCCGCTTCTCGAACTCACCGACGAGGAAAAGGCGGTCACCCGAGAAGCATTCGAAGCCTGCGGCCTCGAGGTATAGCGGGTGGCTACGGAGCTCGGGCGGCCGTTGCGCGTCGCGCTCATTGGCTGGGGTGCGATTGGACGTACCGTTGGGCGGATGCTCGCTGAGTCCGTCGAAGCTGATCGAGTCGAGATCGTCGCAGTCGCCGTCCGCGACGGAGCGATCGACCGACAAGGGGTACCGGTCGGTGCGCTGGTGATCGATGACCCCGAAGACCTCGCCGCCACCTCGCCCGATGTTGTTGCCGAGGCCGCTGGTCGAGAGAGCGTGCAGTCGTGGGGCGAGGCGGCGCTGCGGGCCCGAGCAGACCTCATCGTGTCGTCGGTGTCGGCATTCGCCGATGCGGAGCTTCTCTCGTCGATGCGGAACCTCGCGGTGGCCAACGAGGCGAGCATCCACATCCAACCGGGAGCACTTGCAGGTGTAGATGCCCTCGCAGCCGCTCGCCTCATGGGCATCGAACACGTCGAGCATCGGATCGTAAAGCCCGCGTTGGCGTGGGCGGGCAC
>CALHXU010000165.1 GCA_938040365.1 uncultured Acidimicrobiales bacterium
GAATCAGGCGCGAATCCGCCGTTGCGGACGTATTCGTTGAGCCGGTCCATGGTGAATTCGGCTTCGATGTCGGCGACGAGTTGTTCGGCCTGAGCCTTCAGGTCGTCGCCGTCGAGTGTGCGGACTTCTTGGCCCATCTCGGCGATGTAGCTGTTGGAGTCCTTCTTGTCGGCCAGCATTGCTGCTCGGTCGATTGCTGCTTGGAAGCGGTGGGGCAGTTCGATCTGCACCTTGTCGTCACCCGAGCTCGCGTTTACTTGGGCTGGGATGTCGCGCCATTTGATGATCTTGAGGCTTGGTCCGCCTCGCCTACGTCGGCTCACAGCACCTCCAGTGTTGTCACGGTTCTCAGATCCTGTGGTGGAACGGATATTGCGCTTGATCGGACGCCCAGATGGAGCGGTCGCTTGCATTGGGCTCGCATGTGAACCGTCGGAGTCGTTAGGCGGCACGGCGTTCGGCGACGAGCTTGCTCGCCATCTCCGAAGCAACGGCGGCGTCTCGGCAGTAGCCGTCGGCGCCGACTGCGGTGCCGAACTCTTCGTTCAGCGGCGCGCCGCCCACCAAGATGATGTAGTCGTCGCGCATGCCGCGTTCGGTGAGGGTGTCGATGACGACCTTCATGTACGGCATGGTGGTGGTCAATAGCGCAGACATCCCCAAGATGTCAGGCTTGTGCTCTTCGAGGGCTTCGATGTATTCGTCGACGTCGGTGTTGATTCCGATGTCGATCACTTCGAATCCGGCACCTTCGAGCATCATTGCGACGAGGTTCTTGCCAATGTCGTGGATGTCGCCCTTGACGGTGCCGATGACGACCTTGCCGATTGGTTCGGCGCCAGTCTCGGCGAGGAGTGGTCGAAGGATGGCCATGCCAGCCTTCATGGCGTTCGCAGCAAGGAGTACCTCGGGAACGAAGAGGATGCCGTCACGGAAGTCGATGCCGACAATGCGCATGCCTTCGACGAGCGCGTCATTGAGGACTTTGTCAGCGCTCCAACCGCGTGCGAGTAAAATGTTGGTGCCTTCGGCGATCTCGTCGGCGAGTCCGTCGTACAGATCGTCGTGCATCTGCGCGGTGAGTTCGTCGTCGGGGAGATCGGCGAGGATCAGTTCTTCTTCTTCGTCACTCATGAAATGCTCGCTTCGTTGATTACTTGCTGCCGCCAGCTTTCGGTGTTCTCGACTTGATTGAAGGTAAAGACGTGCAAGCCGCCGATGCCGAGACCTTCGAGGTCGCCTGTCATCGGAAGCAGAATGTCGTCGGGGTCATAGGCGCCCGGCGCCATCAGCTTGGTGACCGCGGCGCGGTTCTTCTTGAGGAAACGTAGCGACGCACCGACGCCGAGTCGTACGCCCATGGTCATGAGTTTCGCTTTGTCGACCACGCCAGGAATGCCGAGGTGAACCGGAAGGGTGAACCCAGCGTCACGCTCGGCCCGAAGCCACGACGTGATGAGGTCGGTGTCGAAACACATTTGTGTCGATGCCCAACCGTCGACGCCGGCCGCTTTGAGCAGTGCCTGCTTTGCATGCAGCTGTTCGTGGCAAATCTCGTTGCTGATCAGCGCGTGGCCGTCGGGGTACGAGGTGACGCCGACCTTAGTGAGGCCGTGGTCTTCTTCGAACAAATCCGAGAGGAAGCTGTGCGCTCCTTTGTACGGTCCGGCGGGCTCCTCGGCGTCGCCTGCCACACAGAACAACGTGTCGAGGCCTTCGGTCTTCATCCACGACGCCAGTTCAGCGGTGTGCTGTTTGCTCTCGACAAGGCGAGCTGCGATGTGGGGCACGGGACGGTGCCCGGCCTCGCGGACGTCGTTCGTGAGTTCCTTCGTTGCGTCGAGGCCCTTGACCGGCGATGCCGTCACCGACACCAAGCTGTTTGGTGGGAGCGCCGAGATTGCGTCGGGCGCCGACTTGAGTGGGATCAACTCGAAGACCATGTTCTCGACGAGGTCGCGGCGGTAGGCCATTGCCTCGGTCGACACAGCCGCTTCTTTCTTTCCAAAGACTGCCATTGGTCGTCTCCTTAGCTCAGGTTGATGACGTTGCCGTCAGCGTCGATGTCGATCCTTTGGGCAGCCGGTGTCTTGCCGAGACCGGGCATGGTTCGCATGTCGCCACAGATTGGGTAGACGAATCCGGCGCCGACCGAAGCTCGAACTTCTCGCACCGGAAGGGTCCAACCAGTGGGTGCGCCCTTCAGTGCAGCGAAGGCTGAGATCGAGAGGTGGGTCTTGGCAATGCAGACCGGAAGGTTGCCAAAGCCGTTGGCCTCGTAGTTGTCGATCTGCTTTGCAGCGGCTGGGGAGACGTCGATTCCGTCGGCGCCGTAGACCTTCTTGGCTACGGTTTCGATCTTCTCTCGAATTGGCATCTCGTCGGGGTAGAGCACCTCGAAGGTCGACTCTTCTTCGGCCGCTTCGGCGATTGCGCCTGCGAGGTCGGTTGCACCTTGACCGCCGTCGGAGAAGTGGGTCGAGACCGCAGCGCGTGCGCCGTACTCCTCGGCAATCTCGTGGATGGCCTTGATGTCCTCGTCGTGGTCGCCGGGGAACACGTTGATCGCAACGACGGGTGTAACGCCATGGACCTGCATGTTCTCGAGCTGCTTACGGAGGTTGTCGCCGCCCTGGTGGACTTCGTCGGGGTTAGCTTCGAGAAGTGCTGGTGGGAGGTCCTTGCCCGCAACGATCTTGTGGTTTCCGCTGTGGGCCTTGAGGCCGCGAACGGTTGCGACAAGAACGGCTGCGTCTGGGGCGATGCCCGAGTAGCGGCACTTGATGTTGAAGAAGCGCTCGGCACCCATGTCGGCGCCAAAGCCTGCCTCGGTGAGGAGGTAGTCGGCGGTTTTGATGCCGATTTGGTCGGCGACGATGCTCGAGTTTCCGGTGGCGATGTTGCCGAACGGCCCGGTGTGTACGAGGGCTGCGGTACCTTCGAGGGTTTGCATCAGGTTTGGCTTGATGGCTTCTTTCAAGATGACGGTCATCGAGCCGCCAGCGCCGATGTCATCTGCGGTGACCGGCGTTCCTTCCTTGGTGTAGCCGAGCACGATGCGGCCCATGCGGACTCGAAGGTCTTGGAGGCTCGTGCACAGGGCGAGCGCGGCCATGACCTCAGATGCCGCGGTGATGTCGAACCCGGTTTCGCGAGGCACACCGTCGAGGCGTCCGCCGAGGCCGATCACCGCGTTGCGTAGCGCACGGTCGTTGACGTCGAGCACTCGGCGCCAGGTGATGTTGTGGAGGTCCAGGCCCAGCTCGTTGCCGTGGAACAGGTGCGCATCGAGCATGGCGGCACACATGTTGTGCGCTGCGGTAACGGCGTGCATGTCGCCGGTTAGGTGCAGGTTGAACTCTTCCATCGGGATGACCTGGCTGTAGCCACCACCGGCAGCGCCACCCTTGATGCCGAAGGTCGGGCCCATCGATGGCTGACGGATGGCGATCGTGGCCTTCTTGCCAATATGGCCAAAACCCTGGCCCAGACCGACGGTGGTGGTGGTCTTGCCTTCGCCGAGCGGCGTGGGCGTAATGGCAGATACGACCACATACTTGGCCTTGGGGCGGTCGGCCATGGCCGGAATCGCATCGAGCGAGACCTTGGCGGCAACCTTGCCGTAGGGCTCAAGGAATTCACGATCGATGCCAGCGACATCGGCGATCTCGGTTAATGGCTTGAGCGGTGCTGCTTGTGCGATCTCGAGATCGGATGGAAAACTCATTTCGCCCCCTTGGCTTCAGGAGTTAGAGGCTATCACAGTGTTCCGCATTGTGGTTTCGTTCCACAATACGGAACACCCGAACCTGAAATCGTTAGTGTTCGTTCGAGGTTTGCGAGCCGACGAACCGTTAGG
>CALHXU010000166.1 GCA_938040365.1 uncultured Acidimicrobiales bacterium
TCGATCGCAGCTGACGTATCGGGTTGTTCTGCCGCGATTCCCTGAAGCACGACTCCACGTCCGCCTTGCCCCTCGTCGCCGTGGCAACGTGAGCAGTTTGCTTCGTAGACCTCTTGGCCATTCACCTCGACCGCTTCGGCCGGCGCTTCGGTCTCTGCTGGCGCTTCGGTCTCGGGCGGTGCCTCGGTGGTCGTTTCCTCTGGAGCTTCGGTCGTCGTGGTGGTTTCCTCAGCCACTTCTTCCTCTTGTGTCTCCTCGACTGCTTCTTCGACAGCGTCGGTGGCATCGGCAACAACCTCGGCCGAATCGCCACAGGCAGCAGCGATCAGCCCGAATGCGAGTACGAGGGGGATGAGAATTCGTTGCTTCATTGAATGGTCTCCGAAATGGGGGTAAAGGAACGGTAGCGCGTCAGAGACGCACGATGGTTGCACGTGCCCTTCGGGACGACAGGTCGAATCATGAGAGGAAACCCCATGTTTGTGAGGCGCCCTCGTGCCCGACCCGGATGACCCAAATGACCGCAAGCACCGATGCAATTCCTGAGAGGACGCGGAACGCTCGAGCGAGTGAATGGGTCTTTCCAAACTTGCCATTCGCTGCGATGACCACCGACGAGATGACGGCCACAGCTTGCAGAATCACGATAAGACGAAGGGTTTCGCCGAGTTCGCGGTGCCGGTTGATCGACTCACCGCTCGACAGCAACTCAGAGAACGCCTCCCCACTGCTCGCAGCGAGAATCGTCGAGACTGCGGTCACGACGCCAAATACGGCCAAGCCCAGCGAGGCTGACGTGTTCGCCCACGGCTTTGCAACCCACAACAACACCGCGAGTGCGAACGCGGGAATCGCCACGATGGGAAAGTGAATGATCAGTGGGTGTGCGGGAAGTCCGAACAGCATCTCCATTCGCCAAAGCGTACTCAACGGCACGGGTTCGATGCGCTCTACACATATGACAACCTGCGAAACGAATGGGTTTGTGCCGGGATGGCATATCGGAACCCGCCCATAATGAGGGAATGTATAAAAAGTGGTGGTTCCTGTTCATAATCGCCTTCATCGTCGCCGCATGCGCCTCATCTGCTGACGATGCATCGACAGACGCAACGGACGCCGAAACAGAAGACACCTCCGACGAGACGGCCGTCGAAACAGACGACCCTGCCGAGCCCGCCGTGCCATTCGAGTTCGACATCCCCGTCGGCACCCAAATCGACTTTGGACCCGCGCCCGCCGTTCCCGAAGGCGATGTCGCCCCCGAACTCGTCGAGGCACTCAACATCCTCACCTCGACCGACGTCGACGAAATTTTGTGGACCCCAGAACAATTCGAGGCGGCCGAACTCCTCGGACAAGGCGGAGATCCACGCGTCGCCTGGACGCTTTCGGACATTCTTCGCTTCTCGCGCGACGCAACCCAAGTGAACGCGATCAACAATGCGGTTAATGGAGCACTCGGCGACGACGTTCTCGGTAGTGACTTTCTCGGCGCAAATTGGGGCGAACTCACCGATCGGCTCATCGCATGGGATATCCCAGAACCGACCGGCTACATCGATCAGAAGCGGGCGATCTTCAGTTCGATCTTGTCGGCCTGGGAACCGTTCTTTGACCCCGAGGGTGAGGTCGACTGGCGCTTCGTTTCGTGGGGAGGCGTTCGCATTGACGATCAGCCCTACGACCAAACGCCTGGGACCACATGCAACTGCATCCCAGCAGTAGACAACCCCGAGACCCAGACCGCCGAAGAAGCAACGTGGCTCGATGACGACACCGTCGTCTTCGGCGTTGTCATCAACGGCGAAGCTCGTGCTTACCCCCGCCAGATCATGGAAGTGCGTGAGATGGTCAACGACACGCTCGGCGGCCGCGACTTCGCAATGCCGTACTGCACCCTCTGCGGTGCAGCGCAAGTGTGGTTCACCGACAATGTCGACGAAGTCGCCGAACGGCCAATCCTACGAACCTCGGGTCTGCTCTCTCGCTCGAACAAAGTCATGTACGAGCTCAACTCCAGTTCGGTCTACGACACCTTCCTCGGCAACGCCCTCACCGGCCCACACCGCGAAGCCGGAGTCGTTCTCGAACAGCACACCGTCGTTACCTCGACGTGGGGCGCATGGGTCGAAGAAAACCCAGAGACCACCGTCCTCGTCGAAGAACTTGCGCTCGGCCGTGACTTCGACTTCCGCAACAACCGCGATGCTAACGGCCCCATCTTCCCAATCGGCGATGTCGACCCTCGCCTCGACGTACAAGAAGACGTACTCGGCATCATCAAAGCAGACGGCACGCCAATTGCCTTCCACGTCAACTCCGCACTCGGCGCTCTCGCCGACGGACAGACCATCGAAGTCGACGGCATCAACATCGTCAGCTCCGGCAGCGGCATCAAAGCCGTCGACGCCGACGGCAACGACATTGTTGGCCACCAAGCATTCTGGTTCGCATGGAGCCAGTTCAACGAAGGCACCGAGTTGTGGCCCGAGGTCTGAGTCAGGCACGAAACGATTTTGCCTGACTCAGACCTCGGGCTGATATTTCCCGCTCTCGGCTCGCTCGGGCCGGAGGCTACGCTTCGCTCGCCTCTTGGCAGTTCTTCGCCTTGCTTGAGCGTTAGTGCTCTGGGACTGATCCGACAGCTTGCGTCTCGTCGTGTGTCTGGTCCGAGGCTGCGCTTCGCTCGCCTTCTTGCGTCTCTTTGCTGGTCTTGACGCTTCTGCGCTTGCTTCCCTAGAACTGTTCGGGGGGTTGGTCTTTTGTGCCGTTGGCGTGGATGGCGAAGCGGCCGTCGTGGGGAGCGTGGGTTGGGTCGTCTGATTCCCACGGCCAGCCACCGAACTGTGTTCGCTGATAATCCTCGAGCGCTTGGTGGATCTCGTCGCGGGTGTTCATGACAAACGGGCCATACTGCATCACCGGTTCGCCAATCGGGGTGCCCTGCATGATCATGACCTCGATCGGTTCGGTCCCCGCCGAAAACGTGATATCGGCATCGGGGACGAGCTGAATGCCCGTGTCCTTCGCATAGGACGCACCGTCGAGAATCAGGCCATCACCCTCGAACAAATACAACATGCGGCCGCTTGTTTCGACCGTGGCCGGGATGGTCCACGACGCGCCTGGCGGGAGCACGACATGCCAAAGACCAATGTGGGCCTCGTCACGAGATGCCCACGAGTTTGGCGGCGGAGATGGTGGTATTGCACCGTCGAGCGTTCCGGCGATCACCGTGATGACTCCACCGTTCTCGAGCTCGACACGAGGAACATCCTCATCCCAAAACATCGTAAAGTACGCGTCGACCATCTTGTCGGCCGCCGGCAGATTCAGCCAGATCTGGAACAGCTCGACGGGGTTGGGTGACTCGGTGTTTACGAGCGGAAACATCTCGGCGTGCACGACACCGCCACCGGCGGTCATCCACTGCACGTCACCGCGACCAAAGCGGGCCGTGGCGCCCATCGAATCTGAATGGTCGATCAGGCCGTGACGACAGTACGTGATGGTCTCGAACCCTCGATGCGGATGCTGGGGAAACCCCGGGACCGACGACCCGTGGTACATGCTCCATCCGTCCTTCGCGCTGAAGTCTTGGCCAATCGCTCGTCCTCCGAGCGACGCCGCCGGGCCGAGCGCCCCATCACCCTTTGGATAATCGTCGTCGTGGTGAGCACAAAAGAGAAACGGATCGAGCGTGGGCCATTGCGGGCCCAGCGTGACGGTCTTGAGAACGTTGCCGGTCGATGAAGCCATACCTAGAGGCTACGAGCGAAATTTCATCCATATAGGTCAAAAGGCTCATGAGGCTTCATCACCCGCCGATAGGCCACCGTGAACAGAATCCGGCGGTACCTAGAAAAGCGAAAGCAACTCATGAGAAACCGTTTGGCTGAGGCACGAATCATCGACCTCAGTGACCCGAAGAAACTCACCGAATCCGAGATTGAGCAGCGCAAAGATGAGCTGTACCGGATTGAGCACAAGCTAGAGGCTTTGCATCTACGACAAAACGAACTCATTTGTGAGCTGGGCGAACACGCCCCACCCAAATCGCAAACTCGAAAGGACGTGGTTGACTCGCAGATGTTCTTCGATCAAGACGTCGACATCTTCGACGATGCCCCTCGACGCGAACGAGATAACCCGCTCGACGAGCTGGACATAGAAGATAACGAGTTCAATTCTCGCTTTGCCACGTTCGTTTCAGCCGACGAGGAGGGCGACCACAAAGCCCGCCGTTGGCTGGGCAAGTCCTAACGACAAGAGGACCGCTAGGTCGGCAGCGACCCGCCGTCTCGAATCTCTCGAAGCGCTGCCACCAGTTCGGCGATTTCGTCGGGCGTCGTAATGTAGTGCACCGATGCCCGGATCAGGTCGGGAAGACCGCGGCGGACCGCGTCCCACTGGGTGGTGTCGGGTGTGGTCACCGAAACGTTGATCGACCGTGCAGCGAGCGCTGACTTCACGGCCACAGCAGCAACCCCGGGCACCGCAGTCGTGACCAGGCCTGCTTTCTCGTTGCCAAGGTCGAAGGTCTCAAAACCATCTGCCGCTAGGCCGGCGCGAAGTTCTTCGCCACGTTGTTTCACCGTCACCTCGATCCGGTCCATCCCGAGCTGGTTGGCGTGATCGACGGCGGCACCGAGGCTCTGCCAACCCGCATGGTTGAACTCCCAATGTTCGAAACGTCGTGCATCGTCGCGAAGCTCGTAGCGCTCCGGGCTAGCCCAATGCGCACCGTGATGGTCGGGTTGGTCTGGGGTGAGCGTCGGCAAGATCTCCGAATTCACGTAGAGAAAACCCGTTCCCCTCGGCCCTCGTAGATACTTGCGTCCGGTCGCAGACAAAAAGTCGCAACCCAACTCGCTGACGTCGAGCGCGAGCTGGCCGACCGACTGGCAGGCATCTAAGAGGAATGGCACTCGGGCGGCCTTTGTCAGCGCACCGACCTCGGCCGCCGGATTAACCAAGCCGCCATTGGTGGGCACATGGGTCAAGGCGACCACGGCAACGTCGTCTCCGAGCGCCGATTCGAAACGGTCGAGGTCGACCGAGCCGTCAGGTGCGCTCGGCACTACTTCGATGCTGACGCCATAACGTTCCTGTGCCCGGAGAAATGCGACCGCATTTGCGCCGTACTCGGCTTCGACGGTCAAGATGCGCTGTCCCTTCTCCATCGGAAGTGACCAGAACGCTGCGTTCCAGGCAATGGTCGCGTGTTCGGCGCGGGCAATCTCGTGTCGTGATGCGCCAATAAGTTTCGCGATCGAGTCATAGACCGCATCGTGGGCATCAATACTTTGGCCAGCAGCCTCGTAGCCGCCGATGTTGGCCTCGTTGGTGAGGTAGTCGAGCTGGGTGTCGAGCACGGCCTGGGTGGGCAGGGACGAACCAGCGTGATTGAAATGGGTAACGTGTTGTGTTCCCGGGGTGAGCGCCCGTTGTTCGTCAACCTCAGATTCGCTGAGTCCGTGCGAGGTCATTTCGAGCGCCGCTAGCCCGCGGCCGGATCGGCATTGCTCGAGCGGTCGGGGAGACCGGTCGGTGTGACTTCATAGCCCGGTTCTTCGGGCTCGTCATCGGTCATCTCGGCGGGGAATCCCGGCGCGAGGATGCTGAGGCCGGTCGCTTCCTCAAGCCGTTTGATGATGTTGGGCGACCACTCGCGTTCGCCATAGCGTTCGATGCCGTCGTTGAAAATATCGATAAGCACCGGGCTGATCTCAAGCGGGACGCCGTTTCTTTCCGCGATCGACTGGAACAGACCAATGTCCTTCTTTACGAGGTCCATCGTGAAGTTGATATCGCGGCTTCCGTTGAGGATCACTTGGCCTTCGGTCTCGTGCACAAACGAGTTGCCGCTCGAAATGGCGATTGCTTCATAGGTCGTGTTGAGGTCCATGCCCGCTGCCGCCGAGGTGACGAGGGCTTCGCACACCGTCAACAGGTTCGCCGTTGCGAGGTAATTGGTCATGACCTTCAGCATCGATGCGGTGCCGAGGTCGCCGGTATGGAGGACCCGTCGACCCATGGTCGTGAGCACGGGCAAGACCTTCTCGAACGTCGAGCGCTCGCAGCCCGCAAAGATTGCGATGTTGCCGGTCGCAGCTCGGTGACAGCCCCCCGAGACCGGGCAGTCGACCGGTTCGGCGCCGACATCTTTTACTCGCTGGCCAAGGCGCTTGACTTCGGCCTCGTCGGTCGTGCTCATCTCGAGCCAGACCTTTCCGGGGCCAAGGCCTGCGAGTAAGCCATCGTCGGCTTCGAGTACCGCAGCGCACGCGGCGGGTGATGGCAGACACGTAACGACGACTTCGCACGCCTCGGCCATTTCCTTTGGCGACTCGGCCCAGCTCGCACCGTCGTCGAGGAACGGTTGCGCAGCATTCGCATCGAGGTCTCGCACCATCAATTCATGTCCGTTCCGCAGAATCGAACCGGCGAGCTTGCCACCAACATTTCCAAGACCGATGAATCCAATTTTCATGACAGGAGTTTGCCACGTACACACTCCCAAAGGAACTTTGGCACTTGGTCCGGCAATCGAGCGTGGAGGTGGTTTCCTAGAGGGGTGTCCGATCCGCTCATGCAATCGATTGATGAGATGAACGCTGAAGTTCTCTCGCTCGATGAACTTGCGCGCGAACGTTTGGCCGTCGCCCGCATCCGTGAGGCTCACCTCGCCCACATCGAATCGGCTCGCCGGTATGCGACCGGCCTCGCCGACGAGGCGTCTTTCCTTTCCGAGGAAGGCCCGCGCGAGACCGAAGCCGAGGTCGGCGATGAAGACTCCGAGGCTGCGGTCGAGGCAGCAACAGCTCGTGCGGCGGCTGGGCGGACACTCCTTGCGTGGAAGCGTGTTCGCGAACTCGAAGCAGCTGGTGATGCATTGGCCTTTGGGCGCTTGACGACCAATGAATGGGGGACCGATTACATCGGACGCATGAGCGTGATCGATGGCGACGACGTGTATCTCATCGATTGGCGGGCGCCGGCAGCCGAGCCGTTCTATCGAGCAACGCCGCTCGAGCCGCTCGACGTCACCCATCGCCGTCACCTGCATTACACCGGAGCTGAACTCACCAATTACAGCGACGAAGTGTTCGACCCGGACGCCGTCTCGAACCACGCGTCGCTGCGAGGCGAAGCTGCGCTGCTCGCTGTACTTGCCGCCCGCACCGACGGGCGAATGCAAACCGTCGTCGCCACGATCCAAGCCGAACAAGATGCAGTGATCCGAGCTTCGGCGAAGGGGCCGCTGCTCGTGCAAGGCGGTCCCGGTACGGGTAAGACGGTCGTTGCCCTGCACCGTGCGGCGTATTTGCTGTACGCCGACCGTGCGGCGCTGGCCGAAACCGGTGTGCTGATCGTTGGCCCAAGCCCCGAATTCCTCACCTACATCAGCGACGTCTTGCCGTCGCTCGGCGAGAGCGGGGTCGTTTCGGTCACCGCCGACCGTCTCTTCCCTGGCGTCCTCACCGATCCCGACGCATCTGAAGAAGTGGCCGAACTTAAGGGCAGCGCCGCAATGGCAGACCTACTCGCTTCGGCGGTAGAGCTTCGAAAGCGTCGCCCAAAGGAACCGCTCACCGTTTTCTACGGGAGCTTGCGGGTGGTCGTGCCGGCCGAAGACCTCGAGCGATTCTTTGCACTCGCTGAGCGACAAGCCACCTACAACGCCGGCGCAGGAATGCTCGGAAAGCTCCTCGTCGAACACGTCGCCCGCCACGTTTCTGAACCGGGCTTCGAGAACCGCAGCGACATTGCGAAGTCGCTCGCCCGCAACGACGACCTGGCGATGTTCGCCGAGCGTCACTGGCCAGTGCTCAGCCCCGAACAGATGTTGAACGACCTGTTGGGGTCAAGGGGTCTACTCGGTCGCGCCGTGAAAGAAGCTGGGCTACCAGGGGCGGCGACCGACATGCTCTATCGCGAGCGCGAGCGGGAGAAAGAATTGTGGCGTCGCCGTTGGGCCAAGAGCGATGTTCCGCTGCTCGACGAATTGTTGTGGTTGCTCGGTGACGTCTCTGAGGCCACCGAGGTCGAGACTGACATGGAGCATGAGTTCGCCGATGAAGACGATGTCTTCACGATGGACGAACAACGCGGTTCTGACCCGACGATCGACGGCGAAGAAGACGAAGACAAGCTCGAGCCTGAACCTGGCCAGCCCGAAATCGAAAGTTACGACTCGTGGCGTGAAGGCCCAGAGGAAGAGGAGCGGTTTTTCTAATGATGGGTGGTGACACCAATGGGCATTGACGAGCACGCCGTCGGCACCGAGCTGAAGAAGGAAAAGCATCTCAACTTTCCCGTGCGCGATGAAGTGACCGGCGAAGTGATCTCGGACCCAGACGGTCTTCCGATCGCCGAGCTTGAAGCCGACGACTACTTCGAGCTCGCCGACGTCTTGACGATCGAGGAACGCTCCGCGGGTGAGCGTTCCTGGCGCTTTGGCCACGTGATCATCGACGAGGCCCAAGACCTCACACCTATGCAGTGGCGAATGATCGGGCGGCGCGCTCGTGGTCATTCGATGACGATCGTTGGCGACGTTGCCCAACGAACGACGGGCGAGGCCGGAAGTTGGGAAGACCTGCTTCCAGACGAGTTCGGCGAGGTTCGGCGGTTCGATCTATCGACCAACTACCGAAGCCCCGAGGAAGTCACCCCGCTCGCAACGAATATCCTGGCCGAGCTCGATCCGACCCTCTCTCAGCCATCGGCGATTCGTGCGTCTGGACATTCGGTCGAGTTCGTCGCAACCGCCGATCTCCACTCGGTCGCAAAGGGTGCGGCGCTGACGTTTGCCGATCACGTTGACGGAGGTGTCGTTGCGATCTTGTCGGTAGATCCGATCGAAATCGACCACCCAAACATTCGAGTTCTCACGCCCGGCGCGTCAAAGGGTATGGAGTTCGACGGGGTGGTGGTGGTCGAACCAGCACAGATTCTCGAGCAATCGCACGGACTCGGCCTGCTCTACGTTGCGATCACGAGGACGACGAATCGGCTTGCGATCGTGCACGATCGACCACTGCCATCGGTTTTGCGTACCTAGTGTTGTTCGGCCGCTAGCCGCGTTCGAAGGTGGGCGTTCGCTTGTTGAGGAACGCGTCGATCGCTTCTTTGTGGTCTGCTGACTTTTCGAGACTCGCAAAGAGTTTCGTCACGATCCCCTCATGATCCTCAGGCGTCACAAAACCAACCGAACCAAGAGCGAGCTTGTTGGCTTCAGCTGCGAGTGGTGCCTTCTTCGCAATGTCTCGGGCGAGCGTGTGAGCGCGTTGGCTTGGCTCATCGCTGAGCAAAGAGGCAAGCGACCACGACACGGCCTGCGCGGCATCGATCGGCATGCCGGTGAGCAGCATCAACTTGGCCCTCGTGATTCCGACCGCCGCGGCGAGTGATGGGACGCTGGCGATCAGGCCCATGTTGATTCCCGACGCGGCGAACGTCGCCCGAGGCGATGCGATCTTGATATCGCATGCGAGGGCCAATTCGAGGCCGCCGCCGTGAGCTGGACCATCGATTGCGGCGATCACAGGCACCCGACAGGCGCGAATCGCCGCGGCTGCCTGTCCAACGACGCTGAGCATAAAGCACGGCTCATCTTGGGGTTCTGCAAGGATCGAAATGTCGGCACCGGCACAGAAACGACCCTCGGTCCCCTCGAGTACGACCGCACGTACCTCCCGATCATCTGAAGCGGCGGTCATGACCTCACCAAGGTCCATCCAGTCGTCTGGGGCGAGCGCATTAACCGGCGGCGCGTCGATCGTTACCGTCGTAATTCGGTCGGTCGTGATGGTCTCGATGCGTGCCATGCACTACAACTATCAGATGAGCGAGAAGCAAGATCCATTCAGTGCCCCGTTCGGAACGCTATTTGGCGACCACATGTCGGTCGCAAGCTATGTCGATGGCGTCTATGACTATCCCGGTGCTGCCGTGCCGATGGAGAACTTCTCCATGCACCCAGCAGCCCATGTTCTGCACTACGCGAGCGAGTGTTTCGAAGGCTTGAAGGCACATCGCCAGGTCGACGGGTCGGTGGCGATCTTTCGTCTCCAAGACTCGGTCGAGCGAATGCTGTTGAGTATCGCGAAGCTCCGTGCCACGCCGCCGAGTGCCGAATTGCTCTCGCAGCTCATCATCGATGCAACGACCGCAAATGCGTCGTTCACGCCCGACGCACCTGGCTCGCTCTACATCCGTCCAACCTTTATCGGGACGGCGGCGAACATCGGGGCGGCTGCGACGCCGAGCAGCGAGGCGAAGCTGTACGTCATCAACTCGCCGGTCGGCGACTATTTCCCAGGCGGCGTCCGCCCGCTTTCGATCTTTATCGAGACCGATATCCCTCGTACCACGCCACAGTTCGGGTCGGTCAAAAGTGGCGCAAACTACGTCATGGCGTTGGGCCCAACCCTCGACGCCAAGCGCGATCACGTTGCCGATCAGGTCCTTTTCGCAAGCGGTGACGACGTCACCGAAACCGGTGCGTCGAACTTTTTCCTGTGCGATGAAGAACGCCTCATCACCCGCAACCTCGATGACTCGTTCCTCCATGGCATTACCCGCAAGTCGATCATTCAGATCGCTCACGACATGGGCCTCGCAGTCGAGGAGCGAAGCATCCCGGTCGACGAGTTGAAGGCATGGTCTGAGCACGGCGAGATGTTCCTCTCGGGAACCGCTGCGGTGATCGCGCCTGTCGGAACGGTCATGACCCGTGGCGAAACAGTTCAAGTGGGTGATGGCCAGCCCGGCCCAACGACCCTGAAACTGCGCAACGCGCTCACCGACATTCAGACCGGTGCGGCCGAAGACAAACACGGCTGGCTGACCCCGCTGTAGCCAGAGCCGCGCCAACGAGTTGGAATAGGTCAAGTATTTTGGTCGTTGTGCCGATCCCCACCGACG
>CALHXU010000167.1 GCA_938040365.1 uncultured Acidimicrobiales bacterium
CGGCGGTCGGGGCGGTTGGGTCGGAGTGGTCGGACGACCGACCAATCGACGTTTGCCTCGTCACCGTTCGGGGTGTTGGCGCGGGCGTCGATCTGGTCGCGCGCCGACGCCTGTGGCGGCCTGAACTCGCTGCCGGTGCCGAGCATGCCGGTCAGGTGCAATGCCTCGGTGAGCGTTTCGGCGCGGAGCCCAATGATGCCGTCGGGTGTAGGTGGCGCTCCGGCAGGAATAACCGCACGGGTGAAACCAACTCGAGCTGCCTCGATAAGGCGACGTTCGGTCTGCGCCGATTGGCGGAGCTCGCCGGCCAGCCCGATCTCGCCGCAGGCAACGAGGCCCGAATCGAGCGGGTTGCCCGTAACCGACGAGGCCAGCGCGAGTGCGATACCGAGGTCGGCTGCCGGTTCGGCCACCTTCACACCTCCGATAGCAGAGGTGAACACGTCGGTCTTTGCAAAGCCGATCTTCGAGCGACGTTCGAGCACGGCAATGATGAGCGAAAGACGCCCCGAGTCAACACCTTGGGCAGAACGGCGGGGGGAGGCAAGCGTCGAGTTCGCTACGAGCGATTGCACCTCGACCAACAGCGGGCGATGCCCGTCGAGAACCGGCACTACGACCGAACCTGCAACGCCCTTCGCCCGATCGGCAAGAAAGAGCCGACTTGGGTCACTCACCGATTCGAGCCCGCTGCCCATCATCTCGAACACACCGAGCTCGTCGGTTGCGCCGTAACGATGCTTGATGGCTCGAAGAAGACGAAGCGCGTGATGGCGATCACCCTCAAAGCCCAGCACCGTATCGACGACATGCTCAAGGGCACGCGGGCCAGCGAGGCCCCCCTCTTTGGTGACGTGACCAACGAGCACGGTGCTCATGCGACGGCGTTTTGCTTCACCGACGAGGCGATGCGCGCAATGCCGCACTTGCCCAACCGAACCAGGCGCCGAGGAAAGTTCGGGGTCGTGCACGGTTTGGATCGAGTCCACCACCAAGAAGTCGGGCGAGATGGTGTCGCAATGCTGAATAACCGCCGAAAGCGAGGTCTCAGAGACCAACCACAAGTTGTCGACGACCGCACCAAGCCGTTCGGCGCGAAGACGAACCTGTTCACTCGATTCTTCGGCAGAGACATAGAGACACGTACGCCCTTGCTGAGCGAGCGATGCAGCGGCCTGAAGCAGCAGTGTCGACTTTCCAATGCCGGGTTCGCCGCCGACCAACGTGACCGACCCTGCAACGATCCCACCGCCGAGCACGCGATCGAGTTCACTGATGTTGGTTGGGACCGGCGCAAAGTCGACCGAGGTGATCTCGGTAATTGGGCGCGGTGCCTCGGCGACCACCACCGGAGCAGCTGCAACGCGATCGGCTAACTCCTCATCGTGGGTGCTCCACTCGTGGCAGTCAGGGCACTGGCCTACCCACTTGTGGGCGCGATGTCCGCACGAGCGACAGATGAAGATGGTCTTGGTTTTTGCCATAGCAAGAGACTACGAAGCGAGTCTGACAGCGGGCTGAGCAGCAGGAAACTCAATGGGTTCAACACCGCTCGAATGGCTAGGACCGAAGTTCGTTCGCACGGGACCACTCGCCTCGAACACCGTCACGTCTGCTTCATCTGCGAACAGGTTGCGATAGCGAGCAGCGACCGCGGCACGCTGGCTTGGAGTCTTGGCCGAGCGAAGTGCACGGTGATAGATCGACAAGTGCCGGCGGCGGCGCTGTTCGGCGGTGTTTGCGATTGGACGCTGCATTGTTGAGCTGTGCATTTCGGAAACCTCTTTAGGTAGAGCAATGGTTCGGGTCTCCGCCCGGATCGGACACTATATCGAACGATTGTTCGCAGTACACGTGTTCGGTCAGGGAATTTCCGCCGCCAACCCAACGCTCCTCGGAAGTATCTGCACTACTCCAAATACACCGAGGCAATGCCAGCGATGTCGAGATCGCTTTGCGCACCGTTCGCCCCGGTCGAGAACACCTTCGCAGCTGCATCGATGAGGGGCACCTGCGCCCCAACTTCGTTCGCAGTTAAAGCGAGGTAGCGAAGATCTTTCGCCACGAGCTGGACGGGAAAGTTTGGCTCGTAGCTTCTGTCCGAGATGAGTCCGAGAATTCGTTGCAGTCCAGGAGATGTAATCGGGAGCGCTGCCAACAAATCGATTGCGTTACCAGTATCGACCGTTGTCCGCTCGAGGAATCCAACGACCTCGGAGTAGGCAGCGACTTGGGCCGCGAACAGCCCGTTGACCGCAAGCTTCATCGCTGCCGCATCGCCGACATCTCCAACATGTTTGACAACACCAGAGTTGACCTCGATAACCTCTGCGACTCGACTGACCGCCGATGCCTCTCCACCGAGAATTGTGAGCAGCACACCCTGCTCGGCCTGAGGTCGAGACCCCACAACTGGTGCGGCGACGAACGAAAGTCCGACCGCCGCCGCAGCGTCGGCAAGCTCGCGAGTCACCACCGGGGTCAGGGTGGATGACTCGATGCCGATTGCGGAATTACTCATGCCAACGAGGGCGCCGTTGCTGTCATCGAGCCAGACGTCTCGCGCTGCTTGGTCATCGGCGACCATCGACACAATGAAGTCAGCACGCTCGGCAGCGAGTCGAGGCGTAGCTGCGACAGTCAAACCGTGGTCTGTCGCAAGGTGATCAGCCCGTGCAGTGGTTCGATTCCAAACCGTTACTTCATGGCCAGCAGCAGCGAAGTTCACTGCCATTCGAGATCCCATAGATCCAAGGCCGAGGACCGTGATGGAACTCATGCGACCTCCGATCCCGCCGGAGCGAGCAATTGGATGTCGAGCTCGATTCCGATCTTGTCGGAAATAACGAATCCCCCTGCACCGAGTGGCACGTTGAAGTCGACCCCGTAATCGGTACGGCTAATAGTCGCCGTGGCCTCGAACCCCGCATGGAACGAACCATCGCCCGGGAAGGTCTCCGTGCCGTGCAGAACGACATTTAGTGTCTCGACTTTAGTGGTGTCGTTGATCGTCAATTCTCCGGTGACGTCATAGGTGTTGTCCCCAGTCGAGATGATCGAGGTTGAGGCGAAGCTCATCGTTGGGTGCTGTTCCACATGGAAGAAATCCGAGTTTCGGAGGTGAGCATCCCTATCCGCGTTACCGGTATCAACACTGGACATGTCAACGCTTGCGTTCAGCGAGCTTTCCTCGAGTGATGCACCGACCTCGAGCGTGGCGTCAAAGGCGTGGAACCGCCCTCGCACTTTCGAGATTCCCATATGGCGAGCAGTGAACTCGACAGTGCAGTGCAACGGGTCGAGGGTCCATTTTCCCGGTGCGAGGGCGAGGCTGTTTTCTGTGGTCATTTCGACTCCTTCGTCGTAGTTGGTTTTAACAAGACTATGGGTCTAGTTATTTAAAAACAACACCGACAGTCCACAAATACTTTTAGTCTTGTATTTGGAGTAGGTTTTGTACATGGCAAGAGGACGAACCCGAGACCAAGACGCCCACAAGCGCGTCCTAGACGCTGCCTTTCGCCTCGTCGGAGACAGCTCACCGGGGAAGGTCAGCATCAACGCCATAGCTGACGAGGCAGGCGTCGCAAAGCAGACGATCTACAGGTGGTGGCCTTCGCGCACCGCGGTCATTCTTGACTCGCTCGTCGTGGGGACGATGAAGGCCACACCCTTCCCCGAGACCGACGACATTCGCGCCGATTTCGAAGCGCACTTGCGAACGGTAATTCGATTGTTCAACTCACCAACAGGACAGATCGTTCGCGAGATGCTCGCAGAGGCACAAAGTGATAGCTCGATCGCAGCTGAATTTCGAGAACGGTTCTGGCAGCCGCGGCGCGAACTCTCCCAGAGGCGACTCGAGCGCGGTATCGAACTCGGCCTCGTTCGTTCCGACATTGATCATGAGATAGTTCTCGACGCGATCTATGGTCCGCTCTGGACCCGTCTGCTCATTGGCCATCTGCCACTCACCTCTTCGCATGCGGCGAAGATCACCGGTGCGCTCTGGCCCGGAATCGCCGCCTAGAAATCGAAGGTGGCCGGGTCGGGGCCGACTCGCCCGCGTCGCTCCATGTTGTCGAGGCGCTCCATTGCGTCTGCGTCAAGTTCGAAGTCGAACAGCTGAGCATTGCTCTTGATCCGAGACGGGGTCACGCTCTTTGGGATGACCACGACATCTTTCTGTAGCAACCAACGAAGGGCGACCTGTGCTTCGGTGCGTCCGAGTTCAGCTGCGAGCTCGACGAGCACGGGCTCTTCGGCCAAGCGCCCCCGCATAAGTGGCGACCACGCCTCGACGACGATGTCGTGTCTCTTGCACGCATCGATGATGTTGGTCGGTTCGATCCACGGGTGGTACTCGACTTGGTTGATCACCGGAACTACTCCGGTGGCGTCGATGAGTTCTTCGAGGTGCTCGGGGAGGAAATTCGATACGCCGATCGCTTTGACCCTGCCGTCTTCTTTCGCAGCGATGAGGTCTTTCCATGCTTGCACGCGACCGTCGACGGGCCAGTGCAGCAACATGAGATCGACCGATGCAACACCAAGCCTCGCGAGCGAATCATCGACCGAAGCCGACGTTTCTCCCCGTCGGATCTGCTCGTTCCACACCTTTGTCGTGAGGTAGATGTCGTCGCGCGGGACTCCGCTGTCGGCAAGCGCCTGGCCCACGCCCTCTTCGTTGCCATACATCGCTGCGGTATCGATGTGGCGATAGCCGATTTTGAGCGCATGTGAAACCGCGGTGATCTCATCTCCGCCGGTCGCAAGGTAGACGCCAAGCCCGAGAACCGGAATTGTGCTGCCATCGTTCAGACTGATCGTTTCGTTCATGCCCTAACCGTATCCATCAACCCGAACGTGCGCCGAGCGCTTCAGCCGAATCCGATGCCCCTTCCAATCAGCCCGTGGGTCTGGTGGGCACAACGGCTCAACATCGGACGATTTTGGCCGCTAGGAACGAATGTGCAACCGATTTCTTCGGTTCATGGCGATATTGGCGGGCTTTCTCGTAGTCACCGCAGCAACGGTGAGCGCCTCCGGTGTCTCTGGACCCATCATCTGGAGTGACGACGTCGCGGGTGAGACCAACACCACCGGGTTCGTCTTTGCATCGAACTGCAACTCGTCGCGGACGCCCGACGCAACAGAAGAGGCTGCCACGCTTGCCCTGCTCGACGATTGGTCGGCCGAAGCGGTCGCCGACGGCTTCACCTATCTCGTCCCGGCCGTGACTCCGGCCGATGATGCGTCAGGCGATAACGCGACCATCACCTTTCCCGGCGCAGGATCACTTACGGCATCGGTCAGCCGCCGACAGGTACCACCTGCCAACGCGATCGACCCCAACAACGGATCGACCGGCACCTTCTCGACCAACGCCGTGTTCTCAGATAGCGATCGCATGCAAGATTGCGCCCCTCGCCCAGCCGACCTTTCGACAGCACCAGCCGGAACAACGCTCGCTTCATCGATGCAATATGGGGTCTCTCGACCGGACGCTCTACCTTTTGGAACGCAACCACGTTCCCCTCGGGCAACCAGCTCGATGCAGCGCTCTTCGAGTTCTCTCAGCCGGTCGGCGCGTTCGGCGTTTGGGTAGGCGACCTCGAGACACGAACCCCAACTTCTGACGGCGGCGTGCTCGCCGTGGTGAAGCTGCTCGATACGACCGGCGCTGTCGTTGCTTCGGCATCGATCACACCCGATGAAGCTACGCCCGACGACACGGTCTGCGGCGGCTCGGTTGCCCGAGACGACAACGTGGGTTGTGGCAACCAGTCGACTCGATTCATCGGGTTCAGCGAACCGGCACAGAACGTGGCGTCGATGCTCATCATTGTTGGCGACGACGACAGCTGCACCCAAACCAGAAGCTGTAACGGCATCACCGAGTACCTGTCATGGATCGGCCCAATGGTCGCACTTCCCCAGCCAGACCTCGCCATTACCAAGACGCTCGACGCAGTGCCGGCGAGCCCCGGCGACCCAGTGTCGTGGACCATCACGGTCTCGAACATCGGCCCCGGACCTGCAGCCTCGGGGTGGGTCGTAACCGACTCGACGAGCGCAGGTGTCAACAACCTGACACTGTCGGGGGATTCGGCCGAAGTCGATTGCGCAGCCGCTACGAGCTGCACTGGTTTGTTGGAAATCGCCGCCGGTGCTTCGGTAACGATCACGGCCCAGGGCACTCACAATGCAGCTCCCGAGGTAAACGTCGACAACGTCGCGTCGGTCATACCCGCAGCTGGCGACGTTCCTGAGCTGGTTCCTGCAGGTGCGACCCCAAGTCCCGGCGATGACACCGACGCGACCGCGACCAACAACGATGCGTCGGCAACACATTTCGTACCTGCGACGACGCCTACCACGACGACGACTTTGTTGCCAACAACTACGACAACAACCACGACAGTGGCGCCCACTACGACTACCGCTGCACCGACCACCACAACCACCACCACCACGGTGGCACCAACGACAACCACGACAATGGTGGCACCTTCGACCACGACCACAGCACCGACCACCACAACAACAACGACGACGACGACAACCGCTGCACCGGCGACCACAACAACGACAACGACAACGACAACGACCACGACGATCGCGACGGCAGCTCAAGGCACCAACGCATCGCCACCGCCGGTTTTGGCGCTCACCGGCAGTTCGGTCGAATGGCTCGCCCTCTCGGGCGCAACGATGCTTCTGCTCGGGTTCTCGCTCTCACGACAATCTCGCCGAGAACAAGACCGGACGTAAGCGAAGGACCCCGCTCTGGATGTCGACCGGACGTGTCGACGGCAAAAACGCTTCCGCGGATGTCGACCGGAAGTGTCGACAAGAGACAGCACGCGCTGATCAACTAAGGTTCCGCGGATGTCGACCGGAAGTGTCGACAAGAAAAGAGCCTGAGATGAACATGCCAGAGTGGGTCGCTATTGAGCGAACCTTTAACGCACCGATCGACACTGTGTGGAACATGTGGGCGAGCGGCGAGGGCTTCGCCAAATGGTACGGACCACAGGGTGCTTCGCTTCCGACGTCGGAGCTTGATGCGACCGTCGGCGGAAAGCGCAAGGTGTGCATGGAGATGCAAACACCAAACGGCGACATGCAGATGTGGTTTACCGGTGAGGTGAAAGAAGTCGACGCTCCGACCCGTCTTGCCTACACCGAGATGATGTGCGACGCCGACGGAAACCTCACGCCACCAGAGGCCATGGGCATGCCCGAGGGCACCGACATGACCACCACGGTCGAAGTCAACCTCGAAGAGGTAGATGGCGGCACCAAGATGACCATGACCCACGTCGGTGTACCGGCTGAGTCACCAGGTGGGATGGGTTGGAACATGGCGATCGACAAGCTCGAGGCGCTCTTCTAATCGGAGGGTTCGTCAAGAATCAGCTCTTCAAACCGGCTGTAGGGGGTCAGACCCCGAACGGCCGACCCCGGACAGCAGTGTCGACAAAAACGCAGCGGCCGCACCCCTAGCGATAGAGGTGCGGCCGCTTTCGTTTTGCTAGCAGTCGTGGTTGCTAGTGAACGTGTTGGCTAGATGAGGATGTCCTCTTCTTCACGCTGACCGGTAACTGCCACAAGGACGAAACCGAGCATTGCCAAGATCGCTGCCCAAATTGCGAGGGTCATCGAGTTTTGGCCGGTGAAGGCAAGCGGAGGACCAGAAACCGTAACCGGTGTAACCAAACCAGCGTCGATCGTTGGATTGAACTCACCTGGGCTCAGGTTGACGATGCCGGAGCTGCCGTCAGCACTTGCATCAGAGTCCAACGCATCGTCGCCGACGTTTTGGCGGGTGAAGTTACGGTTGCCGATGTCCTTGAAGGTAACGGTGTAGTTACCTGGCGCAAGCCCGGTCACTTCGTAGTTGCCGTCAGCATCGGTAGTCACTTGTTCAACTACCTCACCGGTGGCTGCATCCATGACCATTACGGTGATACCAGGTACGCCAGGCTCGCCTGGGTCTTGGATACCGTTGCTGTTCTCATCGAAGAACACCGTCGAACCAAGTCCTGCTGGCTCGACTGGTGGTTCCGGAGTTACCGGCCCAGCAACAGCAACGAAGCCAAAGTCAACCGTTGGGTTGAAGTTGCCCTCTGGCTCTTCGCCGGCAGACAGGACGATCGTGCTAGATACGATCATGCCGTCCATCTCGAAGCCGCTGTCATCTCCGTCGATGTTTCCATCAGCTGGAGGCGTCACACCGTCGACATCGTTACCCGTTGAGGTACCAAAGCCTTCGAGTGGGCCACCGGCTGCGAAGTTCGAAGCGGGGATCTTCACCGTGTAGGTGCCTTCTGGCAGGCCGGTGAACTCGTAGTTGCCATCAGCATCGGTGATCGTCATCGCAATGACGTTTCCGTTCTCGTCGATGAGTTGCACCTCGACACCGGTTATCGATGCCTCGCCCTCATCTTGAACACCGTTGTTGTCATCATCGAAGAACACGGTCGAGCCGAGTCCAACGAGTTCAGGCACTGGCGGTGCAACTGCTGGCTCGTAGAAGCCAAAGTCAACCGTTGGGTTGAAGTCGCCCTCTGGTTCGTCGCCAACGGTGAGCTCGATCGGAGTGGTTACGACCATTCCGTTCATTGCTGCGCCGTTGTCGTCGAGGTCGACGTCGTCGTTGGCAGCAGGTGGTGCGCCAGCTACGTCGTTACCAGTCGATGTTGCGAGTCCCTCGAGTGGAGCGCCTGCAGCGAAGTTTGTTGCAGGAATCTTCACCGAGTAGGTGCCTTCAGGAAGGCCGGTGAACTCGTAGTTGCCATCGGCATCGGTAGTCGTCATAGCGACAACGTTTCCGTTTGCATCGAGCAACTGCACGGTAACTCCAGCAATCGGCGCTTCACCAGCGTCTTGCACACCATCGTTGTTCTCATCGAAGAACACGGTGGTTCCAAGACCGACGGTCGGTGCGTCTGGAGCGTAGAAGCCGAAGTCAACCGTTGGGTTGAAGTCACCTTCTGGCTCGTCGCCAGCGGTCAACGTAACTGGGCTAGTGATGACCATGTCGCCCATGTTGAAGCCATTGTCGTCGAGGTCGACGTTGTTGTCGGCGGCCGGAGCCGAGCCAGCAACGTCGTTACCGGTCGAGGTGAGCGCACCTTCGAGTGGGCCGCCTGCTGCGAAGTTCGAAGCAGGAACCTTCACCGTGTATACGCCTTCTGTAAGGCCGGTGAACTGATAGTTGCCATCAGCATCGGTCGTGGTCGTCGCAATCACATTTCCAGCACTATCGAGAAGCTCGATCGTCACACCGGGAACCGATGCCTCTCCAGCGTCTTGGATGCCATTGTTGTCATCGTCGAAGAACACGGTGGTTCCAAGACCAACGAGTGGCGCTGGTGGAACGTAGAAGCCGAAGTCAACCGTTGGGTTGAAGTCACCGTCTGGCTCGTCACCTGCGGTCAACTCAACCGGAGTTGAGACGATCATTGCGCCCATGTTGAAGCCGTTGTCATCGAGGTCGACATCGTCGTTAGCATCTGGCGCGGTGCCAGCAACGTCGTTGCCACTCGATGTGACGTGGCCGTCGAGTGGGCCGCCTGCTGCGAAGTTCGAAGCAGGAACCTTCACCGTGTAAGTGCCTTCAGGAAGGCCGGTGAACTCGTAGTTGCCATCGGCATCGGTCGTGGTCGTCGCAATCACATTTCCAGCACTATCGAGAAGCTCGATCGTGACACCAGCAATCGGTGCTTCACCAGCGTCTTGGATGCCATTGTTGTCATCGTCGAAGAACACGGTGGTTCCAAGACCAACGAGTGGCGCTGGCTCTGGGTCTGGGTCGACTGGAGGAACGACCGGCGGCTCTGGATCAGGTGTTGGGTCTGGATCTGGCTCTGGTTCGTAGAAGCCAAAGTCGACCGTGAGGTTCGAGAGAGCATCTGCCCAGGTGCCGTCCTCGGTGACTTCACCGGTTGGCTCAGCGGCGTCACCGAGCGTTACCGGTGCGCTGATCGAGGCAAAGCCTGCGGCTGGGTCGCCATTGTCGTTGAGGTCAACGTCGCCATCGGGGTCTGGTGCAGCACCGTTTCCGGTCGATGACTCGAGACCAGCAAGAGCTGGCTGACTCGCACTCGAGATCGCTACGACGTAATCGCCAGCAGCAAGGTCTTCGAATACGTACTCGCCATTCGCGTCGGTCGTGGTCGATGCAATGAAGCCACCGTTGGCGTCGAGCAACTGCACGTCAACACCAGCAATGCCAGCTTCACCGGCGTCTTGAACGCCGTTGTTGTCGTCATCGAGGAAGACGGTGTCACCGAGGCGGTACCACGGGACGAAACCGAAGTCGACGGTCAGGTTCGAGTTCTCATCGACAGCAGATCCATCTTCGAGGGCTTCGCCAACAGGCTCGCCGTCACCAATGGTGACCGCTGCGCTGATCGAGGCGTACCCATCGGCTGGATCGCCGTTGTCGTCGAGATCGACATCATCGTCAGGATCTGGCGCAGTGCCATTTCCTTCGCTCGACTCGTAACCGTTGAGCGGTGCTCCAGCAGCTTGCTGGGAATCGGCAATTGCAACGACGTAGTCGCCAGGCTCAAGGCCGGGGAAGAAGTAGTTGCCGTTTGCGTCGGTCACCGTCGATGCAACGAAGTTGCCTTGGTCGTCGAGCAGTTGCACTTCAACGCCTGCAATTCCAGGCTCACCAGCATCTTGGACACCGTTGTCGTCGAAGTCAACAAACACGGTCGAGCCGAGTTGGAAGGTCTCCTTGACGAAACCAAAGTCGAAGGTGTGGTCGGTGTTCGTTGCAGTGAAGCTCACGGTTGGAAGACCGTTGACGAGCTCGCCGTCAGAATCGTTGGCGTCGTCACTACCGGCGTTCGGGAACGTTGCGTTACCCATGCCGTCGTGTTGTCCACCATTGAACACGCCGCCTTGGTCGTAGTTCGCCTGGGCGACAACAATGCTGTAGTTGCCACCCTGATCGAATCCGTCGACATCGGCGGTGTTGAACGAGTAGAGACCGTTCGCATCGGTCGTGGTCGTAGCGATCACGTTTCCGCTTGCGTTGACCAGCTCGATGATGACGCCGTTGAGTGCAGGCTCGCCTGGGTCGGCAATACCGTCGTTGTCGGCATCGAACCAGACGTAGTCGCCAACTTCGATGTCGGCTACGCCGCAGTGTGCTTCGACATCACCAATGCCGGCAGCCTTCTCGAAGGTGCCGACCGCAACGTCGTTACGACCGTCGTAGATGCGGTAGCCAAGAAGGTGGTCGCCGGAGGTGTTGTCGAAGTACTCGACACCACCTGACTGCCAAGTTCCGGGGACCTCGATTGGGTCGAATGCGTTGCTGATGAGGTACGGACGCCCAGGAATCTGCACCGACGCACCAAGGGTCGTCTCGTGGTGTGTGACCTGGAAGTTGTCACCGTCGTAGGTGAAGTCGGCGCCAGAGGTTGGGTAGGTGTAGCCACCCGAGCCGGTCGCAACAGCGCGAACGGTGTCGCCACTGCTGAGTGGTTGCTCAAGTTGGTAGGCGTTTCCGTCGGCACCCTGATAGAAGGCGTTCGAGCCCATCTGGTGTCCCCAGAGATCCATGAAACCAATGACGAGGTCGTCACCGTCGATCTCGATGTCGGACAACAACGGCTGTGCATAGGCAATGCCGCCAGACGGGAAGTTTGTGAAGTTTCCAACGAACGGTGGTGCGGTGAGCCATGGGCGCCAGTCCGACTGTCCACGGAAGAAGAGGTTGCTGTTCGAATCTGCCACGCCGTTCTGAGTGCCGCGGCTTGCGGTCGGCACTGGCACGTTGGTGCGGAGGCTGAAACCACCGTTGAAGGCATAGACGTGCGCCGAAAGCTGTGACTTGTCACCGAGCGCTGGACCGTTCGTAACATCGGTCGGGTAGTCGCTTGCGGCGACGCTGCTCTCAGCCGAGCAGGTCACACCGACGAGGAGGGTGTTTCCGTCAAAGCCGAGACCGAATGGGCGAATGTCAGCATCTGAACAGGGCGCTCCGGTCGACGAAGCAGTGATTGGGGTCGTGGTTGCTGCGCCAGCGGAACCATCACCATTTACCGGTATCGAAACGAGGAGCTTGCGGCCGAGGTCGACGGTGTACACCGTGCTTCCGTCTGGGGAAACCTCGATGTCGCCAAGACCAGATCGACCAACATCGTCGAATGCTGCGAAGTCGTTTTCCCAGCCGTCGCTGTCACCGGAGTGTGGGTTCGGCGCACCTGGGTCGACGGTGATCCATGGACCGACGTTGCCATTTGGCTGCACGCGGTAGATGGTCGTTGGGTTATTTGTTGGGCCGAGTCGGGTGTGGCGCTTCACGAACGATGCCGCGAGGGTCGTACCGTCGTTGAGGGTGTCGACGCCAAAGACCGTGCCAACCTGGCCGAGCGTTGCATCGACGGTGTAGGGCGTTTCTTGGAAGGTGCCGGTGTCGGCCGACCCGTCGGTGAAGCTCACGAGTGCTGGCTCGGAGTCATGGCCGGGAACGTCGCCGAAGAGGAAGCACGAGGTCACGATCTCGGGGCGGTTCTCACAGAACGTTCCCGGTGCGACGATGCCGGCGCTACCAACGCTGTTGGTGCCACCGCTGCCGCCACCGCAATCGCTGGCGGTTTGCACGAACTGGGTCAGGCCATCAGAAGATGCGCCCTTCTGCGTTGCGTTCCATCCTGCTGGGAGTCCAGAGAAGTCGATGCGAATCGGGAAGTCGGCATCGTCGAGTCCAATGGACCACGAGCCGTCTCCACCCGTTGTGGTGGTCAGGGTGTTTCCTGTTGCGGTCGCAATCGCAACAGCGATTCCGGCCACTCCGTCATCGAGGACGTTGCCATATGCACTGCTGATATGACTGTAGTCCTCGCTCCGTTCTCCATCAGCGTCGTAATCCTGGAAGATCACTCCAGAGCAGGTAGCTGGAGCGGCCGATGCCGATCCTGCCGTAACTGCGAGGCCCGCCGCAGCAATTGCCAGAACGAGTGCACCGATGAAGACGCTTCCTCTGAAAGCATTCCTCAACATTGCGTTGTTCCTTTGATATCTGGACACGCGAAATGCGGGTCCGTTCGTTAAGAAATCGGTAGGAACGATTCGAAAACCGAGGGTCTAACCACCCAAACAAATGAGCTATCGGGACCATCAACACGCCGCAGGGGTTGAAAACCCGGGAGCGGTCGAAGGATTCGGCTACTCCGGCGGGGCGAGTGCGGCGTTGAGGTTGCCGCTGCGAAGACCCTCGAGATCGAGCGTCACATAGTCGTAGCCAGCCTGCTTTACTGCGGCAATCACCGCTTCGCGCTGCTCGATCACGGCGTGAAGCGAGGTAATGGGAACCTCGATGCGTGCAATCGTCTCGTAGTGGCGGACTCGAATTTCGGCGAAACCCATCTGCTTTAGGGCGAGCTCTGCGCCTTCGACCGACGACAACCGTTCGATCGTCACCGGAGTGCCGTACGGAATGCGAGATGCGAGGCAGGCCGCTGCGGGCTTGTCTGCGGTTTTGAGGCCGAGCTGACGACTCGCCGCACGGACTGCCTCTTTGTCGAGTCCTGCGTCGACCAACGGAAATTCGGCGCCGCGTAGCGCTGCTGCATGCTGGCCAGGGCGGTGATCGCCGAGGTCGTCGAGGTTGACGCCGAGAAGCACGGTGGCGTCGAGCGAGGAGGCGATTGGTTCAACCGCATCCATCAGAGCGTCTTTGCAATGAAAGCAGCGGTTGCCGTCGTTCATCCGATACGCCGCGTTCTCCATTTCGAACGTCTCGACTTCGCGCCAAAGCAACCCCCACTGTTCGGCAAGGTCGGCGCAATCGTTGCGTTCCGCGCCAGCGAGCGAAGGCGAGACCGCCGTTACCGCAACCGCGTTTTCGGCGCCGAGAGTATCGGCAGCGACGTAGGCGAGCAGAGCAGAGTCGACACCGCCACTGAAGGCCACTACGACCCGTTCGAACTGGCGAAGCTCGGCGCGCAGCGCCTCGAGAGTTTCCACCCCACCAGTGTGGTCAAATTCGGTCCGTCCTCCCTACACGGCGAAAGAATGATTGAGTGTTCCTATGAGAATTACCACTGGTTTAGTTGATGGGGTTCACCAATGAGTTTTGAAGGAAAGACCGCAGTCGTACTCGGGGCGAGTGGTGCGCTCGGATCACGAATTTCGACGATGCTCGCCACCGAAGGGGCGCACCTCACGTTGGTTGGCCGACGAGCAGATGCCCTCGATGCGGTCGGCTCGCCGTCTCAGGCCGACAGAATCGAGCGGATCGTTGCCGATCTCCGTGATCCGGCGGCCGCATCTGCGGTTGTCGACAGCGCAAAAGCGCGGACCGGGGAGATCGATTTCGTCGTGAACGCTGCGGGCGTCGTGGCCTTTGGCAATGTCGACGAACTCGAAGGCGATGTCGTCGAAGAGCTGTTTCTCTCGAACACGTTCGCAGCCATTTTCGCCGCACAAGCGTGCCTACCAGCGATGAGCAAGGGCGGGACGATCGCGTCGATTTCGGGGGTCATTGCCGAACAGAACATGCCGGGCATGGCCGCCTACGGAGCGTCGAAGGCAGCACTTCGCTCGTTCAACGAAGGCTTTGGCCGTGAAGCTCGACGACAAAAGGTTCGCGTCCTCGATATCCGCCCACCACACACCGAGACTGGTCTTGTCGATCGGGCGATCGCTGGCACGGCACCGAACTTTCCAACCGGGCTCGATCCCGATGCGGTTGCGAGCACCATCGTGGATGCGCTTGCCGATGACGCGGTGAAAGACCTTCCAGCGTCGAGCTTCTCGTAGTCACTCAGGATTGAGCGTTACGCTCACCACCTATGAGCGAGAGACAGTTTCCCCAGATCGGCGCGGCAGACATCGGCTGGTTGACAACGGACCAGATGGTCGAAGTTGATCGGGTGATGATCGAGGATCTCCACATCGAGCTGATCCAGATGATGGAGAACGCGGGCCGCAACCTGGCCCGCCTCGCGCTCGCCCGGTACTCGCCAGTTTCGCCTGTGGTTGCTGTTGGCTCGGGTGGCAACGGTGGCGGCGGGCTTGTCGCAGCGCGCCATCTCGCCGTTGCCGGGTTGCCGGTTCGAGTTATGCTCGCAACGAGCCGAGACCGCTTCACGCCGGCACCAGCGCATCAACTCGACATCATCGACCGGATGGGAGTGCCGGTGGTGACAGAGGTACCGCGCGATGCCGACCTGTTCCTCGACGCGGTGATTGGGTATTCACTACAGGGCGCCCCACGGGGACGTGCCGGCGAGGTGATTGCTGCCATGGAAGCTGCCGATGCGCCGGTTCTGTCGCTCGATACGCCGAGCGGTCTCGACACCGCAACCGGCACCGCGTTCGAGCCGCACATCACCGCCGATGCCACGCTGACCCTCGCGCTTCCGAAAGTCGGCCTGCGTGCACAACCAGCGGTTGGCGATCTGTTCCTCGCCGACATCTCGGTGCCGGGTTCGGTCTACGACGCCATGGACGCCGGACC
>CALHXU010000168.1 GCA_938040365.1 uncultured Acidimicrobiales bacterium
CGAGCCGCACATCACCGCCGATGCCACGCTGACCCTCGCGCTTCCGAAAGTCGGCCTGCGTGCACAACCAGCGGTTGGCGATCTGTTCCTCGCCGACATCTCGGTGCCGGGTTCGGTCTACGACGCCATGGACGCCGGACCTGCACCCGACTTTCGTGAGAGCCCGATTCTTGAGATCGGCCTCTAGTTGAGCAACTCGCCGCTTACGAATGCCACCCAACAGTGGATCGCGGCGCGTACGGGCCACGACGTCGTCACATCTGAGGTGCTGCCCGGTGGACGGTCGGGCGAGGTGCACCGGTGCCGACTCGATGACGACACGGTCATCGTTGTCCGTGACTCTTCGGACCGCAGTCGCGTCGATGGCGACCCGGGCCTCATTCAGAACGAGGCGTTAGCGCTGAGACTGCTCGCTGGCTCACCGGTCGCGGCACCACGACTCATCGCAGCCGACGAGGGTTCGGGCCGCTTAGCAATGACATTCGAACGTGGCGACATGGTCATGGGTGCCAGCGAGCTTGCACCGAGAATCTCGACTCTCGGGCTGCTCGCAGCGGCCATCCGGTCGATCGACATGCCAGACGGCTCGTCTTTGCCGACGTGGAGTTCGTGGGTGCCAGAGTCACCGACACCGCCAGCGTGGGGCGACACAGCACTCTGGTCTTACGCCATCTCTGCGTACCAAACCTGCGCTCCCTCATCGACAGCGGGAAGCACGCTTCTGCATCGAGATCTTCACCCGGGCAACATCTTGTGGATTGGGTCGGAGGTTTCCGCGGTCGTCGATTGGGTCAACGTGTGCGTCGGCAACCCTCACGCCGAGCTCGGCCACTGCCGGTGGAATCTTGCCTGCCTGATCGACGATGACGCTCCCCAACATTTCCTCGACAGCTACATGAACGCGACCGGCGACGAGACCTACGACCACTGGTGGGATCTATCGTGCGCGCTGTCGTTCCTTCCAGGACCGATCGACCCCACCGCGTGGAACGAAGCTGTTCGGCCTGACCTCACACCCGGCAGGATCGTCGCCGCAACCGAACGGTTCCTACAAGCAGCTCTCGACGCGCTCTAGGGACGAGGCCATCGAACTTCGTAGAGGGTCCACTGGCATTCGCTCGACGCCGAGACTTCAGTCGATGATTGATGATAGTTGCCTGAAATGCTAATTTGTTTGCATCAAACAATTATGTGATATAGTCAAATGACGATAAGATAGGAAGGGCGCCGACGTAAAGGGAGCGAAGATGGGTCGCACGCCGATACCCCAACGCATACGACGCCGCTTCGATGCAGCCGTCGACACCCTCACGGCGATCATGCCTCCAGAGTGGAACATCGAGGTTGTCGGCCGATCCGACACCGGCGGCACGATTCGAGCGACCAACACGAGCCGCGTTACCGGCGAACTCGACGTACTGGTCCGAGATGAAATCGATCCTCGGTCAGCCGTCGCCCTCGATGACCCCGAACGGCCAACGTTCGTGTTCGCCCGATGGCTCAGCAAACGCACCCGCACCGTCCTCACCGACAGCGGTTTCGGCTACGGCGACGACACTGGCAATATCTCGCTATATCTCCCCACCCCCGAGATCTACATCCGCCTCGACGGTGCCACCCAAGACCCTTCGCCAAAGCCGACCAAGGGTCCCAACCTACGGGGGCCCAAGGCATGGGCGCTCTTGCGCACACTCATCGAAGTGCGGCCTACGTACACCGTCAGCGAACTCGCCGCTGCTGTCGATACCGACCCTGGGTATGTCTCACGAGTCCTCACCGCGTTGTCAGAGGAGTTGCTTGTCACGAGACCGCCGCGTGGAAAAGTCCAACACGTTGAATGGGAAGCACTCCTGCGGCAACTGACTACGAGTTATTCGTTGCTCAACGCGAACGAAACAACAAATTGGATTGCTTCGGCGGGGCCTGAACAGTTCCTCGATGACCTCGGTGCCAGCACGCTCGAGCAATGGGCAGTCACCGGCTCATTCGCCGCTACGCGAGTTGTCTCGGTCACTGCGCCAGAGATCGCCGTTGTGTTCGCTGACGACCCCGAACTTGTCGCCGACACGCTTCGGCTTCGCCCAGTCAGAAATGGTGGGAACGTTGTCGTAGCCCGCCCCTACGATCAAATCGTGTACGAACGCACCACCACAAACAACAACATCACTTATGTGTCCCCCGCGCAGGCCGCCATCGATTGCCTCACCGGACCTGGCCGCATGCCCGCCGAAGGCGAAACCCTCGCCAAATGGATGGCAGAGAAGCCGAGCCGCTGGCAGGCACCTGCGCTGAGCAGCGACGTCGAAGCGCTATGACTGAAGACGAACAACGCATCGAATATGTGGAAGCCCGAAGGGTACTCCTCGATGCGCTCACCGCCCTACAGCCACACATCGCAGCGATCGTGCTGATCGGCGCCCAAGCCGTCTACCTCCGCACAGCCGGCCGACTCTCCACCTACCAACCATTCACTACCGACGCCGACCTCGCGCTCGACCCAGCTCTGCTCGCCGACATCCCT
>CALHXU010000169.1 GCA_938040365.1 uncultured Acidimicrobiales bacterium
GAAGGGACTGGCGGTAGTCACTGATGTGGTTCCAAAGTGCAGTTGGGTGGATAACGGTCGGGGGACTGCATATGCAGCGGGGTACTGCGTGTGCAGCGGGGTACTGCGTGTGCAGCGGGTTACTGCGTGTGCAGCGGGTTACTGCGGACGCAGTTAGTCGAGGTGAATGATGATGTCGTCAGCGAAGTCTTTCGGTGGACAGGGGAGCCGGACAACGAACGTACAACCAACAGATTGACGATCGGTGTCGATCCAGATTTTTCCGCGGAAGCCGTCGACGATCCGGCGACAGATTGCGAGCCCGAATCCAAGTCCTTCGACATCGCGGTGGGCGAGCCGTTCGAGGACACCAAAAACCCGTTCCGTCTCGCTTTCGGGGATGCCGATGCCGTTGTCGACGAGTCGGAGTTCGACAAACGAACCCTTTCTTTCCGCTGAGATTGAGATATGTGTCGGCCGGTGCGGCGAGCGGTACTTGATCGAGTTGCTGATTATGTTGCTGACGACCCGCTGGAGTAGTTGGAAATCGGCATAGACGTCGAGGTCTTCGTCGATCTGGACATCGACCACCGCATCGATCTCGATCACGTCGGCTTCGGAGAGTTCGAGCGACTTGTTGACAACCCCGAGGACCGAGACCTCGCTTGCCCTCGGCAACTCCCGGCGAAGCCCGGCGTAGTCCAACATTGAAATGATCATGTCGTCCATATGGCCAAGGGCCGCTTCGAGACGGTTCCCAAGCTCGTAGGCAAGATCGGAGCTTTCCTCGGGAAGTTCTTGGACGAGTCGAGTGCTCAGCATCTTTGCGGTTCGTGCGGGAGCGCGGAGGTCATGGGCGACGATGTGGGCAAAGCCGTCGAGTTCTTCGTTCGCGACTGCGAGTCGGGACCACGTGCGGCGAAGCGCGTCGAGCGTTTGGTGTCGAGCGATCGCATGTCGAATCGACCGTCCGAGCGAGTCGACGGTGATCGTGCCCTTCTGGAGGAAATCTTGCGCCCCTAGGCGGAGCATCTCGGATGGGACGCTCGGGTCATCGAGGCCGGTCTGCACGATTATTGGACACCCTGGCGCTGCCTCGACGAGTGCTTGAACAGTGTCGCTGTGCCATGCATCGGCGAGGTTAAGGTCGACCAACGCCACATCGGGACTCTCGATCTCAAGGATCGAAAGCGCAACGCTGAGCGTCCGTGCTCGCACGACTCGCCAATCGCGGTCGGGAAGTCGGTCGACAATTCGCAGTAGCACTTCGGCATCGATGTCATCGTCTTCGATAACGAGCATGACGGGTTGGGCTACCGACGGAGTGAAGTCGGGATGGAAGTCATGTACCGCTTGATCGATAAGGCGCGAGATGTTCTCAAGGTCATCCACGGCGGTGGTTCCGACTGGCGATGCAATCACGAGAAGCCAAGCTCGGTGAAGTCGACGTCGTCAAGGTCGAGCTCGTCGAGGTCGATCGTGTCGAGGGTTCCAAGCCCATCGTTTCGTGTGAGGTCGATGTTTCGGTCGCCGAGGTCGTAGGTTCCCGAGAACGCTTTTTCAGGAAGGCTCTCGATGAACTTCACCATTTCGCTGTATTCGCTCGGCTTTGTCTGAAACCACTTGGCTCCGGCAGCCAAGCTGCGATCCCGATCCTCTGACCGCGTCGATGACGAAAAGGCGACGACTGGAATCTGCCAAAGAACGGGGTGGTCTTGCAGCTGACCGAGCGTCCGTGGGCCGTCGAGAATTGGCATTCGAAGGTCGAGCAGAATGAGTTCAGGTAGCGTGCCGGCTTCAAGGCGTTTGTTGAGATACATCAATAGCTGGGTGCCATCGTCGACGAAGGTGAACTCTGCGTTCACGTTCGCTTCCTCAGCTGCAAGGACGGTCAGCAACTGTTCGTTGCGATCATCGTCGGCCATCACGATGTTGATCGTGTCTGCGTTCTGGGATCGCGTTCCGATCTGTGCCGAGCGTGATCGTGCCGACGTAGTCCTTCGAGTGTCTCTGACCATTGCGACTCCTTACCCGTTTGGAGGTCGTTGAAACCTCGATGAGCTTCAATCGGCGGTCGGCGCAGACAAATTAGGTCATTTGGCCTATCGAAGGATTTGTCGACTCGACGGTGCGGGTTCGCTACGGCTTGAGGTAACGGACCGGTTCACTGAGTTTGGTGTCTGTTTGGGGTGGGGGCGCAAGATCTGCGACGTCGATCACGGTCAAATCTGTCGTGATCTGGGCAACTGGGAGCGAACGGGGAAGTTCCCATTTGTCGATGCATACGCCGTTCGATTCGAGGAGGTCGATGATGCGTCGTTCGCTATGGCGCACGGTGACGCTGTCACAGTTCGGGCACGTAAATCGATACTCGCAATGGCCATTGTCCTCGCAAACTCGGCCGCGAAGTGCAGATGTGTCGACAATCTGGTCACCGCAGGTTTTACAGGTCACGCGCGCAATGTTGCCCATAGCAGGCCTATCGGAGCGTGTACTTGTAATGACGTAGGTCGAATGGACCTATCAGCACCTCGGCGCTGGAGTGGTGTCGTAACTAGACGACCCAGCGCACCGGCCGATTAAAGAGCGCTCCGGTGTTCAATGCTTCGACGCCCTGTGCGCTGGCGGCGTCATCATCGTCTAGTTGGGTTGTGGTTCGATCATCGAAGAGGACCTCATGTTCCATATCAAGATCTTCGTCGTTCAACTCGGTCATTTCGCTCATTAGAAGGTGCTTGCTCCTCAAATTACCCTGCCCCAACGACGGTTACTGTCGGTGGTAATTGCGTTGAGTTGAGCAATTCGGCACTACCTGCTGCGAAATATGTTGTGCGAGAACCGAAATGGACCCGGCACCAGCGCATAGCCGGCGAAATGGTTGAGGTTTGCGGGGCCAAATTAGCAACGCCCGAAGTGGCCGGGTTAGGTTTGGCCCTATATGTCTGAGCCGTTGCATCGCGCCCTAGGACTGACCGACGATGAAGCTGAATCGATCGACGAAATACTCGGCCGAGACGCCAACCCGCTCGAACTTTCTATGTACTCGGTCATGTGGTCCGAGCACTGTTCGTACAAGTCGTCGCGCATCCATCTGAAACGCCTACCGACCGAGGCCCCTTGGGTGCTCGTTGGCCCCGGAGAGAACGCAGGCGTTGTCGACCTCGGCGACGGAATTGCCGGGGCGTTTCGCATCGAAAGCCACAACCACCCCTCGGCGATTGAACCGTACCAAGGTGCTGCAACCGGAGCTGGCGGCATCTTGCGCGACATCTTCACGATGGGTGCTCGCCCGATTGCGTTGATGGATCCACTCCGCTTCGGCCCGATCGATGACGCTCGGAGTCGGTGGATAGCCGAAGGTGTTGTCAGTGGCATCTCGGGTTACGGCAACTCGGTTGGTGTGCCGACCGTGGGCGGAGAAACGATCTTTGACGAAACCTATTCGGGCAATCCGCTCGTAAACGTCTTTTGTCTCGGGACCATGCCGACCGAACGACTCGTGCTCGGCGAGGCAACTGGTCTTGGCAACGTGGCGATCTTGTTCGGCTCTTCGACCGGACGTGACGGCATTGGCGGTGTGAGCGTGCTCGCATCGGCTGGCTTTGACGACTCCCAAGATGAGAGTGCGAAACGGCCGAGCGTTCAGGTCGGTGACCCGTACGAAGAGAAGCGCCTCATCGAAGCCTGCCTCGAGCTGCTCAACGAGGGCTTGGTCGTCGGCATCCAAGATCTCGGTGGCGCTGGGTTTGTGTGCGCAACGTCGGAGACTGCGTCGCGCGGCGGCATGGGCATGGACGTCGATGTAACTGCGGTGCATCGTCGCCAAGAAGGCATGGAACCCTTCGAGGTCATGACGAGTGAGAGTCAGGAGCGAATGCTCGCGATCGTCGAACCCGATGGTGTCGATCGCGTCCTTGAACTCTGCGCCAAGTGGGAAGTGCAAGCTTCGGTGGTTGGCAAGGTAGTCGAAGGCGGAGCGCTTCGGATCCTCGATGGTTGGGATGGCGAAGAGCTTGCAAACATTCCGGCGTCCTCGTTGCATGATGCGGCCCCGTTGTATGACCGGCCGATGGAAGAACCCGACCGCTCCGGCGAGACCGACCCAGCCACTCTCGACGCTCCCGATGATCTGTGGTCGGATCTGACCGACCTGTTGATGGATACGTCGTGGGTACATAACCAGTACGACAGCCAACTCTTCTTGAACACCGTCGTCGGTCCTGGTAGCGATGCCACGCTCCTTCGACTCAAGCATCCAACCACGAACGTCGACACCGGCCGCGGCATCGGCCTTACGACCGATGGCAATCATCACTGGTGCATCGTCAATCCGTTCAGGGGTGCAGCGATGACGGTTGCTGAGTCGATTCTCAACCTTGCCTGCGTCGGGGCCAAGCCGCTCGCGTTGGTCAACAACCTCAACTTTGGAAACCCTGAGCATCCCGTGACGATGTGGCAGCTCAGTCAAGCCGTCGATGGCATGGCAGAGGCATGCACCGAGTTCAACGTTCCGGTGGTCGGCGGCAATGTCAGCTTGTACAACGAGGCAAATGGCAAGAACATCGACCCAACCCCGGTCGTGGGCACGCTGGGCATGACCGAACAGATCGAACACGTCCCTCCCGGGATGGCACTCACCGAAGGACATCGAATCATCGTGCTCGGCCCTGAGGGCGCCGGCCTTGGCGGATCGTTGTGGGCACGGGGCAAGGGAGCCCGTGGCGGCGACCTTCCCGAGCTCGATTACGAGATGCACCTACGCGTCGCCGAGGTAACACGCAAGCTCGTGTCTGGTGGGGTTGTGTCGGCGGTGCACGACGTGGCTGGCGGTGGCCTTGGCGTTGCGCTCACCGAGATGGCGATCGCTGGTGGTGTTGGTGTCATCGCTGCTCGAGTGGCGAGCCACGATGCACTCTTTAGCGAAGCACCGTCTCGCGTGATCGTTGCAGTAGAACCCGACAACATGGGGGTCGTTCAGAACATGGCCGAGTCGATGGGTGTACCAATCACCCGACTCGGACTCGCACAGGGCGACCAAATCTCGTTCAAGGGACTTGTCGAAGGCTCTCTCGAAGACGCCACGACGCAATGGCGTGATCGCCTACCAACAGCCATGGGCGCGCTGTGACTTTCCGCTTCGCTCCCGCAATCGCACATTCGCTTCGGTCGGTGTGCTCTGCGGCTGCGCCTGAGGCGGCGAGCCACTCCTCGTCCCTCGTCGTTTCCTGCCAGGAGCGAGGGACGAGCGACGCAAGCTCGCCTCCGGCGCAGCAGCGACGAAGGAGCTGTTGTTAATGTGCGGGATTTTTGGGGTGTACGCGCCGGGGCGGATGGTGGCGCACCTGACCTATCTCGGGCTGTATGCCCTGCAACATCGCGGCCAAGAGTCGGCTGGGATGGCGGTCAGCAACTTTGACGACGTGATGGTCGTCAAAGAAATGGGGCTCGTGTCGAACGTGTTCGACGATCGAGCACTGACGTCGCTGCCGGGAGATATCGCGGTTGGTCAAACCCGCTACTCGACCACGGGACATTCGCAGTGGCGCAACGCCCAGCCGATTTACCGGGGTGTTGGCGAGCTGCAGTTCGCCCTTGGCCATAACGGCAATCTGGTCAACACCGAAGAGCTCGCAAACGACGCGGGCATGCTGCCGGGCACGGTAGCGAGCGACTCTGACCTCGTTGGCGAACTCGTTGCGACAGAGCTGTTTGGCGCGTCGAGCAAAGCGGACAATCCGCTCCTTCACGCAATGCAGCAGGTGCTGCCCAAGCTCAAAGGCGCGTTTTGTTTTTCGGTCATGGATCAAAGCCAGATCATCGGTGTCCGAGACCCGAACGGGTTCCGCCCGCTCTCTCTGGGGCGTCTCGACGATGGTGGCTGGGTGCTGGCATCGGAAAATCCGGCCTTCGACGTTGTCGGGGCGACCTTTGTTCGCGAACTCGATCCGGGTGAATTGGTCATCATCGACGCGGACGGCGTGACGTCGATGCGTCCGTTTGACGAAGGCACGGTCGACCCAAAGCTCTGCGTTTTTGAGTTCGTCTATTTCGCTCGACCAGACAGCAGGTTGTACGGCCAGAACGTTCATCAGGCTCGGGTTCGAATGGGTGCGTCGCTCGCCGAGCAGGCGCCGGTCGATGCCGATCTCGTGATGGGTGTTCCCGAGTCGGGGATTCCCGCTGCCGAGGGCTTTGCAAAACAGAGCGGAATCGCGTTTGGCCACGGCCTTGTCAAGAACCGCTACATCGGCCGCACCTTTATCGCCCCCAGCCAAGAGCTCCGTGCGCTCGGCGTACGAATGAAGCTGAATCCGCTTCGTGAGAACATTGCGGGTAAGCGGTTGGTGGTGGTCGATGACTCGATCGTTCGGGGCACGACGACCAAGGCCATGGTCGCAATGCTTCGAGAAGCCGGCGCCACCGAAGTCCACCTTCGGATCTCGTCTCCGCCGTACCGATGGCCGTGCTTCTATGGCATGGATACCGGTACCCGGAGCGAACTGCTTGCGGCGAACCTGACGGTCGACGAGATTCGCGAATACATCGGATGCGATTCGATCGCGTACCTGACGATCGACTCGCTGATCGAATCAACCGGTGCGGTCAACGCAGGTTTCTGCGATGCCTGCCTGACCGGAAACTATCCGATCGAGATCCCGGTCAACTTGTCGAAGAGTGTGCTCGAGGCCGGCGAAGAACGACACCAGGAGAGCACGATCGCTCGATCGGTGCACACGCGCAGCGATGCATCACCTGGGGAGACGCTGTTTTCATGAGTGGTAATAGCTACAAAGACGCGGGTGTTGACATCGAAGCTGGCGAGGCTGCCGTCGATCGGATCAAGGGTCACGTTGCGCGAACCGATCGTCCGGGCGTTACGGGGAGCATCGGTGGGTTCGGCGGCTTGTTCGACCTCGCCACTGCTGGCCACGACGGATCGATGCTCGTATCTGCAACCGACGGCGTTGGTACCAAGTCACTCGTCGCAACGATGACCGGCAGGTACGACACGATCGGTATCGACCTCGTCGCTATGTGCGTCGACGATCTCGTCTGCCAAGGTGCTGAATCGCTGTTCTTTCTCGACTACATCTCGGTCGGCAAGGTCATTCCAGAACAGATGGAAGAACTGGTGAGCGGTGTCGCCGATGGCTGCACGCAAGCGGGTTGTGCGTTGGTCGGCGGCGAAATGGCCGAACACCCTGGAATGATGAAGCCCGGCGAATTCGATTTGGTTGGCTTTGCCGTCGGTGGAGTTGCGCCAGGCTCGGTGATCACCGGCGAACGGGTTGAAGTTGGCAATGCCGTCGTTGGGATCTCGTCGCCAAATCTGCGCTCGAACGGTTTCTCGCTCGCTCGTAAGCTCATGTTCGAAACCGCTGGTCGCTCGGTCGATGATCCCGCGTGGGCAGGGTCCGGCGTGTCGGTGGGCGAAGCCCTCCTCGAACCATCGGTCATCTATACGCCAGCGGTCTTGGCGGTCGCCTCTCAATTCGATGTGCGCGCAGTCGCACACATCACCGGCGGCGGTCTTCCGGGCAACCTCAATCGGGTGCTGCCAACGACCATGGACGCAAGAATCGACACCACCGCGTGGGGCGTCCCACCGATCTTCACCGAACTTCAACGCATTGGTAATGTCGAGACCACCGAGATGTTCCGAACCTTCAATATGGGCATCGGCATGACCCTCGTCGTTCCAGACGACCAGGTCAGCAGCGTTTGTGACTTGCTGGTCGACCATGGTCATCCCGCAACACAGATCGGCTCGATCACCCCAGGCAGCGGAGCGGTACAAGTCGCCTAGTCGAGGAATATCATCGTATTGCTTCGGCCTTGGCGGCCTCAGCAAACCGGCCTTTTGCCTGCGGCAAAACGCCTGTGGCTTAGAAGATTTCGTCGTCCACGTCGTCGGGGACCATGCCGTCTTCGTCTTCCGCTCGGCGGAGGTGGTCTGTGAGGGTGCCGCCGGCTAGGTGGTAGGCCTCGAGGAGCCACTCGTGGACCTCGTCATCGACCTCGGAGGGATCGACCATATTGATCACGTGGAAGTGCTTCTTGCCGAAGCTCGATACCTTCCGTGACCAGCGTGAGCTCTCGACCTTGCGCCCGAGCGAGATGCCAAGCGCCGTCCATTTTGTCTTCGGTCGAAGCTCTGCGAACATCGGCCCGTTCTTCAACAGGATGCCGATATCGAGCGGGTCGATGATCAATCCAGGAAGCTCGCCAATCCTGTCGATTACCGCGTCGTAGATCGGACGTTCGAACCGGTGAGCCTGGCCAAAGTATGCATCGATCGTGAGGCCGGGCTCGCACGTAAGGTGGCTCTGATTTTTTCTACCGAAGACTCTTTTGCACTTCGGACACGTCCAACGTTCCACTCATTGAGTCTGCCGCACCGTTGAAAGCCCAAGGGAGTCGGAAAGAGAACCGGCAAATCGCGTGGATTCGCTCGCAGACAGAGGTAATCTATTGTCCGCTCGTCCTTCGGGTCGAGTAGCTAGTTAGGTCCCGTGGTGAAGT
>CALHXU010000170.1 GCA_938040365.1 uncultured Acidimicrobiales bacterium
GGTCGTGTTGTCGCATCGGGGCTCGTCGGAGACATGGTGGTCGAGTGCCGACGCAACCGTGTGGCAGGTCATGCGAGAGAACCAGGCCGACCCATCAAGCGAGCACGTCCCGGGCATCCATCAGCTGATGCGAGAAGTCGCAGGGTTCAGCGAAGACCTCAACGACGAAACCAACGCCCGCCGAATCTACGACCAGCACTACGACGAGGTCGTAGCGACGATCCCTCCAGATCGGCTGCTCATCTGGCAGCCAGGAGATGGGTGGGAGTCGCTATGCGAACGCCTCGGTGTCCGGGTTCCCGATGAAGACCCAGCGCACGCCAACAGTACGTCCGAATTTCGCCAGCGACGCAGGAAGAACTAGTCGACGAGACGACACGAGATGGCCGCGAGTCGGTCTCTCACTGCGGGGATGTCTCCGCCGAGGGTTTCGAGGCTGTACTCGATGATGTCGCGATAGATGGCCCACCCGAGCTCCAACGCATGGACTGCGGCGACCTGGCTGTGCACCGAAGTGTTCGTCGTTGGCTTGCCGGTTCGTTCGGCTGTGACCTCGACCATCTTCAACACCACCGGTGCCCGACCGTAGGCCTCGTGCACCCACGCCTCGGTCGACGCAATGTGGGCCAGCGTTCGCCACATCGGGTGACGGGTGGTCGTGCGAATCGGCACCGGCACCGGGGCGCTTCCGTCTTCCATTGCCTCGAGCATCGGAGCCGCACCAAAGCGGATCGTCTGGGCAATGAGGTGTTCCTTTGACTCGAAGTAGTGATGCACCTGCCCATGGTTAACCCCGGCGAGCGCTGCGATCTCCTTCGCCGTCACCTGGGCAGGCGGCCGCTCGGCGAGTAGTTCGTACGCAGCGAGAACGAGGCTCTGTTGCACCGCTTGGCGCCCACGAGGTGTGTCGTCATTGGACAGCATGTCGATCGGAGCGATATTGGTTTCCTCAACCGGTTTGCCAACGGGCAATTCAGAGTCGACCAGACGCTGCGAACGGGCGGCGACCTCCTTGCGGATCGCGGGAATGTCGGGGTCGAACTCGCCAAGCGCCGTCTCAATGATGTCGCGCAGGATCCACCAGCCACGTTGCATCGCCATCGTTGCGGCCACGTCGGCCATGACGTTGGTGTCGGTTGCTGAGGCACCTGTGTCGGCGGCTCGCCGCTCGGCGAGCGCACTGACAATAGGGGAGGGGTCGAAGGGTGGCTGACGCCAATTGCCGGTTGCGGCCAAGTACGCAAGCGTGCGCCAGGCGGGCGAACGAACCTCGGTCTCGATCGGCAGCGGAAAGCGCTCGCCGTCGGACAGGCGCGATTGGTGATAGTGCGAGTCGCCATCTTGAATCGTGGCGGCAACGAGGTCATCCTTCGAGCCGAAGTAGTGGTGGATCTGCCCGTGGTTGACGCCAGCGAGGTCGGCAATCTGCTTGGCGGTCACCTCGGTTGGGGGAGCGTCAGCCAGGAGCGCTGCCGCAGCACTCATGAGCTTCGCCCGCACAGCCTCCCTTCCTCGAATCGGTGATTCCGCATTGCCCATGTGGTCGATGGTATTGGAGTTCATGGACAGTGAGGGACAGTCCCCAACTGTTCACGAGAAGAAGGTGCCCGCTGGTGCGGTGATGGTGTGGTGTCTCTGGAAGCCGCGCACTCCTTCGAATCCGTGGACCACGCCGAAGCCGCTCATCTTCCAGCCGCCGAAGGGTGCTCGGGCATCTTGGGAAGCCGGGCCGTGGGCGTTGAGGTAGGTGGTTCCGGCTTCGAGTCGGCGAGCAACCGATAGCCCATGGTCGCCATCCGCGCTCCACACCGATGAGGCCAGGCCGTACGGCGAGTTGTTCGCCATGGCGATGCCCTCGTCGTCGGTCGAGAACCTTACGATCGGCATGACCGGCCCGAACTGCTCCTGTTGCACGATCGCGAGATCGTTGTCGGCATCGACCACGAGCGTTGGACGAACGAAGTAGCCGTTGTCGAAGAGCTCTTGGTCGGGCACCGAACCGAGCTCCATCACGTTGGCACCGTTGGCTCGAGCGTCGGCCACCAGCCCATTAACGTGCTGGTATTGCTTGTCGTGGATGACCGGGCCCATGGTCGTCCCATCGACGGCTCCGTCGCCGACGACCTGATTGTCCTCGAACGCACGCAAACCGTCGACCACTTCATCGAAGCGCGACTCGTGCACGTACAACCGCTTCATGGCCATGCACACCTGACCGCTGGTGATAAATCCGCTCATGTGCAGCTTCATGAACGTCTCGGGAGCAATCTCGGCGTCGGCCAACATGACGCCAGCGTCGTTGCCTCCGAGCTCGAGGGTTACCGGAGTTAGGCGATTGCTCGCCATTCTCATGATGTGCTGGCCGATCGGGCCGCTGCCGGTGTAAGAGATCTTGTCGACTTCGGGGTGGGTCGTAAGCGAGTCGCCAATGACGACACCGTCGCCGGTCACCATGTTTACAACGCCGGGCGGTAGTGCTTCGGCGATCAGCTTGATCGTGAGCGCGGTCGAGAGTGCTGCATACTCCGATGGCTTGATGACGACGGTGTTGCCGGCCATTAGTGCATGGGGAAGCTTGCTGCCAAGAATGGCGAGCGGCCAGTTCCATGGGGTGATGAGCAGCGCAACGCCGTAGGGCTCACGGGTCACGATCGTGTCGAACGGCGGGCCAGCGAGCTCTTCGTCGGTCGCGAGCCGGTCGGCGTAACCAGCGACCTGGGTGAAGCGATCGCCGAGGCGGCTGATCTCCATCGTTGCTTCGCGAAGCACCTTGCCGTTCTCGGCAGTGAGCAAAGCAATGCGCTCGTCGACGTGGGCCTTGTCGGCGGTGAGTACCTCGATGACCTTGTCGAAGTGAGCAGCGCGTTCGTGGTAGGTCAGTGCCGCCCATGCAGGTGCAGCTGAGCGAGCCGCGGCAAACGCGGCGTCGACATCATTACTTGTGCCCGCAGCGACCTGGCCCAGAACCTCGGTTGGGCGAGCGGGGTTAATCGCAGAGTACGTGCCTCCGTCGGAGGCGGCCTGCCAGTTTCCGTTGATTACGAGATTGGTATCGGTCGTCATAGCTCAAATCTAGTCGATGACTAGTTGTGGACTAAGATTCGGGCACAGGGGGAAATCATGAAGCTGTTCTCGCACAAGTCGCGGCCGGTGCATCTCGGGCCATACCCGCTCGAAACGCTGCCCCGTGTAGCGAATGCAGACGCACCAGTGCGTCGAGGAGCGTCTCGCCGACCAGCCGAAGGCCGACCCGTTGGTCGGCTCGCCGTGAGCCACGCGTACCAGAAGTACTTCGACATGTACGACGCCCAACGAACGGGCGAGCCGAGCGAAGAAGCGCCGATTCCCGACGACCCCGTGGCCCGGGCTGAGCACCTTAAGTCGGGACTGTACTTTCTTGACGCCGACATGGTCGGCTGCGGTGCCGTTCCGGCAACTGCGTGGTCGGCTGAGCCGGTGCCAGGGCACGAACACTCGGTCGTCATCCTCGTGGCACATACCCGCACCGTTGGCGAGGGTCACCCCGGCGATGAGTGGATCGACGGGACCCGACAGATCAACGCCGACCTCCGCGCTGCCGAGCTCGCCTCGATCACCGCCGACTACATCCGAAGGCTCGGATTCGAAGCAACCGCACACACGCCGACCGCAACCGATACCAATATCGACCTGCTCGCGCTGCAATGCGGCCTCATCGAGCAGCGGCGCGGGATGCTTCGAGCGCCGTTTATCGATGGTGGATTTGCGCTCGCGGCAATCACAACCAGCATGACTCTCGCGCACGATGCACCGCTCGCGCCACGGGGGCTTGGTGCTTCGTTGCGATCCACCAAGTCGCCGGCGTGGATGTTGGGCTTAGGCGGCACTCGGGCCGGAATCGGCCGGTTCAACGGCGACCACCGGCCGCTGCACATGGGTCGCTATCCCATGGAGCGAATCGATCGGGTGCCCGAGGCAACCACGCTGATCATCCCAGATGAAGTCGAGCGAGTGCCGGTTCGCGCTGGTGGCTTCCCGCGCGCAGCACATGGCGACATGGGTCCGAAGTTTCAAAAGGACGTGAAAGTCTTCGCCTACAAGACACCGCAAGCGCAGTCCTATGTCACTTCGATTACCGACATGGTGGCGTACCAAGACGGCGAGGTCGCACCTGAGGTCGTCGCCGGAACGAGTAATCCCGACCACAACGCCGATGCGCTGAAGGCCCTCGCCTACCACTTAGGTGGTGACATGGTCGGGGTGTGCGAAGTGCCTGAGTACGCCTGGTACTCACACAACGGCAAGGGCGAGGAGATCACCCCGCATCATCGGTACGGCGTGGTGATCTTGCTCGACCAGGGTTACGAAACCATGGAAGGCGCCAGTGGCGACGACTGGATCTCGGGTGCGCAATCGATGCGGGCCTACATGCGCGGCGCGCAGATCGCCGGAATCATGGCCGAGCATCTCCGGTCGCTCGGGTGGAGCGCACGCAGCCACACCAACAAAGACTCCGAAGTTCTCCATATTCCCCTCGTGCTCGAGGCAGGCCTCGGCGAAATGAGTCGCATCGGCGAGCTGGTTCTCAACCCGTTCGTCGGGCCTCGGTTCAAGTCGGTCGTGATGACGACGGACATGCCGCTCACGCCCGACCTGAAGATCGACTTCGGTCTCCAAGATTTCTGCAACAAGTGCACGAAGTGTGCCCGAGAGTGTCCGTGCGGAGCGATCCCGTTCGGCGACAAGATCATGTTCAACGGCTACGAAACCTGGAAGCCCGACGTCGAGAAGTGCACCAAGTATCGACTCGGGAATCTCAAGGGTTCGGCGTGCGGGCGGTGCATGAAGACCTGTCCGTACAACACCGAAGGCGTGCTCTCC
>CALHXU010000171.1 GCA_938040365.1 uncultured Acidimicrobiales bacterium
GTGGGCGCTCGCGGCGCACTACCAAGAGCGCCTGAGGACAAAGCTGCTGTGGACCGCGCAGCACACGTTTCACGTACTCATCGTCGTGCAGGTCGCCCTCGGCGGAATCCTCGTTGGCTTCACCGATGTTCAAGCCGACGGCACTCACATGTTCTACGGGTTCTTGACCTTTGTCGGCGTTGGGATCATCATCTCGTATCGCCACCTGAGCGAATACAAGTACCTGCTCTACGGAGTCGGCGGGCTCTTCGTCATGGGACTCGCGATTCGGGCGATGTTTCTCAACCCGATCGCATAGATTCTGGTCGGCTCACGTCATTAAGAGTCCGTCATGAGTTCGCCCAACAGGAACGTGCGTCCGCTCGGTGCTGGGTCGCCGTCGTCTGGCTCGACCGATAGAGCAATGACCGGATACTCCGCTGGGCTGAAGCCGGTTGGCCACGGCCATGCAGTGTCGCCCGGTTCAACAAAGCCGACAGATACGACGTCACCCCGGTCAGCTCTGACGATCCACAGCTCGACCAGACCTTCGGACGGAATCTCGCTATCGAAGTCGATCTCGATCATTGGCTCGTCGTCGATTTCGAGCGTCACGCTTGCGCTGCCATCGAAGGGCTCGGGTAGGTCGTCGTTCGAGATCGTGGCGGTGTAGACCGTGTTGGGGTTTGCGTCGGGTCCGGAAAGAAATATGGCAAACGCCGATACGCCGACGACGACCGCAACGATGATCGCCGCTGCCAGCGCGAGTACGCGAGGAGATCCTCGGGAGTCGTCGAGCGGCAAACCCTGCACGCCGGTAGTCGATTGGGTTGCGGTATCGGTGAGGTCGAGCACGGTTCGCGACGCATCGGCCTCTCGAACACCGTTGCTGATCTTGTCCCACAGTTCGCTGGGCGGCTGGTGGCGAATGAGATCTTCTTCGGTGACCGACCGAGCCAGGTCGGCAATTGGTTCGAAGTCTGCTGGCTCGTGGTTATTGGACATAGAACTCTCCAAGGCCGTGGCGGAGCCGTTCAAGGCTTCGCCGGATATCGCTCTTGACCGTGCCGAGTGGGATGCCCGTGCGGCTTGAGATGTCGGCGTGGGTGAGGTCTTCGAAGAAGGCGAGCGAAATGACCATCCGCGGTCGGTCTTCAAGTTCCTCCATTGCATCAGCGAGCAACATTCGGAGCGTCAGTGTGTCGAGTTGTTGCTCGCTAGGTTCTGTTGGTGGGGTAGTGGACTTCGCTCGATCCATGCGGCGGTCTTCTCGACCAATGGCTCTGAAGTGGTCGATCACTTTGTTTCGCGTGATTCCAGCAAGCCATGCTCCGAGGCTTCCTCGGTCGGTATCGAACGACTCGCGCCGCCTCCAGGCGGTCATGAAAACCTCTTGGGTGATGTCTGCCGCAGCCGTTGCGTCGACCGAGCGACGACAGATCGAAAAGACGAGTCCGCCGAACTGGTCGTACGCCTGACGGAGAAACTCGTCGCCGCCCACGCGAAAGCCCGACTCGAGAGGAGTCGGGTCGTGGGAGGAGGGATCCCCAGAGAGCTTTGGAGCCAAAAGTTCCATTCCTTGGTTATTCGTCGCACAGGACAACGCTGGATGCGGAAGGCACCACATTTCGTACCAGCTGCAGGCCGGTTACGTGAAATTCACTCACCAAATCTATTCGGTGTGAATGTCGTGACTCAGCCTCAATGGCATATCTCTTTGACAGATGCAGACATCTATCTTCATCACTGAAAGAGCCATCGCAAATAACGATCAGAAATGTAGTCAACATCTCTATACAGAATGTCGAACCTTTGGTACACCTTAAGAACCGTGTCACTACAGGGGTGTGGCGGAAGTTCCTATTCAGACACCGACGTTGCCTGAATAGACCGACTAGGAGACTCATCATGAATGTTGATCAACAGCTCGAAGCGCAATTCGGACTCACAACTCCCAACCTGCGGGTAGGGCTCACTCAAGACGAACTCTTCTACGCGGCGATTGCAAACGACCGCGGGCGGGTGAGCATCGACGGAGGCAACGACGAACAAAAGGCGTTCCCCACCGCCCTTGGCGTCGACGGACCGCTCGTCTATTACACCGACCCCGAATGCACCGGCCGTCCAGTGAACGACACCTTTGCTGTTGCTCGCCCTGAGGTCATCGACACAGTTTGGTGGAAGCCCGGCTTCGCACAGTTCGACCCAGAAGCGTTCGACGCACTCCTCCCGCGGGTTATCGAACACCTCAACGCAAAGGCAGCCACGCTGTATGTAACCGATGTGTTCTGCGGTTGGGACCCAGAGCACTCCGAGCCATACCGCTTCGTTGGCGAGTACGCGACCCACGCCTACTTCTGCAACATCATGTTCCCAAAGAACGTGCGAGACGACTCTGATCGTGCCGCCGCCGGTTGGACGATCATCAACGCCCCAACCTTCATTGCAGATCCAGAACGAGACGGCACCCGTTCGAACCGCGGCGTCATCATGGACATTGCGAACCGCGTGGCGCTCGTCGTCGGCCCAGCCGACTACTGCGGCATCAATAAGAAGACGATGTTCACCGTCATGAACTATGTCCTTCCAGCCGCTGGGCAACTCACCATGCATTGTTCGGCAAACGTTGGACAAGGCGGCGATTCAGCGATCCTGTTCGGTCTTTCTGGCACCGGCAAGACCACGCTGTCCGCCGACCCCGACCGTCTCTTGATCGGCGACGACGAACACGTCTGGTCCGATGCTGGCGTCTCGAATTTCGAAGACGGTTGTTACGCGAAGCTCATCGATCTCAACAAGAGCGCCGAACCGGTTATCGCCGCCGCAATGTCGATGAAGGGCACGCTTATCGAGAACGTGCCGCCGCTCATTGGCAAGCGCATCGAAGACACCGACCCACAAGAGTTCGACCTCACCGACGGCTCGGTCACCGAGAACACCCGCTTTGCCTACCCGCTTACGTGCAACCCGGGCGTCGCCGAAGGCGCAAAGGGGCCACATCCAGAAACGATCGTGCTGCTCACCGCCGATGCCTTCGGTGTTCTGCCGCCCGTATCGATCCTTGACGCCGACGAGGTCATGTACCACTTCGTTATGGGGTTCACCTCGAAGCTCGCCGGCACCGAGGTCGGCGTCACCGAGCCACAAGCCGCGTTCTCCGCGTGCTTCGGCGACCCATTCATGAGCCAGAAGCCAGCGGTCTATGCCGAGCTACTCGCCAAGCGCATGCGCGACCACAAGACCCGATGCGTCCTGTTGAACACCGGCTGGTCGGGCGGCGCCTACGGCAAGGGCGAACGCATGTCGCTCAAGGTCACCCGCACGCTTCTCAACGCTGCGTTGAACGGCGAGCTCGACCAAACCGAAGTCGAAGTCCAAGAACAACTCGGCCTGTGCATCCCCGTTGCCGTCGACGGCGTCGACTCGAAGATCCTCAACCCACGCAACACCTGGGACGACCCAGAGGTCTACGACAAAGCAGCCGCCGAACTGCGCACCCTCTTCCAAGAGAAGTACAAAGAAAAAGGCTACGCCGACTTAGGTATTGCGCCACGGATGTGATTCGTCCATCGGCGAGCGACTCCGTCGCTCAGTCTCGCCGATGACCGAATCACACCATCGTCCCCTTCAGGGGGACCGTTCAGGCCACGGTATTGCGGCGGTCCTGGCGGACCTTCGCAAACTGCGCCTTTTCCTTCTGCTTCGCTTCAGGAAAACGCTCCTTTGTAACCGAAAGGCGGAAGACATTCAGTCTCTCTCGTTCTGTTACGGCTCTTGTTGGTGGGGTCCGCTTTGGGGACGGGCATGGGATGGGTGTGCAGCACTCTTCCGACATCTGCAGCGAGTGAGCGTTAGCGAACGATGCGAAGCCGAGGAAGAGGGCTGTGCGCACAGCACATGCTGTGAGGTGGGTACGGTCTAACGAACCATGGTGCCGTAACAGAAGACCTCGCTGAATGGCTTCACGCCGCCGACGTCGCTGGTCTCGAATCTGACGTTGACAATCGCGTGTGCGCCCTCGGCCAGAGCGCTTTCCACCATGCGGAGCTGGGCCTCTCGTCGAGCGCGATCGAGGACGCGTTGGTAGCCCTTGACCTCGCCGCCGACGAGCGTGCGAAAGCTCGCGGTGAGCTGCTTCAGATAGCCGGTTCCCATGACGACGTTGCCCGAGACGAGCTTGCCTGATTCGGAGGTCATGCCCGGGACGTTGTCGAGGTCGAGAATGGGAAATCCGCCGACCTTCGCTTCGCGTTCGTCGAGTTGCTTCTCGTGGTTTCGCTCAAGGACCACGCCGATCACGCTGAGCGCTACGTACAAGATGAACGGCAGCAGGATCGGTAGAGATATTGCGATGATGTCACCCATTACGCGTCGTTGGGTTGCACGACGACGGCGGTTCCATAGGCGTACAGTTCGGCCGCTCCACCAGCAACCGCAGAGGTGGTGAACCGCACGTTGACGATCGCGTTTGCCTGCATCGCCATTGCATTGTCGATCATGCGTTGGGTCGCCTCTTGTCGAGACTCATTCAGCAGCTCGGTGTAGCCGGTGAGCTCGCCGCCCACGAGATTCTTCAAACCAGCACCGATATCGCGGCCGAGATGTTTGGCCCGAATAGTGTTTCCGCTGACGAGGCCCCGGGCCTCGATGATGGTGTGGCCCGGAATGGTTTCAGTGTTGACGAGGAGCATCCCCCGACCGTAGTGCAACGGGGACAGGCCCCATGAACATTCTGTAATGGGGACAAGGTGGGTTCAACTGGTCATGTGACGCGGGAGTGCTCATTGGGGGAGTGAAGGCAATAGGCTGCAAGGTATGCAGGGAGTCATTCAGTCCTACGATCCAGCGACCGGCGACGGAGTCGTCATCGACGACGTCCACTTTAACGAATACGACCTCGCCGATGGGGCTTTGGCGGGTTCAGCATTTCGGACACTTCGCCAAGGACAACGAGTCCTCTTCGACCTCGACAATGCAGGACTCGCAACGAGCGTTCGATTTGGCTCAGAAGTCGACATGGAAACC
>CALHXU010000172.1 GCA_938040365.1 uncultured Acidimicrobiales bacterium
GACATTATTCGGCGGTATCCGCGGCCGAAGTCGGCGTTGATTCCGCTTCTCCACCTCGCCCAAGAACAAGATGGCTGGGTTTCTGACGACGCGATGGCTCACCTCGGTGAACTGGTCGGAGTCACACCAGCTGAGGTTCGCGGCACGTGCACTTTCTATGAGATGTTCAAGCTGCATCCGGTCGGAAAGTACATGATCAACATCTGCACGAACCTGTCATGTCAGCTCCTCGGCGCCGAAGAGTTGTTGCATCACGCCGAAGGGGTCCTCGGAATTCGCGCTGGCGGAACGACGAGCGACGGCATGTTTACGATCGAAGATGTCGAATGCATCGCTGCCTGTACCGAGGCGCCATGCATTCAGGTGAACTACCGCTTTGGTCTGCGTCTCACGACCGATGATCTCGACGACATCATCGCTGCGCTGCGCGCTGGCCACACCCCAGACAAGCTCCTCACGGCGAACCCCGGCGAGGTCATTCCGTCTCATGGCACGCTCGGCTTGTCCCGTCAGGTCATGTCCGAGGAGCAAACGAGCCATATCGTCGCGCCCGAATCCGTGCACGAATCGCCCGTCTGGCTCTCTACTGCAAGCAAGGAAGGCTGATGGCCACCGGAAACTACGTTCCCCACGCTCCTGGCTATGTCGATTCACCGGGAGAGAAGATCGTTACCTCTCGTTTCACCTACGAAGACAGCTACACCATGGAACGCTACGAAGCGACCGGTGGTTATGTCGGATTCAAAGAGGCGCTGAAGAAGGCGCCCGAAGACGTTCACAGCATCACCCGCGACGCAACGCTTCTCGGCCGCGGTGGCGCTGGCTTCCCCGCCGGAATCAAGTGGGGCTTTTGCCCACCGGAGGTTTGGCCTCGGTACCTCGTCGTGAACGGCGACGAGTCCGAACCAGGAACCTACAAAGATCGACTCCTCATGGAGCTCGATCCCCATCAGCTCATCGAGGGTTGTCTCATCGCGTGCTACGCGATCGGACTCACGCAGTGCTTTCTCTATGTGCGCGGTGAGATGGCAGTCGCCCAGCAGCGCATTGCCGATGCGCTCAACGAGGCCTACGCCAAGGGTTATGTGGGCCAGAACATTCTCGGCACCGACTTCTCGGTCGACATCGTGCTGCATTGGGGCGCTGGCGCCTACATCGTCGGCGAGGAAACGGCGCTCATCGAGAGCCTCGAGGGCAACCGCGGCATGCCCCGCCTCAAGCCACCATTCTTCCCGGCAGCGGTTGGGCTCTACGGTCAACCAACGATCGTGAACAACGTCGAGACGCTGTCGAACTTGCCGTGGCTCATGACCCATGGTTCAGACAAGTACAAGGAGTTCGGTAGCGAGACCTCGCCGGGCACCCGCATGTTTGCGGTGTCTGGTCAGGTGAAGCGCCCCGGCGTGTACGAAGTCGAGCAAGGTGTTACCACCTACGAAGACCTCCTCTACGGCGACGACTATTGCCAAGGGATGCTCGAAGGCCGCGAGCTCAAGGCGTTTGTCCCAGGCGGAGGCTCGGCTCCATGGCTGTTCCCCGAGCACGTTTCGCTTCCGCTCGAGGCTCGTCCGGTGGGCGCAGCCGGAACCATGCTTGGATCGGGCGCGATCATGGTGATGGACGACAGTTCCGACGCGGTGAAGTGCGCGCTTCGCCTTGTCCGCTTCTATGCCCGCGAATCGTGTGGCAAGTGCTCACCATGTCGGGAGGGCACGACGTGGGAAGAGAAGATCCTCACCCGAATCAACGATGGCTATGGCCGTCCGGGCGATATCGAATTGCTGCTCGACGTCGCAGACAACATTTCACCCGGGCCATACCCGGTCGCATCCTTTGATAGCGAAGGGCTCGAGGCGGTTCCGTTTCCTCCAAAGCAGACGACGATCTGCCCGCTCGGTCCATCGTCGGTCGCGCCGATCACCTCGGCGATCCGTCGCTTCCGCCACGAATTCGAAGCGAAAATCAATGCTGCTCAAGCGGAGGTAACCGCGTGATCTTTACCGCCTCGTTCTCAAGTGCTGGCGTTTGGCGCGCCAGCGACAAACCCGAGTTTGTCGATCCCCGAAGGGGTGAGACAAAACCGTGACGGCTACTGATCCTGAAGCACCAGTTGAGGTCGTTCCCGACGGGGTTCCCGTCACGGTAAACGGCGTTGAGATCCTCGCCGAGAAGGGCGAGCTGCTCATCGATGCAGCCGAACGACACGGCGTATATATCCCGCGCTTTTGCTACCACCCACGAATGAAACCGGTCGGCATGTGCCGGATGTGCCTCGTCGAAGTCGACACCGGCCGCGGTATGGGCTTGCAACCGTCGTGCATGCTGAATGTTTCTGAGGGCATGGTCGTCGAGACCGAGAGCGAAGTCAGCAAGAAGGCCCAAGATGGTGTGCTTGAGTTTCTGCTCATCAACCATCCACTCGACTGTCCGGTCTGCGACAAGGGCGGCGAATGCCCCCTCCAAGATCAGACCATGGCCTTTGGACCAGGCGAGACCCGCTTTGTCGAGGAGAAGCGCCATTTCCAAAAGCCGATCCCGATCAGTGACATTGTCTTTCTCGATCGGGAACGCTGCATCTTGTGCGACCGCTGCACTCGCTTTGCAAAAGAGGTGGCGGGAGATCCGCTCATCCACTTCCAATCACGCGGAAACCAGACCGAGGTCAACACCTTTCCCGACGAACCGTTCTCGTCGTACTTCTCTGGCAACACGGTCCAGATTTGTCCGGTAGGTGCACTCACTGCTTCGCCATACCGCTTCAAGGCCCGACCTTGGGATCTCACCGAAACGTCGTCGACCGCAACGACCGATTCGGTCGGCAGCCAGATCACCGTGCAGAGTTCACGCAACGAAGTCCTGCGTTACCTCGGCGTCGACAGCGACGCGGTCAACTGGGGCTGGTTGAGCGACAAAGAGCGCTTCAGCTTTGAAGCATGGAATTCAGAAGCTCGACTCACTGGTGCATTGGTCCGCGGCGATGAGCTAGGAAACCCCGCCGACGATGGAGATCAGTTGGTCGCTGCGTCGTGGCCTCTTGCGTTGCGCGCCGCAGCCGAAGCCTTGGCGGGCGTCGATCCTGACCGGGTGGCCTTCTTTGGCGGTGCTCGTATGTCCAACGAGAGCCAGTACGCCTGGGCCAAGTTCGCGAAGTCGATCATCGGCACCGACAACGTCGACGTACAACTCGGCGACGGTATCGATCCTCGGTTGGTTCTCGGTCTTGCTCGCGCAACCATTTCCGATGCGTGCACGCCGGGAGGTTCGGTTCTCGTTCTCGGTGTCGACCCCAAAGAAACACATGGCTCGCTGTTCCTGAGGCTCCGGCACGCTGCCGCAGAAGATGGAGCGACGATCGTCGAAGTTGTATCGACCGCCACTGGACTCACGCCGTATTCTGCGCATTCGATTCGCGCAATACCGGGAACCACCCACGACGTCGTTGCCGCCATGTTGGCCGGCAACGGGTCAGACGATGTCAACGCCGCTGCTGCTGCACTCGGTGAGGGTCCGCTGACCGTCGTTTATGGACCGGGTTCGCTCGCCGAGGATTCGGCGACCATCGAACGGGCGCTCGCATCGATCGCCGAAACACGGCCCGACGCGAAGTTCCTCCCAGCGTTGCATCGCGGCAACATCTTTGGCGCCCTCGACATGGGGCTTTCTCCTGGGCTTTTGCCGGGCCGCACCGAACTCGGTGCAACGCCAGCTGGCTGGGGCAACGCACCTGAGCAACGGGGCCTCGACACCGAAGCAATGTTGCGTCGCGCCGCCGAAGGCGGAATTGAAGTTGCGGTGCTCTTGGGCTGTGACCCGCTTACCGACTTCCCCGACGGACAGATGGCAGAGCGCGCGTTCAACAAGGTCGAGCACCTCATTGCAGTCGATTCGCTCCTCAACTTCACCTCGACGGGAGCCGACGTGGTGTTTCCCGCAGCGGCGAGCGCAACCGAAGTCGACGGCAGCTTTACCAACCTCGAGGGCCGCATTAGCGCAGTGAACCGAAAGGTGACCCCGCCCGGAACTGCTCGCCCTGACTGGATGATCGCCGCTGAGCTCGCCGCCGAAATGGGAGCCGATCTCGGCTTCATCGATACCGACGAGATTTGGGCCGAGATCGCCGCCGTTTCAGAACTGCATGCAGATCTCAACCTCTCGACGATCCAAGCCGCAGGGGCCGAGGGGCTTCTCGTCTCTGGTTCATCTATCGCCGCGCCGTCTTCGGCTTCGGTTGCGGTGGCCGAGCGTCAATTCGAAGAGGGCCTGTTGCTCGTCGCGAATCGCAAGATGTATGACCAAGGGACGATCCTCACCTTCTGCCCATCGCTCAGTAGTTTGGCGCAGGGAGCAGTGTGCTCGATCCATCCAGATTCACTCGCTGAACTCGGTATTGCTTCGGGCTCGAACGTCACCGTCAGTAACGATTCAGGGTCGATTGAACTGCACGTAGTGGCTACGAGTGAAGTGGCCCTTGGGTGTGTCGCAATTGACTTCAATCAACCCAATGCCTCAGTTGCAGAACTCTTCGATGCATCACGTATCGTCACGTCCGTGCGAGTAGAGGAAGCGTCATGATTCTGGCGCAGCAGCAGTACCTCGAGGAGTTCGACTGGTTCGTCGATCGATGGTGGACCGCGTGGCTTGGCGGCGACGTCTTGTTCCTCCTCGGCAAGGTCGTTCTTATCTTTGCCTTCTTGCTTGTTTCGGTCATGCTCATGGTCTGGTTCGAACGCAAAGTCGTTTCCGACATGCAGCACCGTATTGGCCCGAACGTCGCTGGTCCGTGGGGCATCTTGCAGACCCTCGCTGATGGCATCAAGCTGTTCTTCAAAGAGGACATCACCCCCGATGGTGCGGACAAGCGAATCTTTAAACTCGCGCCCTACCTCTCGCTCATCCCCGCGTTCTTGATGTTCTCGGTGGTGCCGATCGGTGGCGACTTCCGGAACGGTGACGGAGCGACCAACTTCTTCTGGGGTGACATTCCGTTCCGGCTGCAGTTGGTCGACCCGCCGATGGGGATCTTGCTCTTTCTCGCAATGTCGGGCCTTGGCATCTATGGCGTCATGCTCGCCGGTTGGGCGTCGGGATCGAAATACCCGCTGCTCGGTTCGGTTCGAGCATCGGCACAGATGGTCTCCTATGAGGCTGCGCTCGGCCTTTCGCTCGCGACAATCTTTCTCGTCAGCGGATCGCTCCGAACAAGCGAGATCGTCGCCGCCCAAACCGGCGGCGCGCTCTTCGTTGGCGGTTGGAACATTTGGGGCCTCGGCTTTGTGCCATTTGTGATCTTCCTCATCGCGGGCACCGCCGAGCTCAACCGTCCGCCGTTCGATCTTGTCGAAGCCGAACAGGAACTCGTCGGTGGTTTCCACACCGAGTACAGCTCGCTTCGGTTCTCGCTCTTCTTCCTCGCAGAATTCATGAACGTGGTCACCATGGCCGGAATTATCGTGACGCTGTTCTTCGGCGGACCCGACGGACCAGTCCTCACCGAAACCCTCGGATGGGCGTGGGGTATGTTGTGGTTCTTCTTGAAGGTCCTCGTGTTCCTGTTCATCTTTGTCTGGTTCCGGGCCACGCTTCCTCGTCTTCGTTACGACCAGCTCATGGATCTTGGATGGAAGGTGCTCATCCCGATCGCACTCGGCTGGTTCATCGTCATTGCAGCTCGCGAGGTTGCCGACGTCGAAGGATGGCCAGTGATCCCAGCGACGTTGATTGCATTTGTTCTCGTCTTTGGATTGGGCGCACCGCTGCTTATGGGAGCGGTCAAGAACGCTCGAAGGCAAAGACTCGAATCTGAGATCGTGGAGTACGGCTGATGGGATATCTCGAAGGATTCGCCGTCACGCTGAAGAAGCTTGGCGAAGAGCGATTTACTGGCGAATATAAGGCCGCTGGCGAAGGTGAAAAGCGAGAGAAACCTGCGCGATTCCATGGACGTCACGTGCTCAATCGCTACGAAGACGGCATGGAGAAGTGCATTGGTTGCGAACTCTGCGCCGGTGTATGCCCCGCTCGCTGCATCTATGTGCGCGGCGCCGACAACGAACCTGCGAACCCGGTTTCACCCGGCGAACGCTACGGCTATGTCTATGAGATCAACTACCTGCGTTGCATCCACTGCGACCTGTGTGTTGAGGCCTGCCCAACCCAAGCAATCACCGAATCAAAGCTCTTCGAGTTCTCCTTCACCAATCGCCAAGACGCGATTTACACCAAGGAAGAACTCGTCGTAGGCGATGACGGCATGCCGAAGAAGCTGGCATGGGAAGACTGGCGTGAAGGTGACGACGAGCTGACCTCGGGTTGGATGCGCGCAACATCGCCTGGTGGTTCGGTCGCGTATCAAAACACCGTGTCGTGGTCAGGCGAGCTTGGCTATGGCGTACGTGACGCGGAGATGGGACAGCACATTTCAAGTGTTGCCGCCCCAGCCGAGACGACCGATCACAGCCACGACGACCACGGCCATGACGATCACAGCCACGACGATCACGGCCATGACGATCACCACCATGATGAAGAAGGTGGGCACTGATGGGTCTCCAGCTTTTCTCGTTCCTCATCGCCGGCGTCATCATCGTCGCTGGCGCGCTCGGCGTTGTGTTGTCAAAGCACCCGGTTCACGCAGCGCTGTTCTTGATCCAGACCCTGTTCGGTGTGGCTGTTGAATTCCTCGTCGTCGAGGCACACTTCCTCGCAGCGATCCAAGTCATTGTGTATGCCGGTGCGATCGTCATTCTCTTCTTGTTTGTGATCATGCTTCTCGGTGTCGATAACGCAGAGGATTTATCTATCGAACCAATCATTGGGCAGAGACCTCTTGCCGCGCTCAGCGGCGCCGCAATCTTTGGGCTGCTCATGACCGTGATCTTCTCGGCGTCTTCAGGCGGTCGAATTACCGGCGAAGGCTCCGTGTCGCTCGCGCTTGACGCGACGGACCCGACCGGCGAAGTGCTGCCAAATGTTGAACAGTTGGCGCAGGTGATCTTCACCGACATGGTGTTCGCTTTCGAAGTGACCGCAATCTTGCTCACGGTCGCTGTTGTCGGGGCAGTTGTCATGGCCCGCCGAATTCCAGGTGCGCTGCAACCGCTGCCAGAGGTTCTCCCAATTGGCGAGTTCTCCACCGAAGATCAGGGCGAGTCGACAGCGGTGGCTGCGACAGAGGAAGGGGAGGAGCACTAAGTGTTGACCCCTACCTACTACCTCGTGTTGTCCGCGCTCGTATTTTCGATTGGCGCATTCGGCGTCCTCGTGCGTCGCAACCCGTTGATCATGTTCATGTGCGTCGAACTCATGTTGAACGCCGTCAACCTCACCTTTATCGGCCTCGCATGGGGCCTCAATGACATTGGTGGCCAGGTGTCGGTCTTCTTCGTGATGGTCGTCGCAGCGGCCGAGGTCGTTGTTGGCCTCGCGATCGTGGTCGCAATCATGCGCCGTCGCGACGGCGCAACCGCCGACGATCTTTCGGTGTTGAGGGGCTAGATCATGATCAACTTCGTCTACCTGATACCTCTCTTTCCGCTGCTCGGATGCGTCACCTTGATGCTCGTCGGCAAGAAAATGGGCGAGCCGAGCGCGGGCTATTTCGCTACCGCAGCGTCTGGGCTGTCGTTCATTGCCACCGTGGTCACCTTCTTTGGCCTTCGTGCGCTCGACGTCGAAGAGCGGCAGGTCACCAAGACGCTCTTCGAGTGGGTGCCCGCCGGTAACTTCAGCGCGAACGCGGGGTTCCTCGTCGACCCGCTTTCGGTCGCGATGCTGCTGTTCATTACCGGTATCGGCACGCTCATTCACCTGTATTCGGTCGGATACATGCACGGCGACGAGAACTTCTCGAAGTTCTTCCTCTACCTCAACATGTTCATCTTTGCGATGTCGATTCTCGTGCTGGGCGACAACCTGCTACTCACCTTCCTCGGTTGGGAAGGTGTGGGGGCGTGTTCCTATTTCCTCGTGAGCTTCTGGTTCTCCGAAGAGAAGAACGCAATGGCCGGCAAGAAAGCATTCATCACCAACCGCGTGGGTGACTGGGGCTTCATGGTCGCAACGTTCCTTGCGTTCGCGTCGATCGGCTCGATCGACTACCTGACGATCAACGGCACCGCTGCACAGCTGAGCACTCCGGTTCTCGCCGCAATGGTGTTGCTGTTGTTCGTCGGAGTCATGGGCAAGTCCGCACAGTTCCCGCTCTATCTCTGGCTGCCCGATGCAATGGCCGGCCCAACGCCGGTCTCCGCGCTCATTCACGCAGCGACGATGGTGACCTCAGGTGTCTATCTGCTGACCCGCGTAAACGGCTTGGTCTATGAGGCCTTGCTCCATGCGCAGTGGGTCACCAACATCATTGCGTGGGTTGGTGTCGGCACTGCCTTCTTCGCAGCCACGATCGCTATTGCTCAGACCGACATCAAGAAGGTCCTTGCGTATTCAACGGTGTCACAACTCGGCTACATGGTGCTCGCCGTTGGATCGGGTGTTTTTGTCGCTGCGATCTTCCACATGATCACCCACGCCTTCTTCAAGGCGTTGCTCTTCCTTGGTTCAGGCTCGGTCATTCACGGCATGGACAACGATCAAGACATGCGCCGCTACGGCGGCCTTCGCAAACTGCTCCCAATCACGTCGGCCACGTTCATCATTGGCTGGTTGGCAATCGCCGGAGTGCCACCGTTCGCCGGCTTCTGGTCGAAAGACGAGATCTTGCTCAGCGCCTGGGAGCTCGGCGGTATCAATGGCAAGCTTCTGTGGTTCTTTGGTTTGATCACCGCCCTCATGACCGGCTTCTACATGAGTCGCCAGGTCTTCCTCACCTTCTATGGTGACTACCGTTTCGGCGACCCCGACAAGGACGAGGTCGACCAGGCTTGGGATGGCTACATTGCCCACGCCGAAGCCGAGAAGGATGAAGCGATAACGGCCCGCGAGGCCGCTGCAACAAAGCTCGAAGAAGCAAACGTTGCGGTCGAATCTCGAAACGTTGCCTTTGCAAAGGCACAGATGGAAGTCACCCAGACCACGAGCGAAGACGACCTTGCCAAAGCCCAAAAGGCGCTCGACACCGCATCTGGTGCGCTCGAGAAGGCCGAGGCTGGCGTTGTGTCGGCACAGGACGAGCTCACGGCTGCAAGCGCATTGGTCGACGTGAAAGATCAGGCGGTGTCCTCGGTGAAGTCCGAAGCAGCCCGACGCGTCGAGCCCGAGCCAGGAGAGCAGCGTACCGCTGGCGCTGCGAGCGACTTCTTGCCCGACGCCGTGGCAAAACGCGCGGAACACCACCCGCACGAGTCGGGCTGGCAGATGGCGACGCCACTCGTCATCCTCGCGTTCCTCAGCATCGTCGGCGGCGTTATCCAGCTGCCGTTCACCTCCGAGGTGCACTTCCTTGAGAACTGGCTCGAACCCGCGCTCACGTTTGAACACAAGTTCGCGTCGTCAGCTGGCACCAAGGTGGCCCTCGCGGTCGTAGCGATCATCGCTGGAGCGGTCGGCATCATGGCAGCGGTGAGCGTTTATCTGCGAAACCAAGGTGATCCGGCCAAGATCGAAAAGCAGATCTTGTTCGATGGTTGGGGTTACGACCGGGCAGTCACAGCCTTCATGGGAGGCCCCGGAGCGAAGATGTTTGACGCAATCACCTGGCTCGACGCCAACATCGTCGACGGGATGGTCAACGGAACCGGATCGCTTGTCCGTGGCACCGGCTCGACCGTTCGACGCTTCCAGAACGGTCTCGTTCGCTCGTATGCAATGAGTATCACCCTCGGCTCCATCGGCCTGCTCGTCTGGTTCGTTGTGAGGATCGCAGCATGATCAATTTGGCCAACAATCTTCTCTTCGCTGCAGAGGGCGGAACAGAAGTTTCCTTCCCAGTCCTGACATCGTTGATCGTGATTCCGTTCCTCGGCGCGATCGGTGTTGCACTCGTCCCAAAGGGCCGTGTCGAAGTCCATCGCCTCGTTGCACTCATGGCGTCGGTGGTTACCGGCGCGATGAGCGTGTGGGTATTGCTCAACTTCGATCGCAACGATGGCGGTTTCCAATTCCGAAACCCGGATCCAAACGTGTGGATCGAGAGCCTTGGTATCCGCTGGGACCTTGCGGTCGACGGCATCAGCTTGTTCCTCGTTGTGCTCACCGGATTCTTGTTCCCGCTCGCGATCGTTGGCGTGAAACCCGAGCACAGCCCGAAGAATTACTACGCGTGGATCATCCTCCTCGAGGCTGGCGTCATGGGCGTGTTCATGACGCTCGACTTGTTCTTCTTCTTCGTGTTCTTCGAAGTCGTGCTTGTCCCGATGTATTTCCTCATCGGTAGCTGGGGTCACGGCAACCGGATCTATGCCGCGACCAAGTTCTTCATCTTCACGATGTTTGGCTCTGCGCTGATGCTGGTCGGGATCTTGGCGATCGTCTTCCTGCACGAAGACGCAACCGGCATTGTCACCTTCGATGTTGTTGCGCTCGCCGAGGGCCAGAACTGGGGAGACACGGTCGGGCGCTGGGTGTTCCTGTCCTTTGTGCTTGCCTTCTCGGTCAAGGTCCCGGTCTTCCCGGTCCACACCTGGCTTCCCGACGCGCACACCGAAGCGCCAACCGCTGGTTCGGTCATCTTGGCCGGCGTCATGTTGAAGCTCGGTACTTACGGCTTCTTCCGCTACGGGCTGTACCTGTTCCCCGAGGCAGCGACGTGGTTCGCGCCAGTTCTAATGATCCTCGGAACGATCGGCATCCTCTACGGTGCTGCTGCGGCGACGATGCAAAAAGACCTGAAGCGCCTGGTGGCGTACTCATCGGTTGCCCACCTCGGCTTCATCGTGCTCGGCACGTTCGCAATCACGACCGAATCGCTCACCGGGTCGGTTTCACAGATGGTCAACCACGGGCTTTCGACCGGAGCGTTGTTCTTCCTCGTTGGCTGGATGTACGAACGCACCAAGACCCGACAGATTTCCGAGCTCGGCGGCATTCAGAAATCGGCGCCGCTCTTTGCAGGGTTCTTTACGCTCGTCATGTTGTCGTCGGTCGGGTTGCCCGGCTTGAACGGCTTTGTCGGCGAGTTCTTGATCTTGCTCGGCGCGTTCGTTGCGAATCCTTGGATTGCTTCGGTCGCCGCGACCGGTGTCATCTTTGCTGCGGTCTACTTGCTCTGGGCCTACCAGCGCGTGTTCCACGGCAAGCCTCGCGGTGAACACACCGATATGGAAGAGCTTCGGCCGAGCGAACTGATGGTCCTGATGCCGATGGTCGTGCTGATCGTCTTCCTTGGCGTCTATCCAAAGCCAATGCTTGAACGCATCGAGCCATCGATTGAAGTTCTCGTTGCCCACATCGACGAAAATGTTGACGATTGGACCGAACCAACCGCCGATGTCCTCATTGCTGAGGACTCTCATGATGATGAGGAAGGCGAAGAAGGAGGGGAGGGCGAAGAATGATGTTGGCTCAAGTAATTCCATCACCGAGCATCGATATTGAAGTCTTGCTCCCCATGTTGTTTATGGGCGTCGGCGGCTTGCTCATCCTCACGATGACCTCGGTCAAGAAAGACCTGCCGGGCTGGTTCGTGACGAGTTGGAGCGTCGCAGCGTGCGCTGGAGCGATCATTTCGGCGATTGTGCTCTGGAACCAGTTTGGAGATGATGGCCCGAGTTCGACGATCGCAGGCGCGGTTGGGTTCGATGGGTTTTCGATCTTTCTCACCGTCGTGATTGCGTCGGCTGTTGCGATGGCCTCGTTGCTCGCCCACCCGTACCTCGAGCGAGAAGAGCTCGAAGGCGTAGAGCTTCACGTGCTGTTGCTGCTCGCTGGGACCGGCGGGCTGATCATGGCGTTTGGTAACGATCTGATCGTGTTCTTCCTCGGCCTCGAGACGTTGTCGATGGCGGTGTACATCTTGTCGGCGATGCATCGGCGCCGCATTCAGTCTCAAGAGGCGGGCATGAAGTACTTCGTGCTCGGAGCGTTCTCGTCAACCTTCTTGCTCTATGGCATTGCGTTGATCTACGGGGCCACCGGCACCACCAACATGATCGGCATTCGAGCGGTGCTCGACAACCAGGTCATCGTCGAAGACGGACTGCTGCTCGGCGGTATTGCGCTGCTCATCGTCGGCCTCACCTTCAAGGTTGGCGCCGTGCCGTTCCACTCGTGGACACCCGATGTGTACGAGGGTGCGCCAACTCCGGTCGTTGCGTTCATGGCGTCGGGCGTGAAGGCAGCGGGCTTTGCGGCGCTGCTTCGTATTCTTTCAACGACCTTCCAGCCAATCGTCGACGACTGGGTACCTGCGATCGAAGTCATCGCAGCGCTCACGCTGCTCATCGGTGCGCTCAGCGCAATCGTTCAGACAAACGTGAAGCGCATGCTTGCCTACTCGTCGATCAGCCATGCAGGTTTCATCTTGCTCGGCGTGCTCGCCGCGTCCGAGCGAGGCACTGCCGCGGCGCTGTTCTACTTGTTTACCTACGCATTCTTGGTGTCGGGAACAATGGCAACGCTGACCGTCGTTGCGGGCCAAGGCGACAGCGATTTCTCGTTTGAATCGATCCAGGGCCTCGGACGTCGCAAGCCAATTCTTGGCTTTGCCATGATGATCTTCTTGTTCGCCCAGGCGGGCATTCCCTTCACGAGCGGGTTTGTTGCCAAATTCGGCGTGATCGCTGCTGCGGTCGATTCGCAGAACTACTGGGTTGCTGGCGTTGCGATGATCTCGGCGGTGATCGGTGCGTTCTTGTATCTGCGGATTCTCGTATCGATGTTCCTCCAAGATCCTGTCGAGGATGCTCCGGCACTCGTGATTCCGCGAACGATCGGCACGGTGCTCGTGAGTGCGGTCGTGGTGACGATCCTCTTTGGCATCTTCCCCGGTCTGCTCGACGGCTTCGCTCAGGACGCGCTCGTCGCGCTCACTGCCGGAACGCCGTAGGTCGGGGCCGACGTCATGGCGAGTCTCTCGAGGGACGAGGCTCGCGAGGTTGGCGCGGTAGCCGTCGGCCTCACGATTGCCTTGCGGCTGGTCGCTGGTGTCTTTCAAGTGGTGGAGGAGCTCGGCGCCCAATGGACGTTTCGGTCGCTGCTCGGGCGGTTTCTCGCGCCGGTTGGCGCGACCATGGGAATGTTGATGTTGGCACTTGCACTGCTCATCGTGCTCTCGCCAAGTGGCAGCATCGAGCGTCGGACCTTCCGGTGGGCAACAACGCTCGCGGCCGTGGTGTCGGTACTTGGCGTGCTTTCGGTGTTGAACGCGATCACCACGGGCTTTGGCAGCGTTGCGAGCCGAATCGGGTTCACCTCGATAAACGGCGCCGCCGCACTCGTCCTCGGTGCCGCAGCATGGTGGATCCTCAAAAACTTCAACCCCGATCGGTGACGTCCGAATTTTAGAACGGCTCGATGGGGTCTGACCCCGATGGGCCGGTGACAGGACGGATGGGGTCAGACCCCATTGAGTTCGGGCGCGAAAGGGCCCTCGGTGAGTGCCGAGGGCCCGTCCTTCGTTCAGTTTTGCATCGAGGTGATACGCCTAAGGGACCAATACGTCCCAAAGACCGCTACACCCCAAAGATGCTGAGGCGCTTAGGCCTCGAGGAAGATGCACTCTCCGGGGCATTCTTCAGCGGACTCGATGACACCTTCGATGAGGTTGTCGGGTACGCGAGCCATACCTTCTGAACCTGCGGGGTTGTTGGTGCCATCGAAGAGCTTTTCTTCGCCGAAGTTATCGGCAGTTTCCTTGACGTAAAAGAGGCCGTCGTCTTGTCCAAAGAACACGGCGGGTGCAATCTCTTCGCAGAGTCCGTCGCCGGTGCACAAGTCTTGGTCGATCCATACCTTCATAATCTCGATCTCCTCCGAGAGCGGGTTCGCTTGTCTCTATCATAAAGCGTCGGTACCACAAATTGCGGCTTGAGTGGTACGCGGTCCAATGTGACTAATGCACCCTATTTGTAACGCAGAGGGTCAGCCAAAAGTGTGCGTATTCCCGATAGCGTCGTGACGTACGTAACGTCGCCGAATCTGACTTTGGCGGCGTCCAAATCCGACAGTTAGCCTGAGCAACCGTGTCTGAGTTCCTTCGTAGTTATCTGGTGGTCGCCATCTTTGGCGGTCTCGGTGTTCTCCTCGTTGGAGTTCTCCTGTCTCTGGCCTCGATCTTTCGTCCTCACAAGCCAAATCCAGACAAGCTGAAGAACTACGAATCAGGTGTCGATCCGGCAGGGGACATGTGGAGCCAGGCGAACATTCGCTACTACGTTTTCGCTCTACTCTTTGTCTTGTTCGACGTGGAAGCGGTTTTCATCTTCCCGTGGGCAACCCGTCTCGAAGTGCTCGGACTATTCGGTTTGATCGAGATGGCCATCTTTGTGTTCATCCTGCTCTTGGGCCTGATGTATGCCTGGCGAAAAGGAATGCTCAAATGGGTCTAGTCGAATCAGGCAAGCTTCCAAAGCCGCTCACCGGTTTGCTCAACATGAGCCGCAAGTACTCGCTCTGGGTCTACCAATGGGGTCTTGCATGCTGCGCGCTCGAGATGGGTGCAGCATTTGCATCGCCGCGCTATGACGTCATGCGCCTCGGCGTTATCCCGTTTCCTGCAAGTCCGCGCCAAGCAGATTTGGTCGTGGTCTCGGGAACCGTCACCGACAAAATGGCTCCAGCCATCCGCCGCCTCTACGAGCAGATGCCTGAACCGAAATATGTGATTTCTATGGGGTCGTGCGCAAACTGCGGCGGACCGTACTGGGATTCGTACTCGGTAACCAAGGGAGTCGATCAGATAATTCCCGTCGATGTGTATGTTCCTGGATGCCCACCGCGACCAGAGGCGTTGCTCGAGGGAATCGTGATGCTTCAAGAACGCATCTTGAACGAAGACATGACCGCTCGCTGGACCGAAGAGCCAATCGTGGTGGGCGCCTAAATGTCTGATGTCGAAACGGTTGAAGAAGAAGTCGCGGTCGAGGTCGACCACGAGCGCGAGGCAATGCTCGCCGAAATTTCAGACGAGCTCGGTGACGAAATCGTCGAAACCTTCGTCAAGCCCGGCGACGATGTCTGGATCCGCATCACCAGAGATGCATGGGTTACGACCGCAGAGGTCTTGAAGAACAAACTCGACTTTCGATTCTTGAACTTCGTCTCGGCTATTGACTGGATGCCGTCACCGTTCGGGCGAGACATGGACTCCCAAGTCGATCTCGCAATGTCGGCTGCGCAGGGCGATGTTCCGGACCCACCCGACATGACGATCGAGACTGGCTATGCCGGGGGCGACACTCGTTTTCAGGTCTTTGCTCGAGTGAACGATGTTGATTCTGGCCGGGCGGTAACGATCAAGGCAGATGTCCCAGACGACGACCTTTCCGTTCCGACGTGGATCCCGGTCTACCCCGGTGCCAACTGGCACGAGCGCGAACTTATGGAGATGTTTGGGATTGCTGTAACTGGGCACCCAAACCCTCGCAAGCTCTACCTGCCCGGCGCATTCGAAGGCAACCCTATGCGCAAGGATTTCGCGCTGTTGGCCCGCCGCATCAAGCCGTGGCCCGGCATTGTCGACGTCGAGCAAATGCCCGGCGAAGACGACGAAGAGTCTTCAGAGGCGGAATCATGATCAGCCACGCAATGACCTCCCACGCCGCACACGTCATGCCCACCGGCCTGGCCGGACCGAGCGATGCGGAAGCCCTCGCCGCACACATCATGCCCACCGGCCTGGCCGCACCGAGCGCTGTGGAAGGAAGAACCTCATGACGGCGATTAGTGACGCAGAGAAGCTCCGTCAGCTCGGGGAACAAGCGACCGAAGCTCGGATGAACGTCGAGATCGAGACCGAGGGCATGACCCTCAACCTCGGTCCGCAGCACCCGGCGACCCACGGAACGCTTCGCATTATTGCAAAGCTCGATGGTGAACAGGTCGTCGTGGCCGAACCGGTCATGGGCTACATGCACCGCGGCTATGAAAAGCTCGCCGAAGTCCGCACGTACCCGCAGGTCACCACGTTGGTGAACCGCATTGACTGGGTTGGCAGCTTCGCGAACGAAACGCCGTTCATTCTCGCCGCCGAGAAGTTGATGGAGATCGAGGCGCCGCCACGAGCCCAATACATCCGCACGGTACTCCACGAGATGAGCCGTATTGCCAACGTCATGTTGGGCATTGGCGATATGGGTGTGCAGATCGGCGCAGTGACCCCGATCTTCTTTGCCTTCCGCGATCGCGAGTACGTACTCAACCAGATCGAGGCGGTGACCGGTGGTCGCTTCCATCCGAACTTTGATCGCATTGGTGGCCTGAAAGACGACCTGCCCGCAGGTTGGATCCAGAACACCCAAAACGCCATGGACAAGGTGCTCGAATTCTGTGATCAGATCGAGACCCTCATGTACGGCAACGAGATTTTCCAAGCCCGTACCCGCGGCATCGGCATCATTCCCAAAGACGTTGGTCTTTCCTATGGCGTTTCGGGTGTGAACATTCGTGGTTCGGGCGTCGATTGGGATGTCCGCCGAGACAACATGCCTCAAGGCCTTGTCTATGACCAGGTCGATTGGAAGGTCTGGACCCACCCCGACGGCGACTGCTACAGCCGTATGTGGGTTCGCCTCCAAGAGGTTCGTGAAGGCGCGAAGATCGTCCAGCAACTGCTCAAGCAGATTCCCGCTGGCCCGGTGATGGCCAAGGTTCCGCGAATCATCAAGGTCCCCGCTGGCGAAGCGTTCGTCGAGACCGAGAACCCACTTGGGGTCATGGGTTACTACATCGTCTCGAAAGGTGACCTCAACCCGTATCGGGTCAAGATCCGCACGGCGTCGTTCAGCAACATCTCGATTACCCCATGGCTGCTCAAGGGCGTTTTCGTCCCTGACATCATCGCTATCCTCGGTTCGCTCTATTTCATCTTGGGAGACATCGATCGATGATCAGCCTCGCATTTTGGATTGAGACCACCTTCCGATCGGTCGGCGGCTTGGCTGCCGTGCTTTTGCCCGCTGGTCCCATCGTTTACATCTTCTTGTTCAAGATGATGAGCTTTATGCAAAGCCGCCTCGGCCCTACCGAAGCTGGTCCCGCCGGAACGCTTCAGCTCATTGCTGAGGTCGGCAAGTGGATCCAAAAGGAAGACATCTTCCCTGAGAAGGCCGACCGCCTCATCTTTGCTGCAGCACCGTTTGTGGTGCTCGCGAGCTCGTTCCTGCTCGTCCTCGTCGTGCCGTTCGGCCCCGATGCGTGGTTCGTCAACCTCGATACCGGCATCTACTTTGCGCTGGCGGTCTCGTCGGTTTCGGTCATCGGCATCCTCATGGCCGGTTGGGCCTCCGCGTCGAAGTACTCGATGCTCGGTGGCCTCCGAGCTGCCGCCCAGCTCATTGCCTACGAGCTGCCGCTCGTCCTCGCCGTTATGGGCGTCGTCATTCAGGCCGGCACGCTCAACATGCAAGACATCGTGCTCGCTCAAGCCGAAGGTGAGATCTTTGGGTGGGGCGGCATTGGCAACCCGTTTATCATCACTCAATTCCTCGGCTTTGTGATCTTCATGATTGCAATGCAAGCCGAACTCACGCAGCCACCGTTCGATATGCCGGTTGCAGAATCTGAGCTCGTTACCGGTTACCTGACCGAGTATTCGGGAATCCGATTCCTGCTCTTCTTTATCGGCGAGTTCGCAACCGCTGGCGTGTTCGGGATGATTGCCTCGGTGCTCTTCCTCGGCGGTTGGTGGGTTCCAGGACTCGACCCAGATTCGAATCTGTTCAACATCATTGGACCCGGCGTTATGTTCGCGAAGGTCATGGGTGTCATGTTCCTCGTGTTCTGGTTCCGGTTTACGTACCCACGCTTCCGTGAAGATCAGCTGCAGAAGCTGGCATGGAAGGTGCTCATCCCGCTGGCGCTGCTCAACATTGTGTTCACCGGAATCTTGAAGGTGGTCTTCTAATGGGCATTGTTCCCGGCATGATCAAGGGCCTTGGCGTCACTGCCAAGACCGCATACGAGACCATCTTTCCCGATGGACCACTGAAGCCGCCGAGCCCATCGAAGGGCGCGGTCACGATTCAGTATCCGCATGAGAAGGAAACCCCGAGCCCTCGTGCTCGCGGCGTTATTGCCCTTCAAGAGGACAACTGCACGGCGTGCATGCTGTGCGCTCGTGAGTGCCCGGACTGGTGCATCTACATCGAGGGTCACAAAGAGAAGGCCCCGCCTCGCCGTGCTGGTGGAAAGCCACGCCAGAAGAACAAGCTCGACCGTTTCGACATCGACTTTGCGCTGTGCATGTACTGCGGCATCTGTGTCGAGGTCTGCCCATTCGATGCGTTGTTCTGGAGCCCCGAGTACGAGTTCTCAGAGCCGCGCATTGCCGACCTGCTCCATGACAAGAGCCGCCTTGCCGAGTGGATGGAAACCGTTCCCGACTTCGAAGCCTATGAAGCAGGTTCCGAGGCCAAGGTTCGGAAGGTGCCTCGATGACCAGTGCGCTCCTTCTCGCCCAGGTCGAATTCGACGTGGCCCAAAACATTGCGTTCGCGATCATCGCCGCAATCATGTTGATCTCGGCGTTCAAGATGGTGACCACCGGCAACGTTGTTCACGCAGCCCTCTACCTCGTGATCGTGCTTGCCGCCTCTGCTGCGATCTTCATCCTGCTTGGTTCGGACTTTGTTGGAGCGACTCAAGTGCTCGTCTACATCGGCGCGATCATCGTGCTGTTCTTGTTCGGCATCATGTTGACCAAGGCACAACTCGGTGATGATGACTCGGTCGAAAAAGAGCAGCGGAGCATGGGCGCGCTCGTTGGTCTGCTTCTCTTTGTCGTGATGGCATTTGCCCTCATCGACACCTTTGGTACTCAAGAGATCGAGTTCGGGAACCCCGAGCCGATCGCCTACGTTGCCGAACCGGTCGATGCGAACGATCTGCCAACGCCAGTCCGCGAGGCGCTCAACATCAGCGCTAATTCCGGCACGGTCGAGATCTCCGAAGCGCAGTTCGCAACCTTGCTTCCCGAGGTGCAGCGCCGCGTGCCCGGCGCTGAGGTTCGAGGCAACAACGCACAGATCGCCGATGCGATCTTTAGTCAGTACATCATCCCTTTCGAAGCAGTCTCGGTCTTGCTGCTCGCTGCACTCATCGGTGCGGTCGTCGTGGCCCGGAAAGAGTAGGTCGGCACTATGTTGCTCAACCAGTTCCTCTTGCTATCGGCACTCTTGTTCGCCATGGGCGTCTATGGCGTGCTCACCCGGCGCAATGGCGTGCTCGTCTTGATGTCGGTCGAACTCATCTTGAACGCAGTGAACATCAACCTCGTTGCTTTCGGAGCGTTCCAAGACAACGTCCAAGGCGACGTGTTTGCAATATTCGTCATTGCGGTCGCTGCCGCCGAAGTTGGGGTTGGCCTTGCGATGGTCTTGCTCATGTACCGAAACCGCCGAAGCATCGACTTCACCGAAGTCGATTTGATGAAGGGCTGATTCGTAGATGTATTCCGTCCTTGCCGTAGAGGCATTCGAGGCGTCCTTCACGACCGAAGGTAACTGGTTCCTCAAAAACGTCTGGCTGATCCCGCTCCTTCCGGCGGTCAGCTTCTTCCTGATCTTGGGCTTTGGAAAGAAGATGCCAAAGGGCGGTGCCGAGATCGGTATTGCCGCAATTGGCGCTGCGTTCTTGCTCGCAATCTTCGCAAACGTTGCGTGGATCGATCATCGGGACAACTTCGATGGCGAAACACAAAGTGCGATCACCGGCATTGTCGACAGCCACAGCGAAGACGAAAACGCACTCGGCGATAACACCGATGCGAATGCACTCGGCGCGACGATCGACGTCACCGACGAAACGGGCGCAACCGAAACGGTTGACGTCGAGCTAACAGCCTTTGTTGAAGCCGGCGAGGGTGGCGAAGAGTCCCACCCTGCGATCGCGGTCGTGACGAGCCAAGAGTGGCTCGTGAACGGCGGGATTCCGTTCCTCGTAGGAACACTCCTCGATGGGCCTTCGGTGATGATGCTGTTCGTCGTCACGATGATCTCGCTTCTCGTGCACATCTACAGCACCGACTATGTGGCCGGCGACAGTCGCTTTACCCACTACTTCGCGTTCTTGTCGCTGTTCAGCTCATCGATGCTGATCTTTGTGCTCTCACGCTCGACGTTGCAAGCACTCGTTGCCTGGGAGTTGGTGGGCGTCTGTTCCTTTGTGCTGATCGGCCATTGGTGGGAAGAGAAACCCAACTCCGACGCCGCAATGAAGGCGTTCCTGACCAACCGTGTCGGCGACGTTGGTTTGCTCATCGGCATCATCATTTTGTTCTTCTCGGCGGGCGGAACGTTCGACATTATTCGCATCAACGAGCTGGCGCTCGCCGGAGAGATCAGCCAGACCGCACTCACGTGGGCCGCAATCTCGCTCACCGCTGCGGTCATGAGTAAATCTGGTCAGTTCATTCTCCATACGTGGCTACCCGACGCGATGGCCGGACCGACACCGGTGTCCGCGCTCATCCACGCCGCGACGCTCGTGACCGCGGGCGTCTTCCTCGTTGGACGCCTCTACCCGGTCTTCTTCATTGGCTATGGCATCGATGGTTCGAGCATCAACGGCCTTGCGATCATTGGTTCGATCACCGTCGTCGGCGCTGGCCTCGTGGCGTTCGTGCAGGACGACATCAAGAAGGTGCTCGCGTACTCCACTGTTTCTCAGCTCGGCTACATGGTCCTCGCCCTCGGCGTCGGTGCATGGACCGCAGCGTTCTTCCATCTCTTTACCCACGCGTTCTTCAAGGCGGGCCTCTTCCTCGGTTCGGGCTCGGTCGCACACGCCGTACACAGCTTCGACATGAAGAAGGACATGGGCGGTTTGCGCAAGTACATGCCAACGACCCACAAGACCTTCCTGATCTGTTCGGTTGCGCTCGCAGGTGTATTCCCGACTGCCGGTTTCTGGTCGAAGGACGAAATTCTTGTCGGCACGGGCGGGCTCGGTGTGGGCTCTGGCAGCGCGAACGGTAGCTACCACCTGATGTTGATCATGGGCTTGGTCGGCGCTGCGCTCACCGGTGCCTACATGACCCGAGCGATTTACCTCACGTTCTATGGCGAGTTCCGAGGCCATGGCGAACCGCACGAATCGGGTCCCCGAATCTTGTGGCCCCTACGAATCCTCAGCGTGTTCGCGCTCTTTGGCGGCTTGGTCAACCTTCCGCCGGGATTCATCACCGGAAGCCTCGAACCATGGCAAGAACGGTTCTTCCATTTCGTCGAGCCAGCTGCGGCATACTTCCCAGGAATTGGCCATGCGGTTCCCAGTTACTGGTTGGCCGTCATCGCGAGCGTGATTGGACTCATGGGGCCAGCGGTTGCGTATTGGTACTACTTCATCAAGGTCGATGGGCTAGCCAAGTCCACGGGCCAAAAGCTCACCGAGTTGCCCGACGGTCTCGTCTCGAACAACAAGCTGGCTGCGAGCGGTCACGCAATGTTGAAGAACAAGTACTACCTCGACCACCTCTACAACGACGTGATTGTCGCCGCGGTCAAGGGCCCAATCGCAAAGCTCGCCTATCGATTCAACCAGCACTTCCTCGACGAGATCGTCGACACCGCTGGTCGTACGTCGGTCAAGACCGGCCAAACGATCTACTCGGTGATCGACCAAGGCCTCATCGAGGGCACTGTCAATGGTTCAGGAAAGCTCTCGAACCGTGGCGGTGGCATCCTCCGCAAAATTCAAACCGGAAAGATCCAACAGTACGCAGCTCTGCTCTTTGCAGCGGCGACCGTGCTCGCTGGCATCTTCATCGTCTTCGTCTAATCGAAACAAGCAGGATTTCAAACTATGGAAATATTTCGTGAGTGGGGCCTAACGGCGGCAATCTTCTTGCCGCTCATTGGTGGGGCCATCATGATGACGATCCCAAAGGCCGAAGAGAACCTTCACAAGATGATTGCGCTCATCACGTCGCTCGCCGTAGCGGCGATTGGCGTGGTCCTCCTCTTCGACTTTGACTACAGCCGCGCCGATGAGTTCCAGTGGGCCGTCGACATCGAATGGATCCAGATCATTCGAAGCGAGTACGCAATCGGAATCGACGGCATGTCTCTACCGCTCCTCATGCTGACGATGCTGGTTGTCCCGCTCGTCATCATCTACTCGTGGAACCATTTCCCCGAACCCGCAAACCCCAAAGCGTTCCTGATTTTGATCCTGGTACTCCACACCGGCATGATCGGCTCGTTCCTCGCTCGAGATCTCGTGTTGTTCTTCGTGTTCTTCGAGGTCGTGCTTTTGCCGATGTTCTTCAAGATCGCGGTATGGGGCGGCCCCGACCGCAAGTACGCCTCGCTGAAGTTCTTCCTGTACACGCTGTTTGGCTCGGCGCTCATGCTCGTCAGCTTCCTCGCATTGTTCTTCCTCGCCGGCGGCGAGACTTTCTCGATCGTCGGTCTTTCCGAAGCGGTTCAAGCGAATGGCGTGAGCCGCACGGCCCAGATCTGGATCTTTGGTGGCATGCTGCTCGGCTTTGGTATCAAGGTGCCTTTGTTCCCGTTCCACACCTGGCTTCCCGATGCGCACACCCAAGCGCCGACCGCGGGTTCGGTTATCTTGGCTGCGGTCTTGCTCAAGCTCGGCACCTACGGCTTTGTCCGAATCGCAATTCCGATTCTTCCCGAAGCGGCTTCGGTCTGGGCGCCATGGATCGGCCTGCTCGCTGTCATCGGCATCATCTACGGTGCGCTCGGCTGTTTGGCCCAGACCGACATGAAGCGACTCATTGCCTTCTCGTCGGTTGCCCACATGGGCTACATCATGCTCGGGATCTCGACCCTGACCGACTGGGGTATCAACGCCGCAATCTTCGGTATGGTCGCCCACGGCCTCATCACCGGCATGTTGTTCTTCATCGCCGGGTCGATCAAGGAGCGGTACCACACCCTCGAGATCAAACGCCTCGGTGGTCTGCTAATCCAGGCACCAAAGATGGGTTGGATTCTCGGATTTACGACCATGGCGTCGCTCGGCCTTCCCGGCCTCGCCGGATTCTGGGGCGAGTTCCCAGCCATCCTCGCGGCGTACAACCCGGCGAATGGTTTGAGTGAAGGCCTGTTCCGCACGTACATGGTCGTCGCCGCGATCGGCACCGTCCTCGCTGCGGGCTATCTGCTCTGGTTGCTCCAGCGCACCGCCTTCGGTATGCCGAGCGAAGAGTTTGCGACGAACCCCGAGATCGTCGACGCCAATCGGAACGAGTACATGGCGTGGGCGCCGATGCTTTTCCTCGTCTTGCTCTTCGGCCTGGTCCCAGGCCTTATCTTTAACGTCACCGACCCAGCGGTCGATGCAAACCTGTCAGAGTGCTTCCAAGCCGATCTTGGCGACGGTGATGAGGACACCTTCGATCTGGGTGTCTGTGAACGAGAGGGACTCGACGTTGCCCTCGCCAACCTCGGCGTCGTCGTCTCGACCGCCGAGGGAGAGTAACCCATGTCGCTTTCGATACTCGCCCAGGTAGCGCCCTTCGAGCGCCCCGCGATCGACTGGCACGCGCTCGCGCCTGAGATTGTGCTGCTGAGCTTCGGCGCGCTGCTCACGCTGCTCGATGTGATCTTCCTCGAGCGAGGTCGCAAGTACACCTCGACGATTGCGGGAATTGGCTTGCTCGCAACGCTGATCCCGGTGATCACCTTGGCGATCGATGGACAAGATCGTGTGCTCTTCAATGGCGCCTTTGTGGTCGACAACTTCTCGCTCATCATGAAGGCACTCTTCCTGCTTTCTGGCTACGTCGTCGTCCTTTTGTCGACGAACTACATTGCCGAAGGCGACTACTGGGAGAACGAGTACTACTCGCTCTTGCTCGCATCGATTCTCGGTATGGTGGCGATTTCGTCGGCCCGAGATCTCATCACCATCTTTGTGGCGTTCGAGTTGTTGTCGATCCCGGCATACCTCATGGCTGCGTGGCGCAAACGCGACCTCAAGTCGAACGAAGCGGGACTGAAGTACTACCTGATGGGCGTGTTTGCATCGTCGATCATGCTCTATGGCATGTCGCTGCTTTATGGACTCTCAGGGTCGACGATCTTGGCCGAAATTGGCGAGGCTGCGAGCGATGGGCAATCGAACTCGGTACTGAGCCTGGCAGTCGTCTTCATTGTTGCTGGCTTTGCGTTCAAGGTCTCTGCGGTGCCATTCCATACGTGGGCGCCCGATACCTATGAGGGTGCGCCGACGCCGGTGACAGCCTTCTTCGCCGTCGCCGCAAAGGCCGCTGGCTTTGTGGCGCTCGTCCAAATCTTGTTCGTCGCGTTCTGGCAGCAGGCCGACGTCTACGAGCCACTGATTTGGATTCTCGCTGCGGCGTCGATGACCGTGGGTAACCTCATTGCGCTCCGTCAGACCAACATGGTTCGACTTGTTGCGTACTCCGGTGTTGCCTCTGCGGGATACATCCTCGCCCCACTCGCAGTAGCGGGCGGAAGTGCTGGGGTTGGTGACGAAGCGCTGCGCGCCGTCGTGACCTACCTCGTGATCTATGCCGCGATGAACCTCGGCGTCTTTGCTGTTGTCCTCGCGATTGCCCGAAAGACCAAGTCGGCTGAGATCTCGAGCTACTCGGGCCTCTTCCACTATGCACCGGGCCTCACCGCCGCGATGACCGTCTTCTTGATGGCGCTTGCGGGCATCCCACCGCTCGGCGGGTGGTATGCAAAGTTCGTCGTGTTCCGCGCGTTGATCAACGCCGACACCTTCGGCGGATACTCGCTTGCGATCGTCGCTGCGGTCAATTCGGTCGTTGCGCTCTACTACTACCTTTCGGTATTGCGCACGATGTGGGCCGATGACGCCCCCGACGGCGACCTCACCCCACTTCGCGTTCCGCCATCGCTCATCGGTGCGTTAGGTCTCACCGTCTTTGCGACCCTCGCCTTTGGTGTGTGGCCACGGATCGTCGACACCGTCTCTGATGTAACCCTCCTCGGGTTGGGCGGCTGAGCTCAGCGCTGACTCCGCTCGACCGGCAGGTCCGCGAAGCAATCTCGGAGCGTGGGCCGATTCGCTACGAGGAAGTAGTAAACCTCGCGCTCTACGACCCTGCTCATGGCTTTTACGCCTCGGGTGGACACGCGGGAAGGCGCGGCGACTTCATCACGAGCCCAGAGGTTGGACCGCTCTTTGGCCACCTCGTCTCACGGGCGATCGATGCGTGCTGGGATCAGCTCGATCAACCCGAGGACTTTACCGTCGTCGAGTTTGGTGCAGGTCCTGGAACGCTCGCTCGGGCCATCATGGCAGCGAATCCCCGCTCGGCCGGAGCGCTTTCCTACATTGCCGTCGAGCGATCGGAGAAACAGCGTCAGTTACATCCCGAGGGAATCGAGTCGGTCGGTGAATTGGCCGCTTCGCGAATCGGTGAAGGGTTCACTGGAATGGTGGTCGCGAACGAACTCCTCGACAATCTGTCGTTCGCTCCGGTTCGATGGGTCGATGGTACGCCACACTACGGCCACGTCGACGTGGCCAGCGGTGTTGGCAGCCCGTGTAGCGCCGGTGATGACGAATTGGTCGAGGTCTTTCTTCCCCGCCCCGAACGAGATTCGTCGTACTTGCTTAGGGGTCGGTCTCGCTATGACCAACGCGAAGCCGGCGACTTGATCGATTGGCTCCGAAGCGACGTTTTTGCATCGGGAAAAATCCTGGTGTTCGACTATGCGAAGCAACGAAGCGAAGACGTCCGAGTCCGAACCTACAGCGACCACGGGCGGGCCGGGGAACCGCTTATTGGTTTAGGAACGAAAGACATCACGATCGATGTCGACCTCGAGGCTTTGCAGCAACGGTTTGGACCACCCACAACGACGATGCCTCAGGCGGAGTGGTTAGCGAATCACGGCGTTTCAGAGTTGGTCGACGAGGGTAAGGCCATTTGGGAACGCGAGGCTGCGACCGGTGGTCTCGATGCACTACGGGCCATCAGTCGAGTTCGCGAAGCCGAAGCTTTGTGCGACCCGCAAGGATTAGGCGGTTTCACGGCGCTCGAATGGCTGGTTTGACCCACTTTTCCGGCGATATCAGAAAAAATGATGAACTTTATGAAGAAATGCCCTAGACGAGATGATACGAGTCGGGATACGTTCGTGTGATGGAAAGCACGACACGAACCGCACTCGAAGTTGGCTTTAGCGATCTTTCGATCGGTACCTACTCGGTAGGGCTGCCTCCGAGTCGCACGGGTGACCAAATCGTCGAGGCATACCTCGACTTGATTACCCTCGTCCGCCGTGATCGTCCGGAATACCTTCGCGACGAAGACTTCGCGACCCTCGCTGCCGAAACGAACCTCGAGCAGTCCTTCATCAAAAACCGCGTGAAGAACCATCTCGTTTCCGAGATCATCGCTAGCTAGCAAAAGAGGCTCGAACCTCCTCGCTCCAAATCGCTTGCTTTGAACCAGCGGTCTAAAGTCGCCGCAGGGACAAATTTGTCACGATGTGACGGGGGAGCAGGACTGTGAGCGAGCCAACGATTGAGGTGTACGAGGTCGAGGATCGGACCTTTCCGCCATCGGAAGCCTTTCAGGCAACAGCGTTATCTTCAGATCGATCGCTCTATGACGAGGCAAACGCCGATTACGAAGCGTTTTGGGCGCGCCAAGCCCGTGAGCTGATCACTTGGGACAAGCCGTTCACCAAGGTCCTCGAGTGGGATCTGCCGTACGCCAAGTGGTTCAGCGACGGCCAACTCAACATGAGTTACAACTGCCTGGACCGCCACGTCGAGGCAGGCCGCGGCGACAAGATTGCGTATTACTTCGAGGGCGAGCCTGGCGATACCAAGACCTTCACCTATGCCGAGCTGCTCGATGAGGTGAAGAAGTTTGCGAACGGCCTCTTGGGCCTTGGCCTCGAGAAGGGGGACCGGGTCGCGATCTACATGCCGATGATCATCGAGCTGCCGATAGCGATGCTCGCGTGCAGTCGAATCGGTGTTGTGCACTCGGTCATCTACGGCGGGTTTAGCCCGGAGGCAATTCGAGGCCGGTGCGAAGACGCCGACTGCAAAGCGGTCATCACCGCGGACGCGGGCTATCGACGAGGTGTTCCCTCAGGCCTGAAGCCTCTCGTCGACGAAGCGCTCGCCGACGGAGCGCCAACGGTCAACAACGTCATCGTGTACGACCGTTGCAATACCGATATTGACATGGTTGAAGGACGCGATATTTGGTGGCACGACCTCGTTGCGGATGCGTCGCTCGATTGTCCGGCAGAACCAATGGATGCCGAGCAACTTCTGTTCTTGCTCTACACGTCGGGGACAACAGCAAAGCCCAAGGGCATCATGCACACGACGGGCGGCTACCTGACCCAAGCGTGCTTCACCCACAAGTACGTGTTCGATATCGACCCAGAGAACGATGTGTACTGGTGTGGCGCCGACATTGGCTGGATCACCGGTCACAGCTACATCGTTTATGGCCCGCTGACCAACGGCGTCACGAGCTTGATGTATGAGGGGACTCCCGATACACCACGGATGGAAGAGCGGGTCGGTAACGACCGAGCAAACTGGCACAAGGGTCGCCTGTGGGACATCGTCGAACGTTACGGGGTGACCCAGTTCTACACGGCGCCAACCGCAATCCGAACCTTCATGAAATGGGGCGACGAAGAAGTCGAAGGCTATGACCTGTCCTCGATCCGAGTCCTCGGCACGGTCGGCGAACCCATCAACCCAGAAGCGTGGATGTGGTACCACGAAAACATTGGCAAGGAAGCTCGACCGATCGTCGACACGTGGTTTCAGACCGAGACCGGCGGCCACGTCCTCACGCCGCTGCCCGGCGTCGCAACGACCAAACCCGGTTCGGCGGTCGGCGGCATCCCAGGGACCTTCCCCGAACTCGTCGACGACGCGGGAAATGTTATTACGAAGGGCGGCGGGTACCTCACGCTGGCGCGGCCGTGGCCATCGATGCTTCGTGGCATCTGGCGAAACCCCGAGCTCTACATGTCGACCTATTGGGAACAGTATCCCGGCCGCTATTTCTGTGGCGATGGTGCCAAGCTCGACGACGACGGGTACCTCTGGCTGTTAGGTCGGGTCGACGATGTGATGAACGTTTCGGGCCATCGTATCTCGACCACCGAAGTCGAATCGGCGCTCGTCGAACATCCAGCGGTCGCTGAAGCTGCGGTCGTCGGTGCAGCCGATGACCTCAAGGGCCAAGCGATCGTCGGCTACACAATCCTCGTTGCCGACGTCGAGCCAGGCGATGACATTCGCAGCGAGCTGTCCGATTTTGTTGCGACCAAACTGGGGCCGATCGCTCGACCTCGCGATGTCTACCTCGTCGATGACCTGCCAAAGACTCGTAGTGGCAAGATCATGCGCCGGCTGCTTCGTGACATCGCCGCTGGAAACGCGCTGGGCGATACGTCGACCTTGGCCGACAGCGACGTGGTCGAGGCAATCCGAGTTGGTTCTGCCGAGGCAGACGAGGAGTAACCGCTCGCACAAACAGGGTTGACCGGCAGTACGTACAAACTAACTAATTTGTCTGTGCCTCCCGTCTCGTAGGAGCCTTCTGCAATTTCGCTCCTACGTAGAGTCAACGCAATGCCTGAACCCCTGCTGAGCGATTCGCCATTCGAGGTCTACGACGCTCCGACGCGCACGTTCGCCCCGTCCGAGGCACTCAAATCGACCGCACTCACGAAGGACGCCGCGCTCTACGAGGAGGCGAACGCCGATTACGAAGCGTTCTGGGCTCGCCAAGCGCGCGAACTCGTCACGTGGCACAAGCCCTTCACCAAGATCCTCGAATGGGATCAGCCACATGCGAAATGGTTCGGCGACGGCCAACTCAACATGAGTTACAACTGCCTGGACCGCCACGTTGATGAGGGACGTGGGGACAAAGTGGCGTACTACTTCGAGGGTGAGCCCGGCGACACCCGAACCCTCACCTATGCCGAGCTGCTCGATGAGGTAAAGAAGTTTGCGAACGTATTGAAGTCGCTCGGACTTGAAAAAGGCGACCGTGTGGCAATAACCATGCCGATGATCGTCGAACTCCCGATAGCGATGCTCGCCTGCAGCCGAATCGGTGTTGTGCACTCGGTCATCTTTGGTGGTTTCAGCCCCGATGCGATCCGGGATCGTTGTGAGGACGCTGCGTGCAAGGTGGTTATCACCGCCGACGCGGGCTATCGCCGCGGTGCGCCCTCGGCGCTCAAACCAAACGTTGACCGAGCGCTCTCTGCTGGTGCGCCAACGGTCGAGCACGTCGTTGTCGTCGACCGCTGCGGAACCAAAATCGACATGGTCGAAGGGCGCGATATCTGGTGGCACGAAGCAATGGCAGATGCTTCGCTCGAGTGCCCCGCCGAGCCTATGGATGCCGAGCAACTCCTGTTTCTGCTCTACACGTCGGGCACGACGGCAAAGCCCAAGGGCATCATGCACACGACGGGTGGATATCTCACTCAGGTTGCCTTCACCCATAAGTACGTCTTCGACATCAAACCCGAAACCGACGTTTTCTGGTGTGCGGCAGATGTTGCTTGGGTAACCGGGCACAGCTACGTCGTCTATGGCCCGTTAAGCAATGGTGTTACGAGCGTCATCTATGAAGGCACGCCCGACACTCCCCGCGAAGACGAACGGATTGGCGCCGAACGGTCGAGCTGGCACAAAGGTCGCTACTGGGACATCATCTCCCGATATGGCGTAACCCAGCTGTACACCGCACCCACCGTGATCCGAACCTTCATGAAGTGGGGAGCTGACACGGTCTCTGGATATGACCTTTCGTCGCTTCGAGTGCTCGGATCGGTAGGGGAGCCAATCAACCCCGAGGCGTGGATGTGGTATCACGACAACATCGGCAAGGGATCGTTGCCGATCGTCGATACGTGGTGGCAGACCGAGACCGGTGGCCACATGATCTCACCACTTCCCGCCGTGACGACAACAAAACCAGGATCTGCGTGTCACGGAATTCCCGGCGTGTTTCCCGAATTGGTCGACGATGCTGGTGTGCCCGTCAGCAAGGGCAGCGGCTATCTCACGATCGCAAAGCCTTGGCCTGCAATGCTTCGCGGCATTTGGGGCGACCCTGAGCGCTATCAATCCACGTACTGGGAGCGGTTTCCGGGCCGTTATTTCGCCGGTGACGGAGCAAGACTCGACGACGACGGCTACCTCTGGCTTTTGGGCCGGGTCGATGATGTCATGAACGTGTCCGGTCACCGCATTTCTGCGACCGAGGTCGAATCGGCGCTCGTCAACCACCAAAGTGTGGCCGAGGCTGCGGTGGTCGGAGCGAGCGATGATGTACGCGGACGGGCCATTGTTGGGTACACGATTCTCGCCGAGGATGCAGTTGTGACCGACGAGCTTCGTCGGGATCTCGCTACCCATGTGGCGGACACACTTGGCCCGATCGCACGGCCTCGCGACGTCTACCTCGTGAAAGATCTTCCGAAGACTCGGAGCGGCAAAATTATGCGGCGGCTGCTGCGTGACATTGCCGAGGGTGAGACGCTCGGTGACACCACCACGCTCGTCGACGAAACCGTCGTCGAGGCAATCCGACTCGGCGCCGCAGCTGCCGAGTAAGCGACTGAGCGGGCGTTCACCGGCCGATCGGAATAGGCTTACTTCCAACCCTGTTGGGGTGAGTGACCTGACGCGATCGCGCCACAAACGAAAGTATGAAGTGAACAAATGAGTGAAGCCTCCTTTAAGAACACGACGAAGACGGTGTTTCTACTCGCCCTGCTCGGCGGCATCTTTATTGTCTTGGGCGGACTAGCAAGCGGAACGAGCGGCGCGACCATCGGCCTGATCTTTGGCCTCATGATGGTTGGTGGCAGTTACTGGTTTAGCGACAAGATCGCCATTGCATCGGCAAAGGCTGTTCCCGCTGACCGGGCGCAGTTCCCTGAGTACTGGGAGATCATGGAAGATCTCACCACTCGCGCCGAAATGCCAATGCCCCGCCTCTACATTTCGCCGAACCCGCAGCCAAATGCATTCGCGACTGGTCGTAACCCAAACAACGCGGCCGTTGCGGTAACCCACGGCCTCCTCCAAAAGATGACCTGGGACGAAGTCCGCGGCGTGCTCGCCCATGAGCTCGCCCACATCCGAAATCGCGACATCCTCATTGGTTCGATCGCCGCATCGATCGGCATGGCACTCACCATGCTTGCTCGTCTCGCAATGTATGGGGGCTTCTACGGTGGCCGACGCAGCAACAACGATGGCAACCCGTTCGCACAGATCGCGTTGATCATCCTGGCGCCGCTCGCAGCGACGATCATCCGATCGGCGATTAGTCGGAGTCGAGAGTTCCAGGCCGATGCGTCCGCTGCTCGACTCATGGGCGATGGTGAGCCGCTCGCGCAGGCACTTGAACGTCTCGAAAGCCACGCCAACAACCATCTCGAGCCCGCGATGCACGTAAATCCTGCCCAAGCATCGAACTACATCATCAACCCCTTGAAAGAGGAGTTGAAGAATGACATCGGTGGCCTCGGTGGCTTCCGCAAGTTGTTCTCGACCCATCCGCCGACCGAAGCTCGGATCGCAGCACTTCGCTCTGGCGCTTGGCGCTAATGAGCTTTGAAATCGACGACAGCGACGAGGTCTACCCAACCTCTCCCGGGCGGATTCGAATGCTCCGGCTGCTCGCATTCGGACTTGGGGCCATCCTCTTTTTGTTCTTAGTACTCGCCCTTGCCTTGTAGCGACGGAGCCAAACTTCGGCTACGATCTTCTGCCGAGGGTCGGTGCCCGAGCGGCCAAAGGGATCGGGCTGTAAACCCGCTGGCTTATGCCTACGATGGTTCGAATCCATCTCGGCCCACACGTGATTTGCCCCGGGAGATCCTCCCGGGGCAGTTTCGTTTTTCAGCCAGGTTCTTGTAGAAAGGGCAGCCTGCAAAGCGTTGCACGCAACGCCTGTGTTTGAGCGTTGCACGCAACCGGTGTGACAGCGAAAATTCGCCGAGGAGGATCCATGCCATCGTTCGATGTTGTTTCAGAATTCAACCAACAAGACGTTCGTGATGCGGTCGACCAAGCGTCGCGAGAGATTTCGCAACGCTACGACTTCAAAAACACGAACTCGGAGATCTCTCTCGGGGATAACGAGATCAAGCTTGCATCGATCAGCGAAGACCGGCTCGCAGCGCTGCGACAAGTGCTCGAAGAGAAGTTCGCAAAGCGCAAGGTGTCGATGAAGGTGCTTGAGTACGGCACGGTCGAACAAGCGTCGGGAAACACCGTCCGCCAATCGGTCGCGTTGGTGTCGGGCATTTCGTCAGAGAAGGCAAAAGAACTCAACAAAGAGATCAAGGCCATGGGCATCAAAGGCGTGCAGTCGTCAACCCAAGGTGATCAGCTCCGGGTGAACGCAAAGAAACGCGACGCGCTCCAAGAAGTCATCGCAGCCCTGAAGGAAAGCAACGTGGGCATTCCATTGCAGTTCAATAACTTTCGAGACTGAACCGCGCCGCTGCTACTGCGTTGGGGCCGCGGCGACTATCGCGCAGCGACCGGCCTGCGGGTGAAGAGGCTCCGCACGTAGTCAACCGAGGTCTCGACATCGATCTTTCCGGGATCGGCTAGTTGCCAGTCAGCAACGTGGTAGTTGGCCTGTTCGAGCCAACGGCTCGTCATTGGCCGGAACACGTCGATGTCGGATTCGGTAAGCCACTCTCGCCATGCGCCCGAGGCCTTGGAGCGAACGACCCGGTCGGCGTCGCCGGTAACGACCGCAGGTTCGATGGTTACGCCGAGGTAGTTGTTCAGCTCGGCGAATGACCCGTCGACGTAATCCTCGTAGGACAGCAAGAAGAATTTGTCGCCAGCTACCTGTCGCTGGAAGCGGATGAGTCGATCGGTCGCGCGGACGTAGTTGGAGAACATGTCGGTTCCTGTGAGCTGCCACCAGCGGCTAATCAGGACCGTCATTGGCACCGATGCGGGATTCTCCACCTTGTGGTTCAACAACTCGAGCCACTCGCCCCGTTGAGATTCGGACAGTTTGTCGGCGTGGTTGTACGCGTCGTACAGCAGGTGCGAAATCATGCGATCGCGGGGATCTCGGACGATCAGGATTGCCTTGTCAAAGCTGTCGACGAGCTCGTCCTCCCCCCACTTCCACTGCAACAGCAGCTTCTTTACGACGAGCGGATTTGGTTCGAGGTCCGCTGGAGTCATCTTCTGTGGCTCAAAGAGTTCGACGGGATCTTTGAGGCACGCAACCACCGACGCCATGAGCGCAGTCGTTCCGCTCTTGCCTTCGCCGACGATGAGAACTCGCATTAGATGATCACCTGCATTACCGATACATCGAGCCAGCGATTGAACTTGCGGCCAATCTCTCGCTCGACTCCAACGAGGGTGAACCCTAGTCGGTGGTGTAGCTGCAACGAGGCCTCTTGGCTGTCGGCGATCCGTGCAATCACAGCATGGAAACCGCGAGATTTTGACGTCTCCAGCAGTTCGACCATGAGGTCGTGGGCAACCCCGCGCCTTCGAAAGTCCTGATGGACATAGACCGACGACTCGACGGTGGTGCTGTAGGCGGGTCGGTCCCGAAACTTCGACAACGATGCGTACCCTGCGATCCGTTCGCCCGCTTCGGTGTCGACGACCGCGACGAGAACCGCCAGTGCCCCCGAGCGTTCACGTAGCCATGCACGCTGTTCCTCGACTGTGCGAGGCACAAGGTCAAATGTTGCAGTTGAGCCGGTGACCTCAGCGTTGTAGATGGCCGCTATATCCTCGGCATCACGAAGTTCAGCGAGACGAATGTGCACGTCGTCGAACGCTACACGGTAGGTGTTGTCTCAGCGTCGACTGCGTTGGCGATGATCGATTCCACATCGATGTCGTGATCGGTGATGAGCAACGCATTACTGCTCACGGCCTCTAGCGCCGCCCACTTAGCAACCGCGAGATCTGCGGTCTCAAGAAGCACCTGCCGGCGGTGAGAGGCCCGCAGGAGAAGCTCACGCATGACCGCGTGATACTGCGGCGGTACCTCCGGGAAGACGTCTTCAACGAGCAGCGGAACGCGTTCTGCGGGAAAGCGGCGGGCAAGCTCGGCGAGCACCGAAGCAAAGCCAACCAGAATCGACGTGTCGCCCGGAGCGCTTACCTGAGCGGTATTGATCAGCTGCAAGTGGCTCGCAAGCTCTTCAATTCGTGGGCGGTCCTTCAGCAACACCGACGGATCGGCGTCTCCCGCAATGTTTGTCCATTGTTGCTTGCTTTCGGCGAGGCCGCCCTCGGCGGTCCGACGGCTGCTCGTCAAGTTCTGCGTCTCAAACAACTCATCTAAGCGGCCGAGCTGCATCTCCATTGCTTCGGTAGACGCGTCGTTGCCGGAGGCCTTCTTCGCAAACATCTTGCCAACGAGCGCTACAAGCACGCCAACGACGCAAACGCCAGCGCCGATCGGCAACGCGACCAAGACGGCAACGGCGATGCCAACGATCATTAGAGCGAGCGCACCGTAGGTGAACAAGTTCGCCTTCTTACGTCCAAGGTGTTGCTCTTCGAGTTGAGCCTGGATTCGAGACTCTCGCACTTCACGCTCGCGCTGTGTTTCAGAGAACTCACTTCGGTCATCTTGGACCTGAGCGAGCGTGCGTTCCGATGACGTGATCTTGTCGGCGAGTTCGAACAGTTGGTCGAGCGGAGTCTGCGCGAGGTGGATGAGATTTGCATCCTCTTGCACGCGACTGCGAAGCGTCGCTGCCGTCACGTGGAACAGGTCGCGATGTGCCGCCATTTGCTGACGGTTATTCAACCAACCAACGAGTCCAAGACTGCGATCATCGGCATGTATTGGCAGCTTCGTTCGAGTATCGAACATCGCTGTTCCCTCGGTCGTCCGATGGACGCTCACGGCGTCGCCGTATTCGGTTTCGACCTCCATGGTCGAGCCAATCGTTACGGCGAGTCCATCAGCAACTCGACCAAAGGCATCGCGGCGGCGTTGTGCATCATTACTGGCAATAACGGTCAAACGCTTGTGAAGTTCGGTGACTTCAGGACCTTCAGTCGCTTCAGAGATAATTCGTTCAATCCACACAAATGATCTATCGGCAGCGGAGCGGGACGATCTGAGAAAAATGTTGGGGTTTTCATGCGGCCCATAAACTGGCATAGTGCATACCCGAGTAATCGGTACTCGACATGCTCCCTTAGCTCAGTCGGTAGAGCGTCTCCATGGTAAGGAGAAGGTCGACAGTTCAATTCTGTCAGGGAGCTCTGCAGCATCGCTCGTCGATGTGTTTGGCGACGTAGCTCAGCTGGTTAGAGCGCTCGACTCATAATCGGGAGGTCGTGGGTTCGAGTCCCACCGTCGCTACTTTGCGCCGCGGGCCGGGATCCGTCGCCTAGCGGCTCCTCGACCCGTCTGCGGAACGCAAGCGCCTTTTCGCTCGCACCGGCTTCGCAGCTGCGAGCTACCTGCGATGTTCTGAGCCCTTAGGCGAAGAACTCGAGTTTGGGCGAAGCCCAATACCGCTGCGGTTGCCTGGCGGCCTTTTCGCTCGGGCGGCAAAGCCACCCGAGCTACCTGTGCGATGTTTGGAGCCGGAGGCGAGAAACTCGAGTTTGGGCGAAGCCCAATACCTCGATACAAGAACTCGAGTTTGGGTGAAGCGCTGATTTTGGAAGTTCTTAGGTGCCTGAGCGCGATGGCTTGGGCTTCCGGCGTACTCTGGTGAGGACTGATCGTTGACGGTGTGTGGGCGAGGCTCACGCCGCTGATATCGTATGAAAGCTAGGAAATCTAGGGCGTTAGCTCAATTGGTAGAGCACCGGTCTCCAAAACCGAAGGTTGCGGGTTCAAGTCCCTCACGCCCTGCAAAACACATCCCCACCGATTCAAACTGCTGGCATGTTCAGCGGAGGCAACCGTGTCCCAACCAATGAACCGAGAACAACGGCGAATGCTCAAAAAGCAGGGCCAGTCTGTCAACGACGCAGGACAAGTCGTCGAGGAACGGTCGAACAAGCCAGCAAGTTCGGGTGCTGGTAGCGGTGGTCGCATCACCGAAAAGGGTGGGGTCAAAGAGGCGAACCCAAAGCGTCGAGAAGCGCCCGCCCAGGCCGAAGAGCGCACCAGCCCGGTCCAGTTCGGCAAAGAGGTCAAGTCCGAGCTCAGCAAGGTCTCTTGGCCAACGCGCACCGAGGTAATCAACTACTCGATCGTCGTGCTGATCACGGTGTTCGTGCTCACGCTGTTCATCGCAGGGAACGACTGGGTGTTCTCGACATTTGTGCTTGAGCTCTTTGAGCCACGTCCATGAGCGACAACGATGCCCCCGAGGGTGTCGACGTAGAACCGACACAAGATTCCAACGCTGGAGATGTCACCGACGCGCCGACTGAAGTAAAACCAGAGGCTGTGTCTGAAGAATCCGCAATCACCGAACCCGAGCTCGACTCGGCCGTCGAACCAATCGACGACGCCGAAACGGTCGAGCCGGAGATGACAAACGCTGCGCCTACCGACGAACCGGCCGACGAGCCAGCATCAGTCGACGAGCCAGCATCAGACGAAGCTGAAGTAGCTGCGATCACAGACGAGCCTGTGGCTACCGATGAACCTGTAGTTGCTGAATCGCCTGATGCTGCTGAGGAGTCTGCGCCAGACGACGAAGTCGAACCAGCGTTGTCAGATGTGGGCGGCGAGGACGAGCTCTTCGACGAGGATGCTCCTGCACCCCGTCCAAAGAGTGCCTTTGACCGTCCGGGTCGTTGGTATGTCGTGCACACCCAAAGCGGGCACGAAAAGAAGGCGCAGCAAAACCTTGCGGCGCGTACCGAGTCGATGAACATGGAAGACCGGATCTTCGAGAGCGTCATCCCAATGGAAGATGTTGTCGAGTTCAAGAACGGTAAGAAGGTCGTCGTCCAAAAGAAGATGTTCCCTGGCTACTTGCTCGTCCGAGCCCACCTCGATGATGACGCGTGGTACGTGGTGCGAAACACTCCTTCAGTTGTCAACTTTGTTGGTTCTGGTGGGAAGCCGTCGCCGCTGCTCCGTCGCGAGGTCGAGAACTTTTTGGCTGTGCCAGAAGAGGGAGCTCCTGCGGCGCCCAACAAGCGTCAGACCGCCCGCCTCGAATACGAAATGGGCGAAACGGTGCGAGTCAAGGAAGGCCCATTTGCGGACTTCTCTGGCGAGATCGTCGAAATCAACGCCGATCAGCTCAAGGTCAAGGTCCTCGTCAACATCTTTGGCCGCGAGACCCCAGTCGAACTCGAATTCTCCCAGATAGCGCGGCTGTAAATCGCCGCGGGCCGGGATCCGTCGCCTAGCGGCTTCTCGACCCGTCTGCGGAACGCAAGCGCGTTTTCGTCCGGGAGGCAAAGCCACCCGGACTACCCGTGCGACGTGTGGAAGCGCAGGCGAGAAACTCGAGTTGAGCGAAGCTCGATACGATCTGACGTTGCGCGATGTTGTGTGCAGCGGCAGAATGGTCCGTCGGATTATCCATCTCGATACCGAACTCATCTCAGGAATCCTTTTTCATGGCAAAGAAGCAAGTCTCCGCAGTTGTAAAGATCCAGATCCCGGCTGGTCAAG
>CALHXU010000173.1 GCA_938040365.1 uncultured Acidimicrobiales bacterium
TTCGTCGTCAACTTCTTTGAGTTCATTGCTGAAGAAGTACGCGAGCTTCTCGCCGAACTTGGCTTTCGCACGCTCGACGAAGCAATTGGCCAGGTCGAGGCGCTCGATCTCACCGCGGCGATCGATCATTGGAAGACCGACGGTCTCGACCTGTCGCCGGTGCTCTACGTGCCGCCGTTGCTCGAGGGAGAGTCTCGACGTCACACGACGACCCAAGATCATAAGCTCGACGAAGCCCTCGATGCTCGTCTGCTCCAAGCAGCCAAACCAGCGATCGAAGGCGGAACGCCGGTCCTGATTTCGACTCCGATCCGAAATGTTGATCGCAGCGTCGGCACCCAACTCGGCTTTCACCTCACCACCCACAACGGCCCAGACGGCCTCCCCGACGATTCAGTAGTGGTCGATGCGACTGGTTCAGCGGGCAATAGCCTCGGCGCCTTTGTGCCGAAGGGCATCACACTGCGACTCGTTGGCGATGCGAACGACTTTGTCGGGAAGGGGCTAAGCGGTGGTCGAATCATCGTGCGGCCACCCGACGATCTTTCCTGTGTCGCCGAAGACAACGTCATTGCCGGCAACGTGATTGCCTACGGCGCAACTTCGGGCGAGATCTTCATCCGGGGCAAGGTCGGTGAGCGCTTCTGCGTTCGAAACTCGGGAGTCACCGCGGTCGTCGAAGGCATTGGGGATCACGGTTGTGAGTACATGACGGGGGGAGTGGCGGTCGTCCTTGGTTCGACGGGTCGAAACTTCGCTGCTGGCATGTCCGGCGGCGTTGCCTATGTCTATGACGCAGACGGCAGCTTCGCATCGCTGGTAAACACCGAGATGGTCGATATCGAGAACCTCGACGCCGACGACGAAGTGCTCGTGCAGCGCCTGATCGACCAACACGTGACCGAAACAGCATCAGATGTTGGAATCCGTGTCCTTGCCGACTGGGAGTCGGCGAAGTTGTCGTTCGTGAAGATCATGCCGCGCGATTACAAGCGAGTACTCGAGGCTGCGGCTGCTGCTCGTGCCGCAGGAGAAGACGAAATGGAAGCTGTAATGGCTTCAGCAAAGGAACGAGGTGCTCGCCATGGGTGATCCGACCGGCTTTATGAACCACGACCGAAAGACGCCTTCGATGCGTCCGGTTCCCGTACGGATCTTGGACTGGAAAGAGGTCTACGAACCGTTTAACGAGAACGACCTGAAGACTCAGGCCTCTCGATGCATGGATTGTGGAATCCCGTTTTGCAACAGCGGTTGCCCGCTCGGCAACCTCATTCCTGATTGGAACGATCTCGTCTACCGCGACGACTGGAAAGAAGCGTCCGACCGGTTGCATGCAACGAACAACTTTCCCGAGTTCACCGGTCGCCTCTGCCCAGCTCCATGCGAAGGTTCGTGTGTGCTCGGCGTTCACGAACCGCCGGTGACGATCAAACAGATCGAGATCGAGATCATCGAACGTGCCTTCGCCGAGGGTTGGGTTACACCGGTCATCCCTACGGTCAAGACCGGAAAGTCGGTCGCCGTCGTGGGTTCTGGGCCAGCCGGTTTGGCCGTCGCGCAACAACTCACCCGCTCTGGACATGACGTCACCGTCTTTGAACGAGCGCCAAAGATCGGTGGTCTGCTGCGTTACGGCATTCCCGAGTTCAAGATGGAGAAACGGTTTATCGACCGTCGGCTCGATCAGATGGAAAAAGAGGGCACCGTCTTCCGGACTGGAGTAAACGTCGGCACCGACATCACCACGGACGAGTTGAAGGCACAATTCGACGCCGTTGTTCTCGCCGCCGGAGCAACCCAGTGGCGAGACCTGCCGATTCCAGGCCGTGATGCTTCGAACATTTACCAGGCAATGGAGTTCTTGCCGCCGGCAAATGCGGTCCAGATGGGCGAATTGGACGAGCACCCAACCCCCGCCACCGATCTCGACGTTGTGATCATCGGCGGTGGTGATACCGGTGCTGATTGCCTCGGCACGGTCCTTCGCCACGGCGCGAAGTCGGTGCATCAGTTCGAGATCATGCCCGAACCACCCGAGAGTCGAGCCGAGTCCAATCCGTGGCCAGCTTGGCCGATGATCCTGCGAACGCCATCCGCGCACCTCGAAGCGATCGAGATCGAAGGGGAAGATGTGCGTGAGTACGCCATCAACACACTCGAGTTCGAAAAGGATGCTGCGGGCAACGTGTCGGCGCTTCGAACCGTGCGAGTTCGCTCTGAGATCGTCGACGGCCGGCCAACCTTTGTGCCTGTCGATGGGACCGAAGAGAAGTTTCCCGCGCAGATGGTGTTGCTCGCAATGGGGTTCACCGGACCTGAGAAATCGCCGCTCATCGAAGACCTCGGCGTCGAACTCAACGGTCGCGGAAACGTCGACCGGACCACCGAGTACGCAACGAACGTCGACGGCGTATTCGTCTGCGGCGACATGGGCAGGGGACAGTCGCTCATCGTTTGGGCAATCGCCGAAGGCCGTGCGTGCGCAGCTGCGGTCGACGAGCAACTCATGGGTTCGAGCGGCCTGCCAATACCGGTCACGCCCCTCGACATGCCGCTGCGGTAAGGCAGCGAACACGATTTGCCCACTCAGTGGCATTTCTCCCGACATTTCCCTCAATTGTGCAATCTCGATTCCGATAGATCGGGGTAAGTACAAGACGTAGTTCGAGGGAAACATGTTCAACAACGAACCCAGCGAGAATGACGTTCAGGTAGATACCCCTGAGGCGGCACTATCACCTGGCGCAAGTAGCAATTCGCAACCACAGGCCATCGGCATCTCGATGCTGATGATCGGAGCCGTTCCGCTCGTGCTCTTTGTCGTAGCGGTCGTCCTCGCCTTCGTTGGCGCCCCAGCGGTCATCGGCGCAGTTCTACTGCTCATCGGTGCGGTTGGATTCTTCGTCATGTGGAAAAAGGCACAGGGTGCGCTCAGCTCGAACCTTCACGCACTTCGAGACGAAGCACTCGCCGTTGCAAACCACGACCTGCCACAGCTCGGCAACGCACTCTCCACCGGTGAGTCGGTTGCTGGCCTGTCGAACCAACGAACGTCGGTGAAGTTTCCAGATCCCGAGTTCAACGAGGTCGCGACAAGCCTTGCGGCAGTCCGCAGCAGTGCCGCAGGCATTGGCGACAACGTCGCTGAGCTGCAGAGCGGAATCTCCAACACCTATGTCAACCTCGCTCGCCGAAACCAGGCGCTCGTCGACCGCCAGCTCGAAGCGATTGACACCCTCGAAGCCGAGGAGCGCGACTCGGATCGCCTCGCATTGCTCTACCGAGTCGATCACCTTGCGACCCGTATGAACCGAAACGCTGCAGGCCTTCTCGTCCTCGCCGACGCAAAGACTCCAGAGCGTCATAGCGCAGCGATGGCACTTCGCGAAGTGTTGCGAGTTGCGATTGGCGAAGTCGAAGATTACCGCCGCATCGTCCCTATCTCGCTCGACGAAATGAGTGTTGCCGGTGCGAAGGCACAGGAGATGGCGCACCTGCTCGCCGAGCTGATGGAAAATGCTGCTCAGCATTCGCCTCCAGGTACCGCCGTCGACGTCACCGGTGCGCTCGACCCAACTAGTGGCGACTACACGATCACGATTCTCGACCATGGCACAGGCATGTCAGATGACCAGCTCGCTGGAATCAACACCATGCTGGCAACACCGCCTACCTCGACGCTCACGATCAGCCACTCGATCGGCCTTCAGGTCGTCAGCCGCATTGCCCACAAGCTCGGTATTGCAGTCTCGCTAAAGACTGGCGAAGACAACGGCATCATCTCGACGGTCACGATTCCTGCATCTGTCGTCGCAATGTGGGGCCAGGTTGTGCCTGGTTCGGCCGCTGCACCAGCAGCCGCACCTGCAGTCGCTAGGCCTGTAGCGCCAGAGGTTGTTACTCCGGCACCTGAGGCCGTCGCCCCAACGCCAGAGGCACCCACCATTTCTCCAGAAGCCTCCGCCGGTATTGCCGGAATGACGGCCTTTGCCGGTGGGTCGGCGACCGAAGTTGCTCCTCCTACGATTCCAGATGTCACGGTAAAGCCACCATCTTCTGTTCCTGATCTCGCCGCTGCACCTTCGGTGGCGCCAGCAACCGAGGAAAGCGCTGGCGGGACGTTCCCAACGATTGGCGATGGTCACTCAAAGGACGAAGGACGTCCGCTCGAATCGCTCCTCGATCCGTCGAGCGATGGCGCTGACGAGTCGTTCCAGATGCCAGCACCGACACCGGTTGCTGAAACGCCAACAGCGGCGCCAACAGAGGCCGCATCTGATTCAGGAGAAACTGAGCCTGAGGTTTTTACACCCGGTAACTCGACGTTCACGATGCCGTCTGAGTCAACACCGGAAACCCCAGCATCAACTGAAGCAGTCACTGCAAAGATCGAAACGCAACCCGCACCAGCCGAGCCAGCGCCAAGCGCTGACTCGACGCCGAAGCCAGCCGCAGCGGTCGCCGCTGCCGCAGCGTCATCGGTAGCAGTTGCAGATGCGCCGGCCGAAACGCCGAGCGCCCCAGAGCCTGGAAAGTTAAAGAGCGGACTGACAAAGCGCACCAGGAGCGCTACGCCGTCAGCTCCGCCAGCGGACCTTGAGGTGATGCGTACAGCACCTTCGCAACGGTCCCCTGATCAAGTTAAGTCAATGTTGTCTCGATACAAGTCGGGACTTGAGCGGGGCCGCGGCCCTGCCGAAACGGATGGTGAATAATGACTCAGGTAGAAGATGTCAGCTGGTTGATCTCAAGCTTTGTTGACCAAACCCCCGGGGTCGTAGAGGCCATTGTGGTTTCTTCTGATGGTCTCTTGATGGCGATGTCGAACGGTCTTGACCGTGCGGGCGGTGACCGCTTCGCTGCGGTTGCTTCCGGACTCATTGGTCTTGCCTACGGCGCTGCTGGACGGTTCGGCGGAGGCCGGGTTAACGAGGTCATCGTCGAAATGGACAATGCACTCTTGCTCGTGACCGGTGTGAGCGACGGATCTGCTTTGGGCGTCGTCGCAGAAGCAACGTGCGACATTGGTTTCGTTGGTTATGAGATGGCTGTTCTGGTCGAGAAGGCCGGACGCGTTCTCACCCCTGAACTTCGAGCCAAGCTTGTGAGTGCGCTGCCACGATGACCACCGCCGACGTTAGCCACGAACAGAGCGACGGCCAAGCCCGATCTCGCCTCCGTGTGCCGCCTTATGCGGTTACCGGTGGTCGAACGAGGGTTGACGTCGATATCCCGTTTGAGGCCTTGGTGCGCACGACGCCACGAGGCCGGGAGAATCTCCAGCTCATCGCGTTCGAACGACGCGACATTCTCAAACTTGCTGAAAAGCCAATTGCAGTAGCAGAGCTTTCCGCCCATCTACGACTTCCGATCGGTGCCATCCGCGTGTTGGTAGGCGATCTCAGTGTCGAAGGTCATGTACAAACTAAAGCAATGACGGTAAAGGCCGACACTGCACTTCTCGAAAGGGTCCGTGATGGCCTCCGTCGACTCTAGCATTCAGTCAGACGATGACCTGTGGTCAGACTCTGAGTCAGATTCCGTACCATTGCCGGTCAAGATCGTTGTCGCTGGCGGCTATGCCGTTGGCAAGACGACCTTTGTCGGTTCGATCTCCGAGATCGACCCGCTGACGACCGAAGCGGCCCTCACCACGGTGAGCGCTGCGGTCGACAACGAAGGTGATGCGGCAAGTTCCAAGAAGTCGACGACGGTCGCTATGGACTTCGGTCGCGTTGGTCTTGGTGATGAACTGGTCTTGTACCTGTTCGGCACTCCTGGCCAGGATCGGTTCCGGTTTATGTGGGACGAACTCACTCGTGGCGCTATCGGCGCTGTCGTGATTCTCGATACTCGCCGCTTCGAAGATTCCTTCGGCGCCGTGCAGTACTTCGAGGATGCACAGGTTCCGTTCGTCGTTGCGATCAACGCATTCCACGGCGACCTGCATCACTCGATCGAAGAGGTCCGAGAAGGTCTTGACCTTCCCGACGATGTGCCGATTGTCAGCACCGACGCTCGTGATCGTGAAAGCACGAAATCGACGCTGCTCGAACTCGTTGAGCACGCACTCGTTCGGGCCCAGTTCTAACGAACAGCACGAGTAAAGACGAAAGCGCCCTCGGGGCTGGCATTGCCGGCGCCGAGAGCGCTCGTCGTTTTCGCCCCCGCCCCCGAAATTTGAAGAGCCGCGGTTGCTACAGAACCAACATTCTTCAAAATTCGGTGCTGGTGAGCCTCGACATGTCGCCGCGTTCGATCGAGGTGAGCATCGGCCGGACGCGCACGATGTAGTAGATCGCCGCGGGGATGCCGATCGGCACAATGGCGCTTCCGAGAAGTAGCGTTGCGAGCCAAAAAATCTGTGTACGGCCAGACAGCGCCCACACCCACTGCGGTATTCGAGCGGCGTGGAGAAATGTGAGCCCGACAAAGACGAGCGGGATGGCAGCAATCGCAACCCAAAACGCTGTCGTCCCGAAGAGCTCCCAAGTCACGCGTCGACGCCTACTCCTTGGACGCGACCGCGTTTGGCGTAACGTTCATCTTTGGTTCGTACTCGACTTCAGAGACGTCGCCTCGCGGTGAACCGTCGAACGTGCTGCGAAGGTCCGCTGCGCACGAAGTGCACACGCCGTAGAACTCGAGTTCTGCAATGTCGCCACTACAGCGCGGGCAGCAGAGACGGTCATTGGACAGCTCTGTCGTATCGGCCACGGCCATCTCGTCATTCACGGTTCTTGCTTACCCCTATTCCTTGCCTTGCACGCCTTATCGTATGGCACGCACTGCACGGTACCGGCTCGGTCAACCTTCTCGTCACAGTTCTAATCCTCGTGCAGTAAATACCTCCTTGAGCATCGACGGACGATCGGTCATGATCCCGTCGACTCCAAGATCGAGAAGACGATGCATCTCGTCCTCGTCGTCGATAGTCCAAACGTGAACGAACAGACCTTGGGCGTGGGCGTAACTGACGAGGCGCTCGGTCAGCAAGGGTGCGCCCCGGAAGGTCGGGGGAATCTGGAGGGCGTCGCCGGCTCGGGGTTCGATCGGCACTCCGAAACTTCCAACGACGCATCGCAGCACGCCGCGCGGACCAAAGGACGTACAAACCTTGCCCGTGCGCGCCGCTCGAATCGTCGCGAGCCGCTCGTCGGAGAACGAACCTATGCACACCCGATCGTAGGCCCGGTTCTCATCGATGACCTCGAGTAGCGGCAGCGCCACCTCATCTGATTTTACGTCGATATTGAAACGGGTCTCTGGAAAGTCGGTGAGGAGTTCGCCAACCGATGTCATCGTGCCTCCGCCATTGATCGACACGGTGGCAAGGTCATCCCAGTTCCACTGGTTAATGGCTCCCGTTGTATTGCTCACCCTGTCGAGGTCGGGATCATGGAAGGCAACGACAACGCCGTCGGCGGTGAGGTGGCAGTCGGTCTCGACGTAGGTGTAGCCCAACGACACGGCGTACTCGAACGCTTCGCGAGTGTTCTCGGGCGCTTCTCGTGCTCCTCCGCGATGGGCAATCGCGATCGGCCCAGCGGTATCGAGGTACGGGTGGGCGGTCATGTCCCCAGACTAGAGGCTGCGAACGGCGTCTATCACCGATTGAGATGGCAATGGAGCTGGCTTCGATTCATTGTGCTCCCTCACCACGTGCTTCGGGCAGGCGGGTACGCTTGTCCAAATGCGCCAGACAAAACTCATAGCCAGCCTCGGACCTGCGACCGATGACGAATCAGTACTTCGTGGGATCATTCGGGCGGGTATCGATGTCGCTCGAATCAACCTGTCCCACGGCACGATCGACGATGGCATGGATCGCTATGACGCGGTCCGTCGCATCGCCGCTGAAGAGAACCGGTACGTCGGCATTCTTGGCGATCTGCCCGGCCCAAAGGTCCGCGTTGCGGGCTTTGCGGGCGATACCGTCTTTGCGCTCGGCGATTCGGTCGATGTACGAACCGGGGAGGACGCGTCCACCGCTTCGGTTATCGAAGTCGATTATGACGGGATGGCTGCGAACTATGACGTTGGCGATCGCATCGTCATTGGCGATGGTCGGCTCGTGCTCGAAGTCGAACAGACCACGACCGACGTCCTCAAGACCAAGGTCGTCCACGGCGGAAAGCTCTCGGGCAAGCCCGGCGTGCACGTACCGGCGGACAAGCTCGTCCTGTCGACGCCAACCGACTACGACCTCAAACTGGCCGACGCGTTCGTCGATGTCGGTATCGATATGTTGGCGGTCAGCTTCGTGAAGTCGGCCCACGACATGCGACGGGTCGGCACCGAGCCGCACCCGCGTGGACCGCTGCTCGTCGCAAAGGTCGAGACGCGTTCGGCGATCGAAAACCTCGACGGCATCATCGAAGCGTCGGGGGCGGTCATGGTCGCTCGCGGTGATCTCGGGAATGAGCTTCCGATCGAGGACTTGCCAATCACCCAAAAGCAGATCATTAAGCGCTGCATTGCGGGCGGAAAGCCGGTCATCACCGCAACCCAGATGCTCGAGTCGATGATTACCGCTCCGGCGCCGACCCGCGCCGAGGCCTCCGATGTTGCAAACGCAGTTTGGGACGGCTCGAGTGCGGTCATGTTGTCTGGAGAAACCGCAGTCGGCGTAGACCCGGTCAACGTTGTTCGAACAATGGGTCGGATTGCGCGTAAGGCCGACGAGGTCTTCAACCATGACACGTGGGCGCGCAATGTCACCGAGATGAGAATGAACCAACTCGGCTCGGTCAACGATGTGACCGACGCGATGACCGTCGCCACGTGGCGAGCGGTCACCGAGCTCGATGTTGCGGCGATCATCTGCATCACCGGAACGGGATTCACCGTTCGACAGATGGCACGATTCAGGCCCGAGGCGCCGATCCTTGGGGTGAGCGTCAACCAAGCGACGGTCAACCAGCTCACGATGAGTTGGGGTACGACACCGCTTCACCTCACCGAAACCGGTACGCGAGAAGAGATGTTGATCGGTGCAATGGAGCTCGCTGCCGAAAAGGGTCACGTTCGAGCAGGTGACCGAGTTGCAATCCTCAACGGCGACGGAGTCGGCGCAAAGGTAACCAACAACCTGCGCATCATGGTGGTGCCGGCATGAGTACCCACAACGTCTCCTTCGGCGGATCGGGGCTGCCACAAACGGTGCTGCCCGAAGCCGACCCAGAAATCGTTGAACGCCTTTCAGCGGCTGGTAGCGATCGCGACTTGCTCGCCGCGGTGGCTGCTGATGCACCGCGATCACTCGACGCATGGGCAAGTCTCGGCGACGCTGGACGAGACACGCTCGAATCGTACGCCTACTACCGCATTGGCTATCACCGCGGGCTCGACGCGCTTCGCCAGAACGGTTGGCGCGGCAGCGGTTACGTCCGCTGGGAACATCCAACAAACCGGGCGTTTCTGCGGTGCCTTTCTGGCCTCGCAAAGTGTGCCCACGAGATTGGCGAGGATGACGAGGCGGAGCGCTGCGACCTGTTCCTCCGCCAGCTCGATCCCACCTGGCCGCCATCGCAGTAACGACGCTCAGGTTCGAGCTTTGATGGAAGTCTTCATACTCGCCGGTGGCAAGAGCCGTCGAATGGGCGTTGCGAAGGCGTCTATGGAGATCGAGGGCGAACCACTCATATGTCACGTCGCTGCTGCAGCAGCCCACCTTGGACCACTCCGGATCGTCGGGGGGTCACCGAGCTTGGTAGATCTGATCGCAGCAGCTGGCATCGTGGCTGAAGACGTTCGACACATCCCCGATGTCGTCGAAGATCCAGGTCCCTTTGCTGCTCTGGTTTCGGCGCTCTCTGAGGCACGGAGCGAGCGTGCGCTCCTACTTTCGTGCGACCTTGCAAATCTCACCCGAGATGACGTCGACCGCCTGGTGGCTGCTCAGCGGGCAACGAATGCAGATCTTGCGCTTCCACTCGTTGCCGGACGCCGGCAGTGGCATGGCGTCGTTGTCGCCACGCGGATTCTGCAACGTTTGCAGCAACGGCGCGATGACGGCGTGAAATCGCTCTGGCGTGGCCTCTCCGGGCATTCGGAGTGTGTTCTCGTGTCGGCCGATCGCCGGTTTTTCTTCGACGTTGATACCCCCGAAGACGTTGCGAGCTTGGAGCGTCAACAAACGCGGTGACGTCCTCATCGTGAAACTGCCCCTCTGAGCGGCCATTCGACCGTGGTCAAGAGTACGCTCTGGCTGTGGATTCCGACCAAGAAACCAAGTCCCCGGCGCTGAGTCATAGCGGGAAGGTGATCGAGAGTACCGAGGAGTTTCAGGCCTTCGTCGACCGAACAAAGGGTTCGGACTACGCCATCGATACCGAATTCCACCGCGAACGCTCCTACTTTCCAAAGGTCGCGCTCATCCAGATAAACAACGGCGAAGAAGTCGCCCTTATCGATCCGCTTGCGGTGGATCCAGCGCCGTTGGCCGACTTGCTCGAGTCAGACGGCGTTGCGGTCCTGCACGCTGCGAGCCAGGACCTCGAAGTGTTTCAGCACTGGGCGGGGACGCTTCCCGGAGAGATCTTCGATACGCAATTGGCCGCCGGCTTTACCGGCATGTCGACGCCGTCGTTGGCTGCGCTTCACGACCGCGTTCTCCACATCTCGCTGCCAAAGACGTCTCGGCTGACCGACTGGCTTGCTCGACCGCTCACTTCCGATCAGCTCGACTATGCCGCAAGCGACGTATTGCACTTGCTCGATCTTCGGGACCGCCTGGTCGAAGATCTCTCCACCCGTGGGCGGTTGCAGTGGGCGAAAGACGAGTGCGAGCAGACTCGTTCGATTCCGCGAGGACAACGCGACCCCGATGACGCGTGGCGCCGCATTAAAGCGGTGCGCCAACTCAAGGGGCCGTCGCTCGGTGCAGCGCGATCGATAGCGGCGTGGCGTGAAAACCGTGCTGCCGACCTCGATCAACCAGTCCGGTTCATACTGTCGGACCTGGCGCTGGTCGGCATTGCCCAACGTCGGCCCACGACGGTGGATCAACTTCGGCAGGTTCGCGGTGTCGATGACCGCTTCGCTAAGGGTGATGGTGGCGAGACGATTCTGCGCTTGGTCGAGGAGGGAAAGGATCTTCCACCGATCCCGCGCCAGAACCGAAACACGGGCGGCCCTCGTCCCGACCTGCGCCCCGGTGTGGCTCTGGTAGCAGCTTGGGTCGCACAGATCTCGAGAGAGCTCGAGCTTGATTCTGCGTTGCTCGGCACCCGCTCAGATATTGAAGCGCTCGTCCGTGGCGACGGCGATTCTCGTCTAAGCAGCGGTTGGCGAGCCGAGCTCGCGGGTGAACCTATTCGACGGTTGATGAGTGGCGAAGCCGCGTTGGCGTTCGACGGCGACGGTGGACTGATCTTGGAAGAACGCTCGCGGGTGCCCGTGCCGATCAATTCGAGTGCGCTCGACGCCTCGTCGTAGGAAAAATCCAAGATTTTTTCGCTGAAGCGAGCCACCGTGTACGCGCCCTTACCGCCGTAGCGCTAAGATAGGGGACCGCTGTTGTCTCCCAAGGAGGTCGTGACGTGAAAAAGGGTCGCCATCGCCGTTTCGAAGAAGCCCGAGCCCTGAAGCGCTCGCACGACGTTGATATTCACGAGATATTTGAGGATATTTCCGACACCGGAGAAGGTGAGCACAAGCCTGAGCACGATGCGTGGGCCGATCTCGCCGAAGAGTGGGATTCGAAGGCCGAATCGACCGCTGACACCGAAGAGGACGTGTCCGAAGAGGATGTGTCCGAAGCGGTCGACGACGAGGCTGAGTAGCCCGTCTTAGGTAGGTTCACTTCGCTGTGACACTGCCAAGGATTACTTCCTCGTTGGAAAATCGACCGTTACCGACGGGAGCGACTCGATGTTTCGTAGCCCGTCGATGTAGTCGACCAGCCCTTGTGCAATCGATGCGCCCGCGAGGGCAGTAATTTCTGCGCGCAGGTACGTGGCGACGTTGTCGGTGCCGACGTAGGCCTCAGGCGCTTCTGCGCACCACCAGCCGAGATCTTCACCTGCCTCGCCCCAGTCATCGCGAGTCCATTGTCGGACAAAGTGGGTCGATTTGTCGTAATCGTCGAGGTGGTGATCGACGCGCAGAGGGAGCTGCCAACACACTTCTGGCTTCCACTCGAGGGGCTCGATTTCGCTCATGACGGCAGCGACGTGGAGCGCGCACCCCGCTCCGGTTGCAAAGTCGGATCGGTTATGAAAAACACATGCGCCGTCGACGGCCTTTGTCAGGCGGTCGCCGTCATCGTCGATGAAGGTCAGGGCTTCGACGAGTGCGTCGTGATCGGTGGCTCGGTCGCCCGAGAGCGATGGACGTTCGCCATGGTTCTGCCAAAGGTTGGCGGGCAGTGCCGCAGCGACATCGATCACCCGTGTCAGGTCGTCATCGTCGACGAAGTGGGCTCCGTAGCTGCAACAGCCACGCGATCCAGCGACGTCGGGCTGGGACTCGATGCCGGCGCATCCCTCACCAAAGATGCATTTCCAGTTCGACCGGAAGTAGGTGAGGTCGAACATCCATGTTTCGGCGTCGTCGTCGACAAAGGAGATCCACTCTCGTGCGCGTGGTTGTTGTGTCGTCATAATGCGGTTCTAGATTCTCGTTTGAAACATTCAGGCTGTCGGTATGTCGCAGTACGGTAGCTCGTGATGGACATCGAACGCAGTGACCTGAGCAACCATGACCACAGCAACGATGCAGAAAGCTACGACGATATCGTTGCTCGCCTTCTCTCTATTGCCGAGGAACTCACCGACCGGGGCATGGATCAGTTGCGCCGGTCGATCGAGGAGAATGGCAATACCTACGATGACGAGCAGAAGCGGATCGGCAAGGCTCGCCGTGCCATCGAAAAGGCCGCCTACCTGCTCGGTGGCGAGGGTGGCCAATCTTGGTGATCGGGTTTGCTATGCATTGCCGCGATTTAGTGCGTTGATGAGGACCCGAAGGCGGGCATATCCGTGCCGGTTGAAGTGGAATGCAATGCGGTGAAGGTCGACCTGATCGTCGTCGCGAACCTCCGATTCGGTGGCGTCGATCCGTTCGATTTCGCCGCTCTTGATGATGTCGGCGAACTCGCCGTTGAGTTCGGTGAGTTCTTCATCTGAAATCTCGCGTTTGAGTCGGAGGACGAGTCGTTGTCCCACGGCTCGCGAGCTGTGGTAGGTGCTGTAGAACTGGGTCATCTCGTCGGCGGCTTCGTCGACGTCGTCGGTGATGAGGAACAGGTCCATGTCGGCGGGCGAGATGAGTTGCGCGTCGAGAAGTTCTTTGGTGACGAAGTCGCGCCAGCGCTCCCAGTAGGTCGAGCCTTTGGGGTCGAGGAGTACCAAGGGGACGATGTCGGTCTTGCCGGTCTGCATGAGCGTGAGCAGTTCGAACGCTTCGTCCATGGTTCCGAATCCGCCGGGCAGGCTCGCGAAAGCCGAGGACTCTTTCATGAAGGTGAGTTTGCGGGTGAAGAAGTAGCGAAAGTTGATGAGCTTGGGATCATCGGCGATGAACCGGTTGGCTGACGCTTCGAAGGGCAACACGATGTTGATGCCAAACGAGTTCTCGGTGCCAGCGCCTTCGAGGCCGGCGGCCATGATGCCTGGGCCTGCGCCGGTCATGACCATCCAGTCGCGGGCGGCCATTGCTGCGCCGAGGTCTTTCGCGCTTTGGTATTCGGGCTCGTCCTCTTTTGTTCGGGCGGAGCCAAAGATGCTGCACTTGAGTGTGCTTCGATACGTTTCGAAGACGTGAAAGGAGTATCGGAGCTCCTTTAGTGAGTTGTTGACGAGTTTCATGTCGCCGCGGTCGACGTGTTCGAGTCCCATGCGGAGGGCACTCACGATCATTTCGAAGGTGAGGTCGGTGTCGTGGGTGAGGCCGGCCTTGTCGATGAGTTCCATGATGGCTGCGTCGAGCGGGTCTTTGCCGGTGCGGTATCGGGGTAGTGAAGTCACCTCCAAACCGTACTCGCGAACGTCGGGTAGCCGGGCGAAAGGGGCAAAGGGTTCTTCGAGGGTTCAGAACGCGGAGCGTTATGCGTGGCACAGAACGCGGAGCGTTATGCGTGGCACAGAACGCGGAGCGTTATGCGTGGCACAGAACGCGGAGCGTTATGCGCGGCACAGAACGCGGAGCGTTATGCGTGCACCAGCGCGGGGTCGGCGTCGATGAGTTGGTAGTGGGTGTTTCGTTGGCGCAGGACTCGGCCGAGTGGGGCAATTGCGTTTTTGAAGTCGTGTCGGGTGAGTTGGGTTCCGTGGCTGGCTCCGGCGGCGCGACTGATGTTCTCGTCGATGAGGGTGCCGCCGAGATCGTTGACTCCGGCATGGAGGAGTTGGGTTGCGCCTTCGAGGCCGATCTTTGGCCAGGATGCTTGGATGTTGTCGATCGTGCCGTGGTAGGCAATGCGAGCAACGGCGTGCATGAGGAGGGTTTCGCGGTAGGTGGGTCCTCGGCGGGCTCGTCGGCGCAGGTAGATGGGCGAGGCCATGTGGACAAAGGGGAGTGTCACAAATTCAGTGAAGCCGCCCGTTTCTTTTTGTAGTGCTCGTGTTCTGACGATGTGGCGGGCCCAGTGAACTGGGTTTTCGACGGCGCCGAACATGATGGTGACATTTGAGGTGAGGCCGACGCCGTGGGCTAGTCGGTGTGCCTCCAACCATTCGTCGGTGGTGACTTTGTCGGGACAAAGTATGTTGCGGATGTCGTCGTCGAGGATTTCGGCGGCGGTACCGGGTAGTGACTTCAGTCCGGCGTCGCGCAGTTGCCCGAGGTAGTGCTCGAGTGGAACCCCGAGGCGCTTTGCGCCTTCGGTTACCTCGAGTGCGGTGAATCCGTGAATGTGAATGTCGGGCGCAGCGCGATGTACGGCCTCGATGACGTCGAGGTAATAGTCACCGTCGAAATCGGGATGAATTCCGCCTTGCAGGCACACCTCGGTTGCACCCATGTCCGCGGCTTCGGCGACGCGTTCGGCCATGTCGTCGAGCGTGAGGAGGTACGGTGCGCCACGAAGGTTGAGCGACAATGGGCCCTTCGAAAACCCGCAGAAACTGCATTTGAAGGTACAGACGTTGGTGTAGTTGATGTTTCGGTTTGCGACGTAGGTAACGACG
>CALHXU010000174.1 GCA_938040365.1 uncultured Acidimicrobiales bacterium
TCGATGTCGATCGCCCGCAAGTCTCCGTCCAACCAGATGATCAAGAACGACCGCCCAGAATCGAACGTAACTTCACCGGCGATCCGCGGCTCGAGCACCTGGGGGCGGCGGCTGCTCACCTCGGAGAACGGGCTTCGGACGACCTCGCTGTCTGGGCCAAGGATCACGACTGCAGAATCTCGTTGCGTGAACGCATCGATGATCCCATCGCATCGTCCGAATCCCTCAGGAACCTGTGAGCCAATATCGATGAGCGCGAGGCGGTTGTTGCTCAGCAGGGCCGGAAAGTCGTTGGGTTGCAGAAGGTCGATTACCTCGGGCTCGGTCGGCGCAGCAAACACCTCTCGCGAAACAGCCCACGGCCCAAAGCCGGAAACATCGGCGAGCAGATTTAGGCAGGTGAGTACTTCGTCGGCCGGCCCGGCGCTCACCAAGTTGGATTCGGAAAACTCGAGTTCTTGGCCGTTGCAGGTCAGGAAGATGTTGCCGGTGACGTCGAATGAACCGTTGCTTCGAAACTCACATATCCGGTCGTTTTCGGGCACGACGAGGTTGGTTTGTTCGTCGACGAAGCGGCCGAGCGCGCTCGTATCGAGCCCGAGCGAGAAGACCGAGGTGTTGTCATAAGAGATCACCAACCCGGGTTGGGGAATGTTGCTTAGTGATCCGATTCCGTCGACCTGATCCCATCCTGCGCCGTCATTCGAGACGAAGACTTCAGAGATCGGTAGAAAGCCTCCGGTCTCGGTGTAGCCCAACACACCAAACCCTGAGCCCTGCGCAATCAGGTTGACCCATTCGAGCGACCGCTCGTTGGGTTCACCTTGTGTGTTCGCAGTCGTACCTACGCGAAACCAGTCCACGCCATCGACCGAGCGAAGGAGTGGGGGTGTGGTGCTGTTGACGCTGCTCAATGCCAAGAAGCCAGGGCTCGCCGGGACGATGTCGAGGACGCGATCGGGAAGGTTGAGTTCGATGGGTCGGAGCGTTCCCTCGGGGAGGGGCGGTAGGTCGGCGAGCTGACCGTCTTCGGGGGATGGCGCCTCGTCATCTGTCGGTTCGGCTTGCTCGACCGGAACGGTTGATTCTGGCGCCTGGCGTTGGCTTCCATCTGCGGCTGCGTCGCCGTCTGGGCGCAACGAAAGGACGACTACGAGGACTGCTACGAGCAGCGCAGCCCCCGCTGCGATTACCCACCGTGATGCACCCGACGTATCAGCGTCGCTCTCAGGTTCGATCGGTGATTCCGAAGCACCATCGATCGCAACTCGGACGGAGGGAAGATCGTTGTCATCGAGAGTTCCCACGCACGCACCTTTCCTGCACCAGTGTGGCCGAAAACCAACCCAGGAACTACCGCGGCTCGCTTCCACCGCACTCAACCGGTGGGCCGCTCCGGCCGATGGGCGTGGACGGCGACGCGGACATTGCGGTACACCCGCTAGTGAGCTGGGCACCGAAAGGACTTCGCAAAGGTGAAGAGGGCTTGGAACCAAAGAAGACTGTGGAACGTACAAAGAACATGAAACGCATTTCGATTGCCGCCGTCGCTCTTGCCATTGTTGCAACAGCGTGTTCTTCGACCGGTCCGGACACGACATCGAGCAGTGCCGAAGGCGCTGTGCCTGTTGTGGAAGAGAGTACGACAACGACGTCGACTCTTCTGGAATCCGAGTCGGCAGAAGCTGATGAGGCGGTGCAGGTTGGATCACCTGCGCCATTGGTTTCGTGCGCTGACCTTCCGAGAGCTGAAAGCTCGGTCCAAGGTGTGCTCCCAAACAACGCCAGCCCCAACGACCTTCTCCTGGGTGTCCTTTACACATACGCCGATGAAAACCCCGACACGTTCGCTGGTTTGTGGATCGACCGAGACAACGGCGGCGCGGTTGTCGTGGCGTTCACCGATGACGTTGAACCTCATCGTGTCGAGCTGAACTCGCGAAGTCCATTGCCGACAGATGTTCAGGTGGTAGTTCCGGCGCCCGAAATCACCGATACTCGTACATTAGGTGAGCGTGTCCGCTTCGTTTTCGATGTTGTGCAATTGGAGTTCACCGAAGCGGAGTTGGTCGCTACTCAAGATGAACTTTCTGACCTTCTCCTTCGAGACGGAACAGGAGTGTTCGGTGTCGGACTTGGCACGATCGAAAACCGAGTGAGCCTTTTCTTGGTCGACCCTTCACCGGAAGAACTCGATACGGTTGCTCGGGCGGTTGATGGTTTGCCGGCGTGTGTGGAAATTCAGATCAGTCCCGAACCGCCGTCTGGTCCGCTCAATATCATTCCAGAACCTGGAGAGCCTCTGGAGTTCCCACCCGGCCTCGCTGCGGTTGGATGGCGGCTCGATCCGGCGTTCCCCCGCCCCCAACCCACCGATACCGAGATTCACATCTTGGCGACGGAGCTTGGTTGCGCAAATGGTCGAGACCCCGGTGAGAACCTCCGTGGGCCCCAGGTCGTCGAACGCGATGATGTGATCTTGATCGCTTTCGCCGTTGTTCCGGTAGCTGGGCCCGCTGACTGTCCTGGCAATCCGGAGACGGCGGTAACCGTCACCCTCGATTCGCCTGTCGGCGACCGAGCACTTCGCAACGGCGCCAACCCTCTCCGACAACCCGATTCGTAACGATGTGAGGCCCTATCACGGGGTTGATAGCGATGCACTAGACGCAGCCGATGATGCTGGTTAGTTTCGGTCGGCGTAGTTCTATTCTCGATTGTGTGACCGAGTACGACATTCAAAGATAGTTCGGCATAGCACCACCTGACTTAGCGCTGCTCATCGAAGAGGCTGCTGCTGAGAATCACGCCTTCTTGCAACGGACGGTGAGCGAGTGGGCGTCCGGCGAGAACCGGTTCGATCGTGATGGTGAAGGCTTCTGGACGGCAGCGACCGGTTTCGGCCAAATCGTAGGCATGTGTGGGATCAACATTGATCCATATGTCGACGATCGGACGATCGGGCGACTCCGGCACCTGTACGTCAGCGCTGAGCATCGTGGGAACAGCCTCGGCAAAGAACTTGTACGCACTGCGATCGAGTTCGGATGCGGACGGTTTACGACCATCAGACTGAGAACGCCGAACGAGACTGCGTCAAAGTTCTATGACCACTTGGGTTTCGTGCGAACAGAGTCGGACACCGCAACACATCAGATTCGACCCACCTTCGATGGCCGGCCCGCTAAGAGGTCCTCTGATCTTGAGACAGCGATTCGAGAGCTTCCTGGGGAACCTCAACCCCAAGGAGATGGCGCTACCTGATTATCCCGAAGCGATCATCATCGAAACCAATGGAGAGCCGGTTCTGATCACGAGCAAGGCATTGCCGATCGTGTGGACTGAGGCTGGTCGATTCGGGTGACGTCCTCTAGAAGCTGATGCGCGTTACATGCCTGCGCCGCGACGTAGTTGGGCTGTCGACGCTTCGCTAGACAGCCTAGGGCTCGGGTCTGACAGGCGAAATTGGGTTGGTCCCGCGGGACCAACGAGATAGCGAAGAAGACCAAAGGCCGCTGAAGTAAACCTGAGATCCTATTTCTTGTGCTCCTCCTCGCTAGCGAACCAAGGGCCTGCGGGATAGGAACGAGCGATCATGTTCCGAGTGTTAGCCGTCGCTCATTTGCGTAGCTCGTTCTAGGTGCTTGAAATGGCGTCGAGCGCACTCCGAACCAGGTCGATGCAATCGTCGAGCGACTTCGGGTTCCTGAGTTGATGTTCGAGCTCGGACTTCCAATCGCTGCGGGCTCTCGTCATTGCGACGTTGGTGATCGAGCGCGACGTGGGTGTGTGTCCAGTGATCGCTTGTACCGATTGCAGAGCGTTTCGATCAATCATGTTTGCCTCGGCAAGCGCGGCGAGGTCGTATATGTCTCGTGGAGCTGCCCTGTCTAACCATGCCATAAGTTTCATTGAGGCGAATCCTGAGGCTGTCGGGATGGTGAGTTCTGTTGACTGCGGAAGGTCGGAGTACCTGAGCAGCACCGGCGCACGTGTTGTGTCGATGGCGTCTTGCCACCCGTGGCGCCATAGTGCGAACTGGACCTTGAGATCCACGTTCCCAGTTGCGAGCGTGCATGTCTCGACTTCGTGCTGCGAGTCGAGCACGGTCCACTCGATCGTGGGGAATTCACGGCGAAGAGCCCGTGAGATGTGTTCGCGTATTTCACTACCAATGTTGCGAGAGTCGACGAGCAGGTCGATGTCCTCGGAGAGTCGTAGGTCCGGTAGCCATGTACGGCAGAGAGCTGTTCCGCCAAAGAAGGTCACTCCACCAGCAGTAGGGGAGTCAGCCAGGGCTACGAGTGCGTGACTTATGAGGTGATCGCGTCGCACCTGAGAGTCGGGCACACCAAGCTGTCGGGCGACAGTATCGATTTCGGTTTCGTCGATCATGGTGTTTCGGTATCGAGTTTGGAGCGAAGCCGGCCGAGCGTCTTTAGGCCCCGTGTCTGTTCAGCTATCTCGCCAATGAGCTCCCAGTCGATACGCGCTGCGAGCATCTGGAGCATTTCGTTTCTCGCCGACTCGCTGATTCTCCAGTCCGGGCGGTTGCGGCAGAGGTCGAGCGCCGTTTGCTCTGGGCTTGTCGCCCATCCTGGACCGAGATCGGTTTCGACTCGCACGGTGTCCATCTTGTTGAACTCTCGGGTGACGAACCGAATATTCCCAACTGCGCTTTGTCGCGGACGGAGCCGAGCCGGTGCGGTCACATAGCCCGTGCCAAGAGCGCGCGGGTAGCAGCGATGGGCTCGGGCGGCTGACGGGCCGATCAATGCCACACTGTCGGACCCATAGAGCGCTGCAGCCATTCCGAGTGCTGCGCCCTCGATCGTCGGTATCCAACCCGCATCAGGCCCGCGCCGACCCTCTGGAATTAACGCGTAGAAGCCTTTGGAAAGTTGGAGTACCGAGCCATTGTCGGTGAGCCGGCGAAGCTCAGTGTCGGGGCGGCTGATGTCGAACGAGTCGGGGCGCGCAACACGCAACTGCCGACGGTTTAACTCTTCTATGATCTGAGCCATAGCTCTGATTGTACTTCATAACACGGTCTTTAAACCGTGTTATGACGAATAAACGGAAATCGAAGGAGAAGTTGAGGAGCAAAAGCCAACATATGGCAGTCCGGGGTCAGGTCTCACTTTCACTCGTTTTGGGGAGTGCACCGCCAAAGATAATGAAAAATCAAGGGTCTTGCTGAGGCGGTTCGAGGGTTAGCGGCATGTTTCGGCGATCGCCGAAGATCACCGACGCAGTTTGTTCGGCGGTGACAGCTGTGTTTTAACGGTTTGTGGGTATGGCGGTGAAAGTGAGACCTGACCCCATTCGAAAGTGAGTGAAAGTGAGACCTGACCCCAAGGGGCGACCCCAAGGGGCCTCTTGCGCCGAAAACGAACAAACCCCTGACCCTCAACTTTCGTTGAGAGATCAGGGGTTCTGCTTGTACGCCCCCTCGGGATCGAACCGAGGACCTGCGGATTAAGAGTCCGATGCTCTACCAACTGAGCTAGAGGCGCATATTTCGGTTCTGATCGTACCGAACCACGAGTGATCCGACACCATTAGAACTTTGGGTGGCTGACGGGATTTGAACCCGCGACCGCCGCGACCACAACGCGGTGCTCTACCTAACTGAGCTACAGCCACCATGCTTTGAAGCGGCCTTCACTATAGAGGTCATCGCCGAAGTTATCCACGCCAATCAGACCTAAGCTGCGCGAGGGTCTCCCGTGAGCGTGCCGAGCGCCGTTTCGCGGCTGCGTATTGGCTTGCCGAGCAAGTATCCCTGAGCGTGGGTTGCGCCGGCCTCTCGAGCCGAAAGCAACTGCTGTTCGGTCTCGACACCTTCGACCACGAGGAGCATGCCGAGCTCGCGACACGCGGCACCGAGCCCGCTCAACATCGCTTTGCCACGTGGGTCGGCGAGGCGACGGGTGAACGAGCCATCGATCTTGACCGCATGCACCGGCATGTTCACGAGATACTCGAACGTCGAATAGCCGGTGCCGAAGTCGTCGATCGCCAACCGAACGCCCATCTTTGTGAGTTCGTTGAGGCTTGCACGGCCCTCGCTGAGTTGGTCGACGAGGTAGCTCTCGGTCAGCTCCAACACGAGAAGTCTGGGCGATAGACCCGTAGCGTCGAGCGCGATCTTGACGGACTCGACAAAATCGTGCCGGCCGACCTGCAGGGCAGATACGTTCACGCTGATGGCGATAGGTCCCTGTTCGGGGGTGCGCTCGCTGTTGATCTCAGCGGCGGCGCGCACGGCCTCGTTAAGGATCCATTCGCCGAGTTCGCCAATGAGCCCGCTCTGTTCTGCGATCGAGATCATTGTTGACGGGTCGACTGCACCAAGTGTTGGGTGATCCCAGCGAAGCAAGCTCTCGGCCGAGTCGGGCTCGATGAGATTGTCCAATTTGAAGATTGGCTGGAACGCAAGGTCGAGCTCTTGAGCACCGATTGCTCGGCGAAGGTCCCGGCGTAGAGCGAGGGGAGAGATGGGGTTTGCAGCGTCGGGCATGTGGTACGGCTTTGCCTGATTACGCCCCGACCGCTTCGCCTCGTACATTGCGTGGTCGGCCATCTGGAGCACCCCGCGAACGGTCGCTCCGTGTTCGGCAAGCGCTACCCCGATGCTGCCGCTCAGTTCGATCGTGGTCTCGTCGAACACAAATGGCGCGCGCATGATCGGAAGGAGACGATCGGCAAACTCCATCGCAGCTTCGTAGTCGCCGACGTTTTGAACGAGCATCACAAACTCGTCGCCGCCCAGACGCGCAACGAAGTCATTCGTGCGGCAGGCATCGATGAGGCGTGCGCCGAGTTGTGCAATGACAAGATCGCCTGCGCTGTGGCCGAGCGAGTCGTTCACCTGCTTGAAGCCATCGAGGTCGAGGAGCAGCACTGCGAACGGCGCAGTTTCTGAGCTTTCGAGTAGCTCGTTGAGGTTGGTCTCGAGCGAGCGGCGATTGGCCGCTCCGGTGAGTGGATCGGTTTGGGCTTCTCTCTGGAGCTTGGTGGTGAGCACCGACTCGGTCGTGACGTCCTCGAGCGAACCAACATATTCCGAGCCGCCAGCGGGCGAGGGGAGCATGCGAGCGCGGACCCGCAGAATCCGTTCCTGGCCATCGAGCTCGACCACGATGTCGACCCGAGCTTCTTCGTGAACCGTGAGTTGGCGAGTGACCGCAACGGTCATCAGCTCGCCGTCGGTCGTCAAGAACTGGGTGAAGTCGAGGTGGTCGGTATCGCCGAAGATCTCCGCGATCTTGCTATTGCGATAGAGGAAAAAGCCACTGGGTGAAATGCGGAAGATTCCGTGAGGGACAGTTTCGGAGATATTCGATAGGCGGTTCCGCGTTTCTATCTTTCGCCTTGCTCGAACGCTATCGGAGGTGCCGACAAGGGTGAAGTCAACATGATCACCGTTGACGAAGAGGGTGATGCTGAACCAGTCATCGAGGTCATCGGCTTGAGCTTTCAGCTGCACCACACATGAGCTCGTTCCGATGGTCGACGCTTCAACCCAGCAGTCGATGAGATCGTCGATGCTCGCCGCGGTGATGAGTGAATCAAGGCGGAGTGCGTCGATTGGGGTTTCGCCCATGCCCACGAACGGGAGAAGGTCGCCGTCGGTCTCGACAATATGCATAAATGGGTCGCAGCTGCCGCGATACACGTTCGGCGCAGTTTCGATCTCAGAGACTGGACCAATCCCCTCAGAAGGGTGGCGTATAAAAATGGTGGCGGTTGCCCCGGTCGAGACCACCGCACTCAGGTGAAACGAGTCGGTCGTCGTGTCGACCACGATGTGGGTACTTCCATCGGATCGTGCAGATCGAGCGAGCTGTGTGGCTTGAGCGAAGTCGAGCGCGCCGAACTGCACCTCGTTTGCAGGCGCCGCAACCGCGTGAAGAACGTCGGGGAGCGCGTCATCTGGGATGCGATGCAAAAGCGCCGTGTTGTGCACCGAGACGCGGGCGTCTGGGTGCGCGGCAATGAAGCGACGGAGCCGTCTCGGGACGCGGACGTGATGGTCCATTTCGGGCATTGCCTATGTGCTCGGCATTTTCGGCGGCGAAAAAGAGGGCCGAATGGCCGTTTCGCCGTGACGTTCGCTACGTCGCTCTCATCGGCAGATAGCCTGATGGCGCTGCCCCCGTGGCCAAATTGGATAAGGCAACGGGCTTCTATCCCGTCGACTGCAGGTTCGAGTCCTGCCGGGGGCACAACACGCGCTTCGCCGCTGCGATCAGACCTTTGTTGGAGGTGGCTTGCGGCGGGTCCATCGAGACTTGCGGCCCAGCAGCGGCGTCAACGCAAGCGCCGACAACGGCGCATACCAGAGATAGCCCTGCCCGAGCGGAACCTCGAGTTCGTTGAGGATGTCGGCTTGTGCACTGCGTTCGACACCCTCGGCAATCGCAACTCGACCCTCGGCAGCCACGATGTCGAGAATCGCCTTCAGTCGAGCTTCCGCCCGATCATCGACATCGATCTCAGATACGAATGAACGGTCGATCTTGACCGTGTCGCTCGGTATCTGCACGAGGCGGTCGACGTTCGAACCTTCGATACCGAAATCGTCGAGAGCGATCTTGATTCCGCGCTCTCGCAAAATGTTGAGAGAGTTCAACAGGTCGTCGGCGTGAGCGTGGAGGCGATGTTCGGTCACTTCGATCTGGAGCATCGTTGGCGGCACGCGATTCTGGCGAAGCGTGTCGAAGATGATGCGATGGCTATCGGAATCGCTCACATGGTCGGGGAGCAGGTTGAACGACATCGTGAATCGCTCGTCGATAATGCCGTTGGACAGCCAGTCGCTGAGCTGAGCGATCGAACGGCTCAAGATCTCGAGGTCGAACTTGTCGAACTCGCCGCGCTCGGTCCCGGGCGGCAAGAAGGTAGACGGGTCCATAAGCCCAAGCACTGGATGCATGTAGCGAGCGAGCACCTCGACACCGACGATCGAGCCGTCGACGATGTTGACGACCGGCTGGTACACAAGACGAATTTGGTCGGTCGAAATTTCGACTTCGTCGATGCCGCCGCGCGCCGCCTGGCGCAGTCCGCGACGACGCTCCTTCTCTCGATACATGGCAAGGTCAGCGTTCTTGAGAAGCGTGTCGGGCGTATCGGTGACCTTGCCGATCGACATGCCGACCGAGCCGCCCACACGAAGTGAGGTGTCGTTCACCACGACCGTTGCGTCGAGCGCGCGCTCAACCTTGGCCGCAACCGCACGCGCGACCTGAGGCTCGGCTGAAACGAGCACACAAAATTCGTCACCACCGAAGCGAGCAATGAGGTCAGAGGGCCGAACGGCCGACGCCAATTGTTCTGCGACGAACTTCAACACTTGATCGCCCGCCTCGTGGCCCTGCGAGTCGTTAATCCCCTTGAAGCCGTCGATATCGCAAAAGATCAGGGCGACCGGTTCGCGCTCGCGCAGCGTTTCGGAGAGTTCGTCGACAAGGCGTGCCCGGTTCGCGAGACCGGTGAGCGGATCGTGGGTCGCTCGGTGTTGCAGTGTCGCAGCCGACTGCGACCGAAGCTCGGCCTCGGACTGGAGCCGATCATCGAGGGATTGGAGGCTTCGAGACAAAATGCCGATCTCGTCATCGCTGTCATCGACGAGTGGCTCGAGCAGTCGACCTTCATAAAGGTCCCGTGCGCCCTTTACGACCGTGGTGAGCCTGCGCCGCATCAGAGCAACAGGAATGAAGGCAATAGCACCGATGAGTCCAAACACCGGTATGAGCCAGATTGGAACCGTGCCTGCAGTGACCGCGCTCGCTGGCGTCGCAGCGATCAACACCCACTCAGGGCCCGCAATTCGGCGCATCGACACGACCGACTCCATGCCATCGATCAACGTTTCCCCGTCGGTGATGCTGTCTTGTCCATCGAGGACCGTGTCGACGAGCGTCTGGACATCGCTACCAACCGCGCCAATGGGTTCGCCAACACCTTGCGCCGAAGGCGTAAAGACCACGACGTTGCCATCGTTGTTTCTTGTCGCCAGAAACAATCGGACATCGGTTTCATCGCCCGCCCGTGCGACTCGAGCGATCAGTTCGTCTGCGTCGTATGCAGCAACGAGCACAGAAGGTGTGCCTGCGTCGGCCGTAGCTTCGATTGGAGAACCCATGAGAACCGTCACCGAACCGTTGATTCGAACGGTCGGGCCAACCACCGACCCGACCTGCGCCCGGTCGAGCAAATTCGTCGTGGCGTTCAGGCTGGAGCTCGCTCCCTCAGTAACCACTTCGATCGCGGCGAAGCCCGCACGCTCAGTCGCTTCTGCGCTCGGTTGAAGTCCGCCGCTCGACGCGGCGAGGTCGTTGAGCCGCTCCGACGCCGAACTCAAGTCGGCGGTAACGAACGAGCTGACCGGGACCGCAACGCCATCGACCTGGCGTTCAGCTTGGCTACGCGCCTCTGTCGCTTGGCCGCGAAGCACCATCAACACCAGGACCGTGATGACGAAGATGCTAGACGCAACGACGAGGGCAAGCCGTCGCCCAACGGTCAGGCGAAACACAGACTCAGGACTTTTTTGGTTTCAACTGATCGTAAATTCGCTTGCAGTCCGGACAGACCGGGAAATCATCGGGAAGGCGGGTAGGAACCCACTTCTTGCCGCAGATTGCTCGCACGGCCTTGCCGGTGATTGCGCTCTCGGTGATCTTGTCTTTCTTCACGTAATGCGCGTACTTGTCGTGATCACCGTCATCGGTAGTAACCGGCGTTGTTGTCGTAACCGGCGTAGTGATCGTGTCGGTGTCGGTATCGACGGGCGCTACGCCCAATCGTAGAGAAATTGTCATGACGCCCTTCCAATGGGATCGACGGACTGTCCACCGAACATGGTAGGGGCACCGTCGCGGATTGTCAGACCCGCTCAGACACGAAGCGACAGAATTGCCTCGGCGAGTTCTGAAACGACATCTGACAACTCTTCGTCTTCTCGTACGACCCGGTCGGCGATGGTCTTGCTTGGCTCGACGAACTGGTCGTGCATCGGCGCGACCGATTCATTGAACTGCTTTCGCACGCTTTCTTCGCTACGTCCACGCTCGACGGTGTCGCGCTCGAGCCGGCGTTCAAATCGGCACTCCTCGGAGCATTCGCGAAAGATCGTGAAATCGAAGCGCTCGGCGATCTCGGGAAATGCGAACAACAAGATCCCTTCAGCGATCACAATTTCGGCGGCGGGGAGAATCGTGAGGTCGTCGAGCCGGCGGTGTTCGCTGAAGTCATAGACCGGAATGGCGACATCGAGGCCCGATGCAAGGCCATCGAGCTGATAGCCAAAGAGGTCAGCGTCGAGCGAATCGGGATGATCGAAGTTCATCTCGTTCCGCTCTTCGACGCTCAGACCACGAAGGTCTTTGTAGTACGCATCGAAGGGCACGACCGAGACTCGATCGGGGCCAATCGTGTTTTGTATTTCGTGGGCGAGCCGGCTTTTGCCAGAACCGCTACCACCGGCAATGCCAATGAGTGTCACGTCCATCGAGAAGCAAACGTACCGCGAGTGGACGTGTGGCTCAGCACCCGCCTCGTGAATTTGTTGCGATAGGTTGAGGAGGTAATGGACAGCGAACGTCACGAACTCATAGCGGCCGTCGAAGGTGACATCGAACGGCTAATGGCCGACCACATAGAGAAGCGTCCAACTTGGTACGCCCATGACCTCATCAACTGGGAGGACGGGCGCAGCTTTGTCGACGAGCCTTGGGACGAATCCCAATGCACGATCAGCCCTGAAGTGCGCGAAGCACTCGTGCTGAACCTGCTCACCGAGGACAACCTGCCCTACTACCACTTCTCGATCGCCAGCCAGTTTCCGAAGGACTCAGCGATCGGCCGCTGGACTCGGCGGTGGACCGCCGAAGAGAACCAGCACGCCATCGTCATTCGGGACTACCTGATGATCAGTCGCAACTGCGACCCGGTTGCACTCGAAGACGACCGCATGGCGACAATCTCGAAGGGGTGGGATTCGCCGTGGACCGACCCGGTAGACATCTTCGTGTACACCTCGGCCCAAGAGCTTGCGACCCGAGTCTCACATCGCAACACCGGCATGAAGGCCGACGACGAGCGGGCTTACGAGATCATGAAGCGCGTCGCCGCCGATGAGAACTACCACTACATCTTCTACAAGGGCATCGTGACCGCAATGATGCAGCACGACCCATCGGCGTGCGTCCAATCGATGCTGAAGGTGTACAAGAACTTCGATATGCCAGGCACCGTCGTACCCAAATTCCGTCGCCGAGCCACCTACGCTGCCCGCGCCGAAATCTATGACCTTCGCATTCACGCCGAAAAGATCATCGCTCCGGTTCTTCGCGAGTGGAAGATCGACAAGCTCGAGGGGCTCACCCCCGAAGCAGACAAAGATCGCGAAGCGCTCCTTGCCATGCCAGGCGAGCTGGTCGAACGGGCCGAGAAACTCGAACGGCGCGCGGTTTCGAAGCTCGGCGTCTAACTCTCCCGGGCCTACGACCGGACCTACTCGGTGGGTCTACTCGGTCAACAGTTCGACGAGCTGATCGACAGCCTCATCTGCGATGTTGGCCATCTCTTCGTCTGTTCGATCCTGGATTGGGTGGCTCACATACAAACTTGCCGGGCTGATTCCGAGGCGCTCGCTTTGCGCGTCGGCGGCATCGATGAACGGATCCGAGGCAATGAAGACCCCTGGGATTCCCCGACGCTCGAAATCTGCGATGTCGTGCACACTGCACGACGTGCACGAGCCTCAATCGGCGAGCGCTTCGATCACCGCATCACAACGTTCCGCAATTTCATGGCGCAGGTCGACAGGCGCTGGCTTTGCGAACGTCGGCTTTCGATAGCGGACAGTGGCGATGTTCATCTCGTGCAGCCGCGCCTCGACCCGGTCGAGAAACACGTCCCCGCGAGCCTTTGAGATGTCCAACAACCCAACCGTCTTTCCCTCCAGAGATGGGAGGCGGGCCGCCGGTGAAATTGTTTGCGGCGTCGATTCATCGGTCGGATCAAGGACGGTGAATCCGCTGTTGCTCATGGTGTGATCTCCTTCGTGACTGGCTTGCTTCCCATATCGTTGTTGACCCACCCACCAATGACCGATGAGAAGAGTCCCGCATCTCCACCGGCGTGCACGATGAGCAATCCGCCCGGACCGTTGTTATCGAACTTGGGAACCGTGATTCCGGCAAAACCTTCGGGCAGCCCTTCGGCAATACCTCCAGCGCCTCGAATCATCGGGTCTGCGTCGAGTTCGAGTTCGGCCTCGAGCGCTTCGGTGAACTGCTGCTTTGTCCAGCCAGCCTCGCTAAAGCGTGCAGCATGTTCTGGGCTCAGGACCAAGATCGCGTCGAACGCCATCGCCAGGCGAGGAGACACGACCGCCTTCAAGTGTTCGGCGAGCGACTTGACCAATGCCTCGGGTTCACGGGTGAGCTGGTCGAAGATCACGCGCGGTGCTTCCCCGGCAAAGGCGGTGACCGTGCCGACCCCGACAGCGAAGCCTCGATCGACAGAGAGCGGCTCCCAAGGAGAGCCCTCCTCGTCCTCGGCAAAGCAGAACCCGAGCTTGGCGGGCGACCCATGGGTTGCTCGGTCGATCTCGCCGGGAAGGCCGCCTCCGACATTGCGAATGATGAGCTGCACAGCACGGCCAATGGTCGAATTCGCCCGATTGCCCTGCCCGAGCACGTTCCCTTTCGCGTTCATGCCAATGGCGTTGCGGATAGGGCCATTCACGACAAAGACCGGGCCGTTCGGCATCGTGGTGCAAAGCAGGCCATGCATATTGAACTCGTCAGTGCAGACCGCTTCGATAGCGGCAATCACCACCGGCAAGTACTCGGGCTTGCAGCCAGCCATTACGGCGTTGATCGCAATCTTTTCGACGGTGAGCGGAACCAGCGACGGGGGAACGGTGGCGACTACCTCGTTTGCTGGCCGGGTAGTGCCTGAGAGCATTCGTACAACGCGAGCTTCTGTCGGTGGAACGAGCGGGAGGCCGTCGCTCCAACCGCGATCAAACATTGCCTCGAACTCATCTTCGAGTTCGGCGAAGGCAACGGTGCGACTGCTCGTTTGGCGAGCACCGAAGGTTGCGTCGAGTTTGTCGGCAACATCGGGGTCGGCGCTCATCGAGCCACAACCTGGTCGCTGGTCTGGGAGGTCTGGCCCGAGGTCTGAAACTCCGGTGAGTGCCTCCCACTGGCCCCGATGCCAGCCGACAGTGCGCTCGGTTTCTTCCCCGCCGTTCAACCGCAGCAGCGTTGGCACGGTCTCGATGTTTGCATGCCACGACAGCCCGAGGTCGTCATCGTGAATCACGTCGAGCCCAGACACAGCAGGAAAGGTGGCGTCGTCCTGCACGATGATGCGAGTGAGCGCACCATCGTCGATCAACTGCTGCAGTACGGGCACAACCGTCACGCAGGTTTCGCAGTCTTGCTTTACGAATGCGACGACGTCGCCCAATCGTTCACCCATTCTCTCTTCCCCCTAGCTCCACAATAGACGCCGAACCGAATTTTGAAGAGCGCTGGTGCTCTATCCACCATCAATCTTCAAAATTTGCAACGGTCGGTTGGGGCTCGGACGAAGCTCGGCGGTCCAGTCGATGTCAGACCCCGCGCGTAATGTTTGTCTTATCGAATCTTGAAGAGTGCTGGTGCGGAGACAATCCGAATTCTTCAAAATTCGGTCGCTTCCCCGGTCGCCGTTACTAGATCGACTTTTCAATGACTGATTTTCTGGCTCACCTGGCCGGGCATCACGGGGTATTTTCACGCAACGAGGCTCGTCAACTCGGGTTGTCTGACAACCAAATCGCTGGTCTGGTCCGGCGGCGAGAGGCGGTCCGCACCCACCCGTCGGCCTTTCGCTCGACCGCCCATCTGCGAACGTGGAAGTCGCAGGCCCGCGGAGCAGCGCTGTCGGTCGACGGCGTGCTCAGTCATCGGTCGGCTGCCGCGTTGTGGGGAATCGACAGCTTCCCCTTCGCCCTTGTCGAATTGACTATCCCGTATTCCCGATCAGCCCGTATACCGGGCGTGAAGATCCACAGGTCCAAGCAGTACCGGTTCGCCGATGAGATGGTAATCGACGGGCTGCCAGTGACCGGAATTTCGCGAACAGTGCTCGACCTCGCCGCGGTCGTCTCGCCGCGCCGACTTGACCAAGCGCTCGATGCGGTGATTCGGCAGAAGCTTCTCGAGTGGCCGGATCTGTATGAGGTCCTTATCCGGCACTCGGCTCGCGGTCGGGATGGGTGCGGCAAGCTCCGAACGATGCTTGAATCCCGCTACGGTGACACTTCAATTCCGGATAGTCGTTGGAACAGAATGGTCGGGACCTTGCTACTCGACGCCGGATTGGTCGAGCCGGTATACGAACATCAGGTTGCGAACCAAGCGGGGGGCTTCATTGCTCGGGTTGACCTCGCCTATCCAAAGAAGAAGCTGGCCATCGAACTGGACAGCATCAGATGGCACCACAATCTCGACTCCTTCGTTGCCGATCCGCGGCGCAAGAACGCTCTTCTCCTCGAAGGCTGGCGAGTGCTGACCTTCACATGGGACGACTTCAGCACACGACCTGCCGACCTCGTGGCCAGCGTCCGCGTCGCGCTGGCCGAATCTTGAAGAGTGCTGATGCTGACGCAACTATCACTCTTCAAAATTCGGTGGTTGGCTAGTTGAGTTCCTTCAGGGCATCTTCGATACCCATGTGGAACGTTGGGTACGCAAAGATCATGTGTCGCAGTTCGTCGATCGGGATTGCCGAGTGCACGGCGAGCGACAGAAACGCGAGAACCTCGCCACCGTGCGGTCCGACCGAAGTGGCGCCGACGAGCACGTTGCGATCGGTATCGACGATCAGCTTGATGAACCCTTCGTTGCCGTTCGCATGCAACCAGCCACGAGCGGTGTGGCCCACGATCTTGTTCGCGATCGCGACAGCAATCCCAGCCTCGCGAGCTTGCGCTTCGGTCATGCCGACTTGGCCAATCTCTGGATCGGTGAACGTCACCGCCGAGAGTGCGTCCATATTGAGCGGCTTGGTCTCCCGCCCGAGAATGTTGTCGACCGCTACGTTCGCCTGACGTAACCCAAGGTGGGTGAACATGCCCTCGCCGGCAATGTCGCCGACAGCCCACAGGCCGTCCTGAACCGCCATGTTTTCGTCGACGTCGAGAAACTTCGAGGCCGGATCGATGCCGATGCTTGCAACGCCAAGATCGGCGAGGAACGTTTGGCGACCCGTAGCGACCAGCAATTTCTCAGCAACCACTTCGGTGCCGTCCTGCAAGGTCGCGGTGAACCCGGTGGCTTCGTCATAGGAAACGCTTGCCGCGAACTGTCCAACGTAGGTGTCGATGCCCTCGGCGTTGAAGACCTCGGCGAGCACCTCTGAGGCCTCGGGTTCGGCATTTGGCATAAGGCGATCTGCACCTTCGATCATCGATACCTTCACGCCAAAGCGCGAGACCGCCTGGCCAAGTTCGGCACCGATCGCTCCTGCACCGAGCACGATCATCGACTCGGGAAGTGTTTCGGTCTCGACGATGCCGTGGTTTGTCCAATACGGAGTGTCGGCAAGCCCGGGAATTGGTGGCACTGCTGCAAGCGTTCCGGTGGCTACGACAATGCCCTTGCTCGCAACGTAGGTGTCGCCGTTTACCTCGACGGTGTTCTTGCCAGTGATGACACCACGTCCACGCACGAACGTGCCGCCCTTTCCGACAAACCGATCGACAGCGACGGTGTCGTCCCACGTGTCGGTGGCTTGCTCACGGATTCGCTGCGCGACAGGACCCCAATCGGGGGTTGCCGAGGCAGTTCCGGCAAGGCCCTCGACCCGCCCGACCTCGGCGAGTGCATTCGCGGCACGAATCATCATCTTCGACGGAATGCAGCCCCAGTACGGACACTCGCCTCCGACCAGAGCGGCTTCGATTCCAACGACGCTCAATCCCGCCTCGCCGAGCTGCCCGCCAACAGATTCTCCCGCCGGTCCAAGTCCAATAATAATTACGTCTGTTTGATGCTCAGCCATCTCGCCGATCCCTCTCTTGTGTATTTGATGAAGGGGGAACAGAAAATTGGCCACGATCAATCCCGAAGTTCAGGAATATGTCCAGCCAGCATGGAGTTGGATTCGTCGTCAGTCGCTATAGTTGGCTGTCGCAATACATCTGCGGGTGTAGTTCAACGGTAGAACCTCAGATTTCCAATCTGATGATGGGGTTTCGATTACCCCCACCCGCTCCATCGCCCTCCGACCCTGGCCTTCGGCCAGATTCTGGTCGGAGGGCGCTGTCGCTTTCACGCCCCTCCGGGGCCGTTCAAGCGGCACGGAGCCTGGGCGCCGGAGGCGGTGGTTGTATTGGTGGGCGTTTTCGGAGCGGAGCGGAGAAAAGGCTGGTTTGAGGAAGCCCGTAAGGGCTGAGTCAATACGGGGAGCGTTCAAGCGCCACGCATGCTGGGCGCCGGAGCTGGTATTGCGGTGGTCCTGGCGGACCTTCGCAAACTGCGCCTTTTCGTTTCGCTTCGCTTCACGAAAACGCTCCTGGGTGATAGTGGGGAACGGAGCGTTTTCGCCGCAGGCGAAAAGGCTGGTTTGCGGAAGTCCGTCAGGACTGACGCAATACAGGGCTAGTCTTAGAGCTGCCGCAAGGCGCGAGCGCCCGTAGCTCAATTGGATAGAGTACCTGGCTTCGAACCAGGCGGTTGGGGGTTCAAGTCCCTCCGGGCGTGCTCTTGTGATGTCTCAGGACATCGGAACCTCCGAACCCTCGGTTCGGAGGTTTCTGCGCTTTGCGTGTGATTGCCCTAAGGCAGTGAGTGAAAGTGAGACCTGCCCCCGAAATGTCCGACGAGTTAGAAGCGTGAGAAAATCGGGCGGCAGTTCTCGGCGGCAGTGGGGGGATCTAGCAGTAAGCTTCTCTCCCTGTGAACGCAACGCTTGAAACCCTCGAAGACAACAAAGTCAAGTTGTCCATAACGATCGAAGCCGCTGAATTCGAGCCTCAGCTCGATGCTGCCTATAAGGCGATCTCCAAAGAGGTCCGACTGCCGGGCTTTCGCCCTGGCAAGGTCCCTCGCAAACTGATCGAGCAGCAGTACGGCCCTGAGATGGCCCGTGAAGAAGCCTTCCGTAAGGCCCTTCCCGAGTACTACTCGAAAGCGGTCTACGAAAATGACGTCGACGTCATTGCGCCACCCGAGATCGACATCACCTCGGGCCAGTCCGAAGGTGACGTAATCTTCGACGCCGTTGTCGAGGTGCGCCCAAAGATCAGCGTGAGCGGATATGACTCGATCAAGGTCGAGATCCCATCGCCGCTCGCCACAGACGACGACTACAACGAGCGCCTCGATGGGCTCCGCCGCCAGCACGCCGAACTCGACGGCGTCGATCGACCAGCCGCCGATGACGACCACGTCACGATCGACATCAAAGCCGTCATCGATGGCGAAGAAGTCCCCGGCCTGACCACGAGCGACTACGACTATGTTGTTGGCACCAACGCCGTGGGTATCGAAGAGATCGACGAGAACCTGCGCGGAGCTTCTGCGGGCGACGAACTCGAGTTCACCGCTTCGCACCCTGACGAAACTCAAGAGTCTGACATCAGCTTCGAGATCACCGTCAAGGAAGTCCAAGAGTCGGTGCTGCCAGAAGCGAACGACGATTTTGCAAAGCTCGCGAGCGAGTTCGAAACGATGGACGAACTTCGTGACGACCTCATGGCTCGCCTTGCCGATGTGAAGAAGGCCCAAGCCCAACAAGCGCTCGACGAAAAGACTGGCGAGGCGCTCGCTGCTCTCGTAACCGACGACATCTCCGATGCGCTGCTCGAAGACGAGATGGAGAACCGGGCACAAGACATGCAGATGCGCATGCAGGCGCAGGGCATTCAGCTCGAGCAATACCTCCAGATCACCGGAACGTCCCCCGAGCAGTTCCGCGAGCAACTCCGCGAACAAGCCGAGGTCAGCGCACGCGTCGACCTTGTCCTGCGCGCTGTTGCCGACGCAGAGAACCTCGAAGTAAGCGATGAAAAGCTCGACGAAGAGCTCATGATTCTGGCCACGCAGCTCGATCAGCCGCTCGAATCGATCCGAGAACAATTAGAAGCTGCGGGTCGACTCAAGCCGATTCGATCCGACATAAGAATAAGGACCGCCCTTGAGTGGGTTACCGAACGTGCCGAGATTGTCGATGAAGATGGCAATGCGGTCGACCGGGAACTCCTTGAGCACGACCACGACCACGACGACCATGCTGACCACGGGTCAGAGGAAGAGTAAGTCAAGATGAGCCCTGTAATTCCAAACGTCATCGAGAAGACTCCGCACGGCGAGCGCGGATCGGACATCTTCTCCCGGCTTCTACGTGAAAACATCATCTTTCTCGGCACGCCGATCGATGACATGGTCGCCAACGTCATTTCTGCCCAGTTGTTGCATCTCGAAGCAGAAAATCCTGACCGCGATATCAACATCTACATCAACTCGCCCGGTGGTGACATCAACGCGTTGTTCGCTATCTACGACACGATGCAATATGTGAAGCCGGACATCACGACGATTTGTTTCGGCCAAGCTGCCTCAGCGGCTGCAGTGCTGCTCGCTGCTGGCACCCCTGGCAAGCGCCTTGCACTTAAGCACAGCCGCATTCTGATCCATCAGCCCTACTCGGGCGCTCAGGGTCAGGTTTCCGATATCGAGATCGCAGCGAACGAAATTAACCGCATGAAAGTCTCTCTGGAGCACGTTTTGGCCAACCACACGGGCCAAACCGCCGAGAAAATTTCAGCAGATACCGACCGAGATTTCGTAATGACCGCCGATCAAGCGAAGGACTATGGAATCATTGACGAAGTGATCGATAACCGAGACACTGTAGACACCACCGGGCCTATCAAGGCTGTGGACTGAGCTGCCGACAATTCGGTAACGATCAGTACGGATTTAACTTAGGAGAACCAGCGCGTGGCGAAATTTGGTGAAGGGGGAGAGCTTCTCAAGTGCTCCTTCTGCGGCAAGTCCCAAAAACAGGTGAAGAAGCTGATCGCTGGGCCTGGTGTCTACATCTGTGATGAGTGCATCGACCTCTGTAACGAAATCATCGAAGAAGAGCTTGCCGAGGCAAGCGACATCGATTTCACGAGCTTGCCAACGCCGTCGGAGATCCACGAGTTCCTCGACACCTACATCATTGGTCAAACGCACGCGAAGAAGATCCTCGCCGTAGCGGTCTATAACCATTACAAGCGCGTCGAGTTCGGAGCGAACCTCGACAACGAAGTTGAACTCTCAAAGTCGAATATCTTGCTCGTCGGCCCAACCGGCTGTGGCAAGACTTTGCTTGCACAGACGCTCGCCCGCATGCTCAACGTTCCGTTCGCAATCGCAGATGCGACTGCGCTCACCGAAGCTGGTTACGTTGGCGAGGACGTCGAGAACATCCTGCTCAAGCTGCTCCAAGCTGCCGAGTACGACGTCAAGAAGGCCGAGACCGGAATCATCTACATCGACGAGATTGACAAGGTGGCTCGCAAGAGCGAGAACCCATCGATCACCCGTGATGTATCGGGTGAAGGTGTCCAGCAGGCGCTCCTCAAGATTCTCGAGGGAACGACCGCTGCTGTCCCACCACAAGGCGGACGTAAGCACCCACACCAAGAGTTCATCCAGATCGACACCACCAACGTGCTGTTCATCTGCGGCGGCGCATTCGCCGGCATCGAAAAGCTCATCGACCAACGCGAAGACCGCGGCGGCGTTGGCTTTGGTGCGAGCATCACCAACCGTAACGACCGTAACGACCTCGGCGATGTACTGACCCGCATCCGCCCCGAGGACCTCATCAGCTTTGGCCTCATTCCCGAGTTCATTGGCCGCCTTCCCGTCGTTGGATCGGTCGGCAACCTGTACCGCGAAGATCTCGTTCGTGTACTCACCGAACCAAAGAACGCACTTATCAAGCAGTACAAGAAGTTCTTTGAGTTCGAAGAGTGCGAGCTCGAATTCACCGACGAGGCGCTCGGCGCAATCGCCGATCAATCGCTCGCACGTGGCGTCGGTGCACGTGGCCTTCGAGCCGTGCTCGAAGAAGTGTTGCTCGCCACAATGTATGACCTTCCGAGTCGTGAAGGCGTCAGCAAGGTGGTCATCACCGAAGAGGTCGTACTCGAAGGTGTCCTTCCAACACTGCACTCGGTGAAGCCGCCCAAGAAGGGCGACGAACGCCCCTCACGCGCTGCTTCCTAAATCGACTTCCGGCTTCGCCGAGATTTTCGTCGATTTCGCAAGCAGCTCATCGTCCCCTCCGGGGGCCGTTCAATCGCCACGGAGGCTCTGCGCCGGAGGCGGTGTTTGTGGGACGGGGATGCCCGTAGGCTCACGTCATGAGTTTCACTGAGGCGCTTCGCTTCCTCGACCGTCACATCAACCTCGAGGCTCGCGCCGGATTCTTTGAGGACCTTTCGCTCAACTCGATGGAGCGGTTGATGGAATTGTCCGGCGACCCACACCGTGCGTTTCG
>CALHXU010000175.1 GCA_938040365.1 uncultured Acidimicrobiales bacterium
CCGCCGTGCAGAATTCGGCTGTTGAATACAACGCAATCGCCGGGTTCCATGTCCCAACTCAGTACGCCGAAGGCGTCTCGGTCCGCGTCGATGTCGGGGATATCGGCTTGTGCGGTTGCGCTGAAATCGCTGCGGTCTACATCGGCGTCGCCGTCGGGGTTTAGCGTCCCAAAGTCGTAGTGGTCATAGACGACCGAACCGAGGTGTGAACCGGGTACGAACGCGAGCGCGTTCTCGGCCTTCACCGGAACGAGAGGCATCCAGATGGTGCAGGTGTCGTGGCCTTCGACCGACCAGTACGGCTCGTCCTGGTGCCACGGCGTCTGGAACTGCGAACCGGCGGAGCGGACGAAGACTGCATCGAAGAAAAAGTTGATACGTGACGAGCCGAGCATCCGCCCAGCGATCTCGGCGGCGGGCGATTCAAACACGAAGCGCTGATACTCGGACACATCGTGCCACGCCATTGCATCCCAGAACATGGTTCGCCCGTGGTCATCGCGGTCCCACACTCGGGCCCTCGGCGACGGAGCTTCGAGGTGCCGAGTAAGCCCTTCGCGAAGCAGGTCGATCCACTCGGCTCCAAACATCTTGGGCAACATCACGACACCGTCACGGCGAAACGCTTCGATGTGTTCGGCTGGGATTTCGGCTGCAGGTTGCGCACTCGTCACATCCCCCACGCTACTCCCTGAGATCTGTGGGCTGCGAGCGGAAACGTTTCTGCTGAGGGACCGCAGATTTTGCCGAGAACGGTAAGGGAGGGTCTGACCCCGATGTTTCGTTCTTGGTAGGTTCTCGGCCATGGAATACGACCGATTGATGCGCCTCGCGCTCGCTGAAGCAGAGCTAGCTGTCCCACATGGCGATGTTCCGGTCGGGGCGCTCGTCGTCGTCGACGGTGAGGTCATTGCGTCGCGCCACAACGAACGAGAGCTCACCGGTGACCCGACGGCGCACGCCGAGGTCCTCGCCATGCGCGACGCCTGCGCACAGCTCGGAACGTGGCGGCTCGATAACGCGACACTCATCAGCACGCTCGAACCGTGCACGATGTGCGCGGGCGCAGCGGTTAACGCCCGCATCGAATGCGCTGTCTTTGGCGCAGCCGACCTCGAAGCTGGTGCGCTTGGCTCGGTCTACAACTTCGGCGTCGACCCGCGGCTACGCCACACCTTCGACGTGCACCATGGAGTCCTCGGAGACGAATGCACGCAGTCGCTCAAGACCTTCTTTGCAACCCTGCGGGAGTCGCCAGCTAGTGGCTAACCGATATTCCAGATCGCTTTGTTGACCTCGTTCTCGAGGTGCTCTTGTGCTCCCGAAACCGGCGTTGGCTCGAGATCGTTTGCGACCGCCTCGTCGGCTAGGTCGGCCAGCGTTCGTTCGCCCGCCAAAATGTCAGCGCCCGAGCCTGAGGCCCAGCCCGCATAACGGTCGTCGCGCACCGATTCGAGCGTTTTGTTGTCGAGCAGTGATTCTGCGACGAGCAGTGAACGAGCGAGGGTGTCGATGCCGCCGATATGTCCGTGAAATAGGTCGGCGCGGTCGATGCTCTGGCGACGCAGCTTCGTGTCGAACATGAAGCCGCCGGTGGTAAACCCACCACCGCGAAGAATCTCATAGACCGCCAAGCTCATCTCGTCGACCGAGTTCGGGAACTGGTCGGTATCCCATCCGTTCTGTGGGTCGCCGCGGTTGGCGTCGACCGAGCAGAAGATGCCGTTGTCGATCGCATAGGCAACCTCGTGTTGGAACGAGTGGCCCGACAGCGTCGCGTGGTTGACCTCGATATTGACCTTGTACTCATTTGCGAGGTCGTAGCGTTCGAGAAAGCCGTGCACCGTTGCGCAGTCGTAGTCGTACTGATGCTTTGTCGGTTCTTGTGGCTTGGGCTCGATGAGGAGCGTGCCGGTGAAGCCGATGGAATGTTTGTATTCGGCCACCATCGTCATGAAGCGCGCGAGCTGGTCGGCCTCTTGGCCCATGCGCGTATTGAGCAGGGTCTCGTAACCCTCACGACCACCCCAGAGCACGTAGTTGCTGCCATCGAGCTTCTTTGTCGCGTCGAGCATGTGACGAACCTGGGCAGCTGCGTATTGGAAGACCTCTGGGTCAGGGTTGGTCGCCGCCCCGGCCGCATAGCGGGGGTGGGAGAACAGGTTCGCCGTTCCCCAGAGCAACCCAATGCCGGTCTCGTCCATCTTCTCGCCAGCGCGGTCGACCATCTGGTCGAGGTTTGCCTTCGTCTCGGCCAGCGTGTCTCCCGGAGGCGACATGTCGACATCGTGAAACGAGAAGAATTTCACGCCGAGCTTCGAAATGAACTCAAAGGCCGCGTCCTGCTTCATTCGAGCCGCGTCCATTGGGTCCATCGCCGGATCGAGCCACGGACGATCGAAGGTGCCCGCACCGAAAATGTCGGCGCCCGGCCAGGCGAAGCTATGCCAGTAACACACGCCGATGCGAAGGAGGTCCTCCATTCGCTTTCCGGCGACGATCCGCTCCGGATCGTAGACCTGATAGGCAAGGCCATCGCCCGCGGGCTGGCCCGCATAGGCGACCGGGTCGGGTACAGAGGTGAAGAAGTCGGGCATGTGCAGCTCCCCTTAAAGGACCTCGGCGAGCCAGGCTCGTGCGTCGATCATCATTTCGATCGTCTGGCTGTGTGCCATCTCATAGGAGTGATCACTGAGGTTCCAGCCGCCATCTTTGAGCGCAGCGATTGCCTCTTGGGGCTGTTCGTTGCCAATCACGGGATCCTTGGTGCCCCACTGGAACAACGCTGGACGATCGGCTCCGGCACTCAGATCAATATCGAGGCCATCAACCTTGGGGATGCCACAGCACATTGCCCACACACCGGCGTATTGTGGCGCCCCGGCCTTACCGGCGAGGGCGAGCGACAGGTATCCGCCTTGGCTGAACCCGCCGACGACGCAACGCTCGAGCGGAACGCCCGACTTCTCGGCTTCCTCGACGATCATCGACTCGACCATCTCGAGTGATGGCATGAACTTCGACATGTCCATCTCGAAGGTTTGGAGGTCGATGTCCCACCAACCTGCACCGTCGCCGTCAGGCATGTCGATCGGCCCACGTGGGGCGATTGCGGTGAAGCGTTCGTTCGGGTCGACGAGGGGAACATAAGACGCGAGGTGGTGCTGCTCGGCGGTGTAGCCATGCATCAAGAAGAGGAGACGGTCCACGCCGCCACGGTCGATTCGGTACTGGGTGAGTGTCATGTCTTGAGTCTCGCAGCCAATCTCGCCTGCGTCGAACGCAAGCTCCGTCGCGTCGATCCACTTCGTTAGGGTGCCAGGCTCCCTAACGAAGTGGGGTTAGTACGGCATGGGGTTGGTTCGGTGGGTGTCGCTAATTTCGGAGAGCAATTCGTTACTGAGGACGACGTCCTTGCCGTCGAGAATGACCTGGAGTTGGTCGGTCGTCTTCGCGCCAAAGATCGGTGCGGTGGGGAAGGGGCGCTGGCAGATGAACGCGAGCGCCATATGGACCGGGTTGATCCCGTGGCGGTTGGCAAGCTCGACATATCGCTGGGCAATGCCGAGGGCTCGATCGTTCTTCCTGCCGAACATGTCGGGCGACAACGACATACGCGAACCGTCAGGGACGGCACCTCCGGTGTACTTGCCGGTCAGTATTCCCGCTGCGAGCGGCGAGTACGCGAGCAGCGTTATCTGCTCGTTATGACTCAGCTCGGCCATATCGGTGTCATAGAGGCGGTCCATGAGCGAGTACTCGTTCTGGACACTCACCATGTTGGGCCCGCCGATCCGTTCGGCAACGCTCAGCCACTGCGCCGTGCCCCACGCGGTTTCGTTCGACAGGCCGACCTGACGAATCCGCCCCTGCTCGACCTGGCTCGCCAGCTCGGTGAGGACACGCTCCATGTGGGCAACGATCTCGGCCTTGTCTTGGTTTGACGGGTCATAGTTCCAGTTCTGCCGGAACATGTAGCCACCGCGATTTGGCCAATGCAGCTGGTACAGGTCGATGTAGTCGGTCTGTAACCGTCGGAGCGAGCCGTCGATCGCTTCGCGCATACCGTCGACCGAGATCGGGGCGCCGTTGCGCATCGGCCCTCCGGGCCCAGCCACCTTGGTAGCGAGCACCACGTCGCTTCGTCGACCCGTCTTAGCAAACCAGTTGCCGATGATCTCCTCGGTGAGGCCTGCGGTCTCGGCGGTCATGGGGTTGACCGGATACGCCTCGGCGGTATCGATGAAGTTGATGCCGGCATCGAGGCTCATGTCGATCTGGGTGTGGGCATCGGACTCTGGCGTCTGGGTGCCGAAGGTCATCGTCCCAAGAACGAGTTGGGACACTTCGATGTTTGTAGGGCCAAGCGTGATGGTGCGCATCGGGCGATGCTAGCGAGGCCAGTGCGGTTGAGCGAATAGTGTTAGTGCGACAGCTCTCGTTCAGGTGAACCCAAGCCGGGGAAGCCGGCATAGGCCGGAAGTGCGGTCTGTCCGCCGAGGTGGGCATAGAGCACTCGCGACCCTGCAGGAATTTCGCCCGAACGGATCATGCCGATGAGTCCGGCCATCGACTTGCCCTCGTAGACCGGGTCGGTGAGCATGCCCTCGGTCCGGGCCGCGAGATGGATTGCCTCGATCGTGCCGGCGTCGGGGATTCCATACGCCGGCCCCTCATAGCCGGGAAGAACAGTAATTTCATCGTCCCGAAGCGGGCGGTCAACGCCAATCTTCTCGGCGGTTTGCGTAGCGATGCGGGTGACCTGGTCGATTGTTTGCTCGAGCGTCTTCGATGCGTCGATACCGATGACTCGGCGGTCGTCTCCGTCCTCGAGCGCAAATCCGGCGATCATGCCCGCATGGGTCGAACCGGTCACCGTACACACGATGATTGTGTCAAAGAAGGTGTCGTGCTCGGCCTCTTGGGATTGGACTTCACGCGCCCAATTAGCGAAGCCCAGACCACCGAGCGGATGATCTGAAGCACCTGCGGGGATAGGGTAGGGGGTTCCGCCAGCCTCGATAACCGATTCGAGCGCTCGTGTCCACGAATCGCGGATGCCAATATCGAATCCGGCCGGGTCGATTCGCGGTTCGCCACCCAAGATGCGCGTCAGCTGAATGTTGCCGACCTTGTCGTAACACATGTCGTTGTAGTCGACCCAGCCCTCTTGCACCGTGACCGCGGCCATCCCGAGTTTCGCCGCCACGCCGGTTACCTGCCTCGTGTGGTTCGACTGAATGCCCCCGATCGAGACCAGCGTGTCGCAACCCGTATCGATCGCATCGGCCGCGAGGTATTCGAGTTTGCGAACCTTGTTGCCGCCGAAGGCAATACCGGAGTTGCAATCTTCCCGCTTCGCCCAGATCTTGACCTTGCCTCCGAGGGCTTTGGATAGGTTTGGCAATGGGTGAATGGGGGACGGACCAAATAGCAATGGCTCGCGTCGGAAGTCGTCAAGACTCATGGTTACTCCGGTCGTTTCGCTCGCCGACAGCATAAGCCAAAGAGCGGGCTGATGATCTGGCCCGTGCCCTAAGCTTTAACGGCAGCCAAGGGGGCAGAACACATGAGAGAACAGCTACTTATCGGCGGTAAATGGATCGATGGTTCGAACAGCGATCGCATCGACGTAACGAATCCGGCGAACGGAGACGTCATCACCACGGTGGCAAACGGTTCGCCCGCCGATGTGACCGCGGCGGTCGAGGCTGCAGCAGCAGCCCAGGTCGAGTGGGCAAAGGTCGGGCCACGCGAACGGGCCGAGGTCTTGCGGGCGTGTTGGCAGACCCTGATCGACCACGCCGACGAACTCGCCGAACTCATCACGCTCGAGCACGGCAAGCCGCTCGCCGATGCGAAAGGCGAGGTTGGTTACGCCGCGGAGTTCTTTCGATGGAACTCCGAAGAAACCGTCCGAATTCACGGATCGATGAGCGTCGCTCCGTCGGGCAACAACAAGATCATCGTCCGTCACCCGCCGGTCGGTGTCGTCACCATGGTTACGCCGTGGAACTTCCCTGCGGCGATGATCACCCGCAAACTCGCGCCGTGCCTCGGCGCCGGAAATGCAGCCGTCATCAAACCCGCGGGAGAAACGCCGCTCACCGCACTGCGGGTCGCCGACCTTCTCCAGGGTGCTGGAGTCCCCGATGGATTGATCAACATCGTCCCAACATCGAATTCGGGCGATTGGTTCGACGCTGCGGTCGATCACAAGGCAACCCGAATGGTTTCGTTCACCGGCTCAACCGAGGTCGGGCGCATCTTGTTGCGCCGCTGCGCTGACCGGGTCCTGAAGGTCGCCATGGAACTCGGCGGCAACGCTCCGCTGATTGTCTTCGACGATGCCGATATCGAAAAGGCGGTCGAGGGCACGATGACCGCAAAGATGCGCCACTCGGCCGAGACGTGCACCGCAGCGAACAGAATCTTTGTCGAAGCGGGCATTGCGGGTGATTACACCGCTGCCCTCGGTGAAGCAATGGCTGCTACGAAGACTGGCAACGGACTCGAGGACGGAATCGAGTGTGGGCCAATGATCAACGAGCGAGCCATTTCATCGATTTCTGGTCTCGTCGACTCGGCGGTTTCAGAGGGAGCGACCGTTGTGACGGGCGGGTCGACCCTCGACGGTGCTGGCCATTTCTTCGAACCGACGGTGCTCTCAGGAGTCTCGCCGACAGCGGCGATTACCCACGAAGAAGTGTTTGGCCCCGTCGCGCCGGTGATTACGTTCACCGATCACGACGAGATGATCGGCCATGCCAACGACACCGAGATGGGCTTGGCTGCCTATGTCTTTACCGAGGATCTTGCAAAGGGCCTCGCCACTGCCGAGCGGATCGAAGCGGGCATGGTCGGGGTGAACCGCGGCGCAATGTCGGACCCTGCCGCTCCATTCGGTGGCATGAAGCAATCGGGCCTCGGCCGGGAGGGCGCGAGCGAAGGCATCTACGAGTTCTGCGAAACCCAGTACATCGCAGCCAGCTGGTAGTCGCTACATGCTGTTCTGAAAGTTTGAGAAATCAACACTTTCGACTTGCCGAACGTACGTTCGATATATTGAAAGGTATGAGAACTGGTTGTGTCGCAGGTGTGCTTGAAGCACTCGACTGCGCCATTTCTGATGCTGGCGAGGTGCCGGTGTCGTGCCTCTCTGACAAAGAGTTGTCCGAGTTCGTCGTCGGATTGGCTCGGCTGAGTAATCAGCTGGCTGCCGTTCGAGTCGATGCGGTCGACCAGGCCGAACACGTCGACCTCGGCCGCCATAGCGATCAGCGCAATGTGGCCAACCATATTGCGGCATTGAGCAACGCCGACCCGGCGCCCGTGCGGGCAGATGCCCTTCTCGGTCGCTGGCTTCGGGACTTTCCTGCCTTCCGTCGCGCATTCGAACGTGGGGTCCTTGGCTTTAGCCACCTCGATCTTCTCCGAAAAGCCGACAACGAGCGAGTCCATAGCCAGATGATCGATGATCAGGAGAAGTTCGTTCGATGGTGTCGCGACCTTGCGTTTGCCGACATGGGCCAACTGATTTCGCGGTGGTTGCTCGGCGCCGACCCCGACGGAGCCGAACCTTCCGAGCATGAGAAGAAGACCGGGCTTTCAGTCACTCCGCTCGCCGACGGCTCGGCACGGGTGTCTGGCACGCTCGACCCTCTACAGGCCGCGTTCTTCCGTGACTCGCTTCACCATGAAGAACAGCAGCTTCGTCGGGCAGCGAATGAGGCTGGTGTCGCGTCAACGGTGCGACAACGCCAACTCTCCGCATTGTTGAACCTGATCGGTCGTGGCGTTGCTCGCCCGGATGGTTCGATGCCGATTCCTCGGGTCAACATCGTGATGTCACAAAAGGTCTACGAAGACACCGCAGCGTGGCTCGAAGACCCAGCGGCGCCCTATCCCGAACTCGATCCAAACGGGCGTGACATCGACAAGAAGTCACAGCTCATGGACGGCACGCCAATTCATCCCCTCTACGGCTTCGCCGCAGCATCGGTCGGAGTGATGCGAAGACTTGTGTACTCGGCCGCATCTCGGTCGGTGGATGTATCAAAGAATGCTCGAGCGATTCCGAAATGGATGCTCGAGGCGCAACTCGTCGTCACGAACGGCCGATGTTCGAACCCGGTGTGCGGCGCGCCCTTTCATTGGTTGCAGGCCGATCACATCACGCCGTACTCCCACACCGAGGACACCTCGGTCGAAAACACCCGCCCGTACTGCGAGCCAGAAAATCTTTGGAAGGGAAGCGACCCAACCCGAGGTCGCACCCATCGCCATGATCGAGAACGCAGAGACCGGCCGCTCCCCGAGGAGTCTCGGCAATCTGGAATCGCAGAGAATCAACCGATCGATGATTAACTGGGACGATGTCTTCTTCTTCTGATTTGCTCGCTCGGTACCGCAACAGTCTTCCGCCGTTTCTGAGTCCGTATTACAAAGATCCGATCCAGATCACCCACGGCGACGGCAGTTACGTCTTTGATGTCGACGGTGAGTCATACCTTGATTTCTTTGGCGGGGTGCTCACCACGATGGTGGGCCACAACAATCCGTCGGTGACTGCTGCGCTGCAGGCTCAAGCCGGCAAGGTGGTGCACACGTCGTCGTTGTATTTGAACGAAGCGATGATCGAGGTCGCCGAAAAGATCGCTGGCTTGTCGGGCATCCCAAACGCTCGTGTGTTCCTCACACCGTCGGGTACCGAAGCGAACGATGCTGCGTTGTTATTGGCGACGAGTTATCGCAAGTCGAATCAGATTCTTGCAATGCGCAACAGCTATCACGGCCGGTCGCATTCAACCCAGGCAATTACGAGTCATTCGTCGTGGGCATCGACGAGCAATTCTGGGTTGAAAGTCACCTTTGTGCAGGGGCCGTACAAGTTGCGCAGTCCGTTTGCGTCGCTCGATGATGAGGCGTTCACCGATGCCTGTGTTGGTGATTTGAATCAGTTGTTGGCAATGACCTCGGCGGGCGATGTCGCTGCGTTGATCGCTGAACCAATTCAGGGTGTCGGCGGGTTCGCGACGCCACCGTCAGGGTTCTTTGGGGCGATGAAGAAGGAGCTCGATAATCGGGGCATTCTCTACATTTCTGATGAGGTCCAGACCGGTTGGGGTCGTACGGGCGACCATTTCTGGGGGTATGAGGATCACGGCATTGTGCCCGACATGTTGACGTTCGCGAAGGGTGCGGGGAATGGTGTGGCGTTGGCGGGCGTGGTTGCTCGTGCCGAGATTATGGACACGATCGATGTCACCCATTTTTCAACCTTTGGCGGCAGTCCGCTGGCGGCAGCGGCTGGTGTGGCGACGATCGACTATGTGGTCGAGAACGATTTGCAAGGCAATGCAAAGGTAATGGGTGCGCGTCTGCGTGCTGACCTCGATGCGCTTGCGGCTGAGACGCAATGGATCGCCGAAGTGCGTGGCAAGGGGCTGATGCAAGCGTTCGAAACGGTGCAGCCGGGGTCGCTCGAGCCTTCGCCCCAGCACGCGGTTGACATGCTCGAAGCAGCGAAGGCGCACAAGTTGTTGGTGGGCAAGGGTGGGCTTCACGGCAACGTGATCCGTATGGCGCCGATGCTGAACGTGACCGAAGACGAAATCGACGAAGGCCTCGACGCACTCGTTAAAGCCGCTCGCTCAATCTGAATCGAGCAGCCTCGACAGCACCGCACTGCTGACCGATTCGTGCCCGAGGTCACAGTAGTGATTGATCTTGTTCTACGATTCTGCGATGACCGAAGCGGTACCGCGCAGCGCCACGTCCTCGGACGTTGTCCAGGCGAGTCCGATCCCAATTCTTAACCCGCCACCGGTCGACCTTGAGCGGCTTCGCTCGTATCGGAAAGACCGCTTGTGTCAACAGATGGACCAATACGGCGTCGACGCGCTCATCCTCACCAATCCCGTGAGCCTTCGCTACAGCGCCGACTGGCGAGAGTACGCGCTGTTCCAGTCACACATCCCCACCTACTACCTCGTCGTCGAGGCCGATGGGCGACTCACCATGTTCGGCGCCTACGCCGAAGCACACGCAACGATCGATGAGTTCCGGCCCGCTCACCACCCAAACGTCTTCGATGGAGGTCTCGACACCGCCGCAACATCGGAGGGATTCGCACAGGACATTTTCGATCTCGTGGGCGCCTGCAGGGTTGGTCTCGAGCGGGTAAACCCGACCGCCGTTGGGGCACTTCACCGCCACGGCATCGACGTCATTGACGGTGAACCACTCGTCGAGCTGGCAAGATCGATCAAGTCCGACGATGAACTCACGTGTATGCGTCACTCGATCGCGGTTGCCGAAGCAGCGATCATGACGATGCGCGAACGCTGCGTCCCGGGAGCTACCGAGAACGAGCTGATGGCCACGCTCCACCAAGTCAACATTGCCAACGACGGTGACTGGATCGATGGCCGGATGCTCTGCAGCGGTGAGCGAACCAACCCGTGGTACCAAGAAGCCTCAGGGCGGCGAATCGAGGCCGGCGACTTCCTCGCGTTCGATACCGACATGATCGGCCCGTTCGGATACTGCGCCGACATCTCTCGGACCTGGATCGTCGGTGACGTCGAGCCAACCACCGAACAGCGCGACCGTTACCAACTGGCATACGACGAAATCACCCACCTCGCAGAACTCATCAGGCCCGGTCGATCCTTCCGTGAGCTCGCCGATGCTGCATTGCACCTGCCCGATGAGTTCGTTGCGAACCGCTATGCCTGCATTGCCCACGGTGTCGGCATGAGCGACGAATGGCCACGCATTTATCATCGAGCCGACTGGGACGAACACGGCTACGACGGCGAAATCGAGGCGGGCATGGTCCTCTCGGTCGAAAGTTTCGTTGGCTCAGATTCGGGCGGTCCGGGCGTCAAGCTCGAACAAATGCACGTGGTCGAAGCCGACGGGCTTGCGCCGCTCTCCACCTATCCGTTCGAAAGTTCACTCCTCATGACCGGAACCCCGTAGGCAAAGTAATGCGCATCGAACTCGACGAACAGGAACAGCGCTGGTTGAGCGGCGCCGACGGCGCTGCCATGGCCCTGGCGATGCAACTCATGGTCGCAGCAGCGGACGTGAGCGGGGCAACTCGGTTTGTACAAATCGAGATGGCACACATCAATTCATGTCACTACTCGGGGCAGATGTCGCTCGACTTCGCTGAATTCTTGCTCGCGGAAGGCGCAACGCTTTCGGTACCCACCCACACCAACGCAAGCCTGATCTCGTGTTCATCGCCCGACGTGCGACCAGCGTCGGCAACGCCCGAGACGGTGGCGAACGCCGAGCGCGTCATGGACATTTACGAGGAGCTCGGCTGCTCTTCGATGTGGAGCTGTGCGCCATACCTACAGGACGAAGGTCGAGCGACCTTCGGACAGCAGATCGCCGGATCTGAATCGAATGCGGTCGGGTTCGCTAACTCGGCGCTCGGGGCACGTACGAACAAGTACGGGGACATGCTCGACATGGCGGCGGCGATGCTCGGGCGAGTTCCCTACGCCGGGCTCCACACCGACGAAGGACGTCGAGCGACCGATGTCCTCGACCTCTCGGGTCTGCCCGAATCAACCCTCGCCGATCCGAACTTCCCGCACCTCCTCGGCTGCATCCTTGGGCGAAGGGTCGTGACCGGGATCGGCGCGGTCGTCGGGATCGAATCGATCGACGAAGATGGCCTGAAAGCGGTCGCCGCAGGAGCAGCCGCTGCCGGGGGAGTCGAGCTATTTCACATCGTTGGCGTTACCCCCGAAGCGCCCACGCTCGACGCAGCGACCCAAGGTGTCGCTCCAAAGGCCGAACACACCGTCACCGAAGCCGATCTCGTCGAGGTGATGGACATGCTCACCTCGGCATCGGGCGACGAACCGCTCCGAGCCGTGTGCGTTGGAACGCCCCACTTCTCGATCACCGAGTTCGCGCACGTCGTGGAAGTGCTCGACGGGCGAAGAGTGAGTGAAGGCGTCACGTTCCTCGCAACGACTAGCCGGGCGGTCGCAAACGAACTGTCCCTTCGCAACCTCGACCGGGTGCTCGCCGAGGCGGGGGTGCACGTCGTCCTAGACACGTGCACGTACTATCCGCCCCATCCATCAGGTGTCGATGGGCTGACACTCACGAACTCAGCGAAGTGGGCGTACTACGGCCAAGGTCTTCTCGAGGTGCCCATCGGCTTTACCAGTCTCGAACGATGCGTCGAGTCTGCGGTAGCTGGCAGGTGGGTGTGATGATCGAACTCACCGGCACTTGGCTCGTCCCCGGTTCGCTTTCAGGAGAGATTCTCCGCCTCGATTCGCCGCTGAGCTTTTGGGGCGGATTCGATGCTCGCACGGGTCGCATCGTCGATCAAAGCCACCCGCAAAGTGGGAGCTCGCTCACCGGGAAGGTCGTCGCAATGCCCGGATCGAGAGGTTCGTCGGGCACCCCAGGCGTTCTCGGCGAAGCCCTTCGACTCGGCACCGGCCCCGATGCGCTCGTCATCACGAAACCCGACATCAACATGGTCGCTGGCTCGATCGGCGCGGCAGCCCTCTATGGAACGACGTGTCCCATCTTGCTCGTGGACGAGGCGACTTTCGACGTACTCGGCACGGGTGAGACCGTGACCGCCAGCAGCGAAAGAGACGAAGCGCAATGAAGCCCGAAAAGTGGAGCGATCCATCGAACAAGCTCTTTCCGTACCAGGTGGGCTTTACCGGTCCGCCGATGGACTTTGATGCAGCCCCGAGCGACTTCCTTCGAATGAGCCCGGCGACCGTCGGGGCGCACGGTCGCTTGCTCCATGCCCCCGGCTACAGCCATCAACTCGACCAACGAGTCGACAACTTCCACCAACTCGAAGAGGTCGTCCATTGTTTTTCGAATGCAGGAGCCGACGTCGTTGGCCAGGTTGGCACCAACTGGGTGCACGCCGGCGGCCGCAATGTGCACGACATTCGGGCCTATGTCGCCGAGATGTCCGACAAGTATGAGACGCCATTGAAGATGGCCGGCCTCACGTTGGTGCAGGCCTGCGAAGCAATGGGGTACGAACGAGTTGCACTGAACTCGGTCTACTTCTGGCCGGACTGGCGAGATGGGGTCGTGCGCTTCCTGCGAAGCGCCGACATCGACGTCGTCTGGTACGGCAACTTCGTGGATCAAGGTTGGTACGACACCCAAGAGGAAGTGAATGATCAGACCTGGATTTTCCCGGGCGATCTCGCTAGCAAATCCTGTCGGTACGCGGCGGAACAGGCCCCTGACGTCGATGCGATCCTCGTCAATGGCATGTCGAATTACCGCGACTCGACAGGCCTGCCGCAACGGTTTGTTCGACTGGCGGCCGAGATTGAAGCAACGATCGAAAAGCCCGTCATCGCCGCCGATGTTTCTCTCTACTGGGAGATCTTCCGCACGCTTGGCGTCGCCCCAATCGGCAACTTTGGCTCGCTGCTCTCGTCGTTGCAATCGCCTACCTCATCGAAAGATGGAGAGTCCCAATGAGTGCCCGTCCGATGTTTCTCACCCTGTGGGCAACGCCGCGGTCGACCTCCACAGCATTTGAGTGGATGATGCGCGAGCGCGGCGACTTCACCTGCTTTCACGAGCCGTGGAACGAGTTGTACTACTACGGCGAAGACAGGGTCAGCACCCGAGATGCCGATGTGGCCGCGCGGTCAGGCCACACCTACGAAGCAACGTGGCAAGAACTGTCCAGTCTCGCCAGCACGAAAGGCGTCTTTGTGAAGGACTTCGTGTACTCGGTAGAACACACCCTCACAGACGAGATGTTGTCAACGATGACCCACTCGTTCCTGATCCGAGACCCCGAGCGAGTGGTGCAAGGCCTTGCAAAGCACTGGCCCGATTGCACGTGGGAGGAAGTCGGCTTCGAATCGTTGCACCGCCTCTTCCACCGTATTGCCGACCGCGATGGCAAAGCGCCGCCGGTAATTACGTCCAACGCGCTGCTCGATGACCCGTCGGGCACCACCGCGGCGTACTGCGACGCGGTCGGGATTCCCTTCGTTTCCGAAGCGCTCGAATGGGAAGCAGGCGAGCGCTCCGAGGTCAGCTGGTACAACGAGGGCACCGGCGCGTGGCATGACAACCTTCGACAGAGCACCGGAATTCAAAAGCCAAAGACCAGCTACCGGCCGCTCAGTGAAACACCACGACTTCACGAACTCTACGAACGGGCCCTGCCCCTCTTCACCGACATGGCTGCCCACGCGATTGCGACTACATCTGCCGGCGAGAATCTGCAAGCAACGCTTGCAGCGCAAAACAGCAGCGAGACACAGAAAGGCCCAGAACAATGAACATATCTCTTGAGGGAAAGCGAGCGTTCATCACCGCTGGCGGCGACGGGATGGGACGGACGACGGCGATCACGATGGACGCGCTCGGTGCAGAAGTCTTCACCTGCGACATCGACCCGGCCGGACTCGCCACATTGCCCGACTCGATTACGAGCTGGGAGTGCGATGTAACGAACTCCGACGCGCTCGACGCGATCTTTGACGAGATCTTGCCGGGTGGGCTCGACATTTTGGTGAACAACGCAGGGGTCGGTGGGCCCACCAAGCGCGTCGAAGAGGTGACTAACGCCGAATGGGATCACACCATGGGCGTCTGCATTGACGCCCAGTTCTACTGCGCCCGCCGGGTCGTGCCGGTCTTTCGGGCACAGTCGAGCGGGGTAATCATCAACATGGTGTCAGCCGCTGGAATCATGGGGTACCCGAACCGGGCGCCCTACGTCGCAGCGAAATGGGCGGTTGCCGGGTTTACCGAGACGCTCGCGATGGAACTCGGACCCGACCAGATCAGGGTCAATGGCATCGTGCCCGGCAATGTCAACGGACAGCGAATGGAAAATGTCATCCACGCCCACGCGAAAGCCGATGGAATCGATCCCGAAGAAGTGCGGCGCATGTACGCCATCGGAACGTCGATGCAGGCCTACGTCGACCCACAAGAGATCAGTGACCTGATCATGTTCCTCGTCAGCGACTACGGAAGGAACATCTCCGGCCAGATCATTGGCGTCGACGGAAATACCGAAACCCTCTACCCGAGGAGGTAGCTCGTTGCAGGAACTTGTTGGGTCACGCAATGGATATTGCCGCCACCGAGCAGGATCTCCCGGGCGGCAACGCCAATGACGTCGTAGTCGTCGAACAGCTCGCTCAAGATTGCGGCCACCTCGTCGTCATGGTGTGGGTCGAGGAGCGGAAAGATCACACGGCCGTTGGTGATCAAGAAATTCGTGTAGGACGCAGCGAGGCGCCTACCGGCGGAACGGTCCATCCCATTCGACCCTCGAACGCCAGCAGCTTCTTCTGCGGTCATGAACAGTGGGCCGGGCATCGGCAGCTTGTGTACTGCAAAGCTGCGTCCCTGAGCGTCGGTTTCGGCTTCGAGTACATCGAGTGCGCTCCGGCTGATGTCATACATGGGGTCTGACTCGTCGTCGCACCAGGTCAAAACCACGACCCCCGGGCGAACAAAGTGCAAGATGTTGTCGATGTGGCCATTGGTTTCGTCGTTATAGAGCCCGTTCGGTAGCCACACCACCTTCTCGACGTTCAGGTACTCGACAAGAAAGTCTCGAATCTCGTCTTGGGAAAGCTCAGGGTTTCTGCCGGGGTGCAGAAGGCACTCGGCGGTCGTGATCGCTGTTCCCTCGCCATCGACATGGATGGACCCTCCTTCGAGCACGAGCGGGGCGCGGTACCGGCCTTCGCCCCGAAGGGTCAATAACGCGTCCGCGAGCGCATCGTCTTGGTCCCAGCTGTCGTAGAGGCCATTGACGACGCCACCCCAGGCGTTAAACGGCCAGTCGACACCGCGCAGCTCGCCATTGCTGTTCACGACATAGCTCGGGCCGATGTCTCGAATCCAGCTGTCGTCACTCGCAATGGCGATCACGTCGACCGAGTCAGCAAGCACCCCTCGGGCGTGCTCGTAGTATTCGGGCGGGGCGCACATGATCACCGGTGTAACTTCGTCGATCGCGACGGCGAGCTTTGCAAACGCCTGCTGAGCCGGCCGAGCATTCTCTCGCCAGTTGTCGGGACGGTGAGGCCATGCCATGAGGATGGCCTGATGAGGTTCGTGCTCACCGGGCATGCGGAATTTGTCGATGCGAGGTGTTCCAGGGAGGGGAGTGCTCACGTCGACTAACTAACGATTGGTCCGTAGAGGTCGGGTCTGCGGTCACGGAACAGCCCCCAACTGCGACGGTAGGTAGCAATCGCGTCGAGGTCGAAGGTGCCGACAAGAATTTCCTCGTCATTACCTGCCTCAGCAACGATCTCGCCGGTGTGATCAGCAATGAAGGACTTTCCGTAAAACGTTGTGGAAACCCCGTCGTCTTCCTCGACACCCACGCGGTTCGACGCGATGACCGGCACGATATTGGCAGCGGCATGGCCCGCCATGACTCGCTGCCAATGGCCGCTCGAGTCGAGTGTTGGGTCTTGGGGTTCAGAACCGATTGCGGTTGGGTACAGCATTGCCTCGGCACCAGCGAGCGCGCAGCTGCGCGCAACTTCGGGGAACCACTGATCCCAGCAGATCCCGGCGCCAAGTACCCCATAGGCGGTATCCCACACCATGAAGCCGGTGTTCCCGGGGGTGAAATAGAACTTTTCGCTATACCCGGGGCCGTCAGGGATGTGCGACTTTCGATAGTTCGACATAACGGTGCCGTCGGCGTCGACCATCACGAGTGAGTTATAGAACGTGTTTGCATCCCGCTCGAAATAGCTGACCGGCAGCACCACCTCAAGCTCGGCAGCGAGCGCTGCAAAACGCTCGATCAGGACGTTCTTCTCGAGCGGCTTTGCGAGGTCGAGATACCGATACTGCTGGGTCTTGCAAAAGTAGGGTGCCTCGAAGAGCTCTTGGAGCAAAATGACGTGGGCGCCTTGGGCATGCGCGCCGCGAACGGCCTGTTCGGCCTTGTCGAGGTTTGCATCAATGTCCCAACTCATCGCGAGTTGAGTGGCGGCGAAGGTGATGTTGCGGGTCATGGTCGTCTTCGGGGAAGTGGTGATTCAAGGGTAGGTGAACAAACCGAGCGGTGGGCCCCAAAGCAGGTGCTTTGGGGCCCAGCAGGTCGAGTGGTGATCCGGCGTTACCAGATCGCTCTCACCTAGCCGCGGGCTGAGGTGAATGCATCACTGAAGTTGATCTCGAAGTCGCCGGTGTCCTCGATCTCTTCCAACAGCGACGTGTCGGTTGGGTAGACGATTGGATCGTCGAGAACTTCCTGATCAATAAACGGGGTGGCTGCCTCGTTCGGGCTGGCGTAGAGGTTCCAGTTCGTCAACTGCGCACCACGCTCGGCGTCGAGCAGGAAGTTGATGAAGGTATGGGCCGTGCATGGGTTCGGCGCATCGAATGGAATTGCCATGTTGTCAATCCAGCGGGTGCCGCCTTCTTCGGGAACGAAGTAGGTGAAGTCCTCGGGGTTCTCTGCATCGAGGAACTGGAAGAGGAAGTTACCGCTGTACCCGTGGGTGACTGCAGCCTCACCGGTCACGAGCAACTCGTCGTACTGATCTGACTCGAATGCTGCGACGCGGTCGAGCGTCGAAGCAATGAGTTCCTCAGCTTCTTGGAGTTCTGCTTCGCTGGTGGTGTTGAGTGAGTACCCGAGGAACTTGAGCGCAGCACCCAAGGTCTCGCGTGGATCGTTCAACAGCGTGGAGAACTGGCCTTCGAGGTTGAACTCTGCAGCGAGCTCTGGATCAAAGATCAAACCCCAGGTCTGTGGAACGTCGGGACCGGTGACGGTGAGGTCGACGCCAAGGCCGGTGGTTCCCCACTGGTATGGTGCGCTGAACTCGGCATCGGGATCATATGGAAGACCTGATGCGAACTCTGGTGCGAGGTTCTGAAGGTTTGGAATGGCGTCACGGTTGAGCGGTTGCAGGTTGCCCGCATCGATCATGATTCCGACCATGTAGTCCGACGGCACGATGAAGTCGAAGCCCGAACCTCCGGCGTTGATGATTGGCTGCATTGCCTCGTTCGAGTCGTAGTTGTCCTCGGTTACCGAGACACCAAACTCCTCTTCGAATGCAACGATGAGCTCGGGATCCATGTATTCGGTCCAGTTGAAGATTGCGAGGTCGCCGTCGATCTGTCCGGCTTCACAACTCGATGCGCTTGCGGTCTGAATGGCATCGCCTCCGCCACCGTCGCCGCCATCGGTCGCGGTATCGCTGCTACTTCCGCAAGCCGCCGCAACAAGTGCGATGGCCATCGATGCGGCGATGAGCCGCGTATATTTTTTAAGTTTCACAAGTCCCTCCCAGGTTTGTGTTCTGTATTTCTTGTAGGTGTGTGGATTTCTATGGTTTCGATTAGGTAACTGAGCCGCCTCGCGAACGTTGGGCCAAGAGTGACAAAAGTACGAGAAATGCTGACGCTGCAAGCATCACCACCGAAACGGCGTTGATGAGCGGTGAGACTCCCCGGCGAATAAGACTGAAAACAAAGACCGGCAGCGTTGTTGACCCCGGGCCGCTCACGAACTGGGTGATGACCACATCGTCGAGTGACAAGGTGAGCGCCAGCAATGCTCCACCGATAATGCCGGGCAAGATGAGTGGCAGCGTCACGAAGCGGAACGTTTGCCATCGAGTGGCGTAGAGATCTTGTGCTGCTTCTTCGAGCGTTTCGCTCATCCCGGCGAGACGGGCCCGCACAACGATCGATACAAAGCTGATGCTAAAGGCGATGTGGCTGAGCGTGATCGTCGAGAAGCCGCGGGTGATCTGCAGGCCGATGAGGTCATCGAGGCTGGTGAAGAAGATCAGCATCATGACCGCCATCGTGACGTCGGGAACGATCACCGGAAGGTAGAGAAGCGCGTCGAACATTCGACTTCCCCTGAATCGGTAGCGCTCCAACGACAAGCCAGCCATCGTGCCCAACACCACTGAAATCACGGTCGACAGAATCGCAACCCGGATGGAATTGCCGAGTGCGTTCTGGACACCGTCGTTGTCGAGAAACTCGCCGTACCACCGTGTCGTGAAGCCACCCCAGCGACCGACGAGATTGTCATCGCTAAACGAGAACACGACCAACAAGGCAATGGGCGCGTAGAAAAAGAAGTACACCAACCAGGCATTAAGGCTGAGCGCCCACTTGGCGCCGCCGCGAAGTTCTTTGGTGGTCGCCATTACAACGTCCTCCCGCCCTTACGGAAGTACAGCAACGCTGACGCCAACATGACGGCCATCAAAACCGTCGATGTCGCAGCTCCCACCGGCCAATTTCGAGCTTCGAGGAACTGAGAAACAATAAAGCTACCGAGCAGCACCTCGCGCCCACCGCCGAGGATCTCCGGTGTCACAAATGCGCCGAAGCTCGGGATGAACACCAAGATCGACCCGGCGATCACGCCGGGCATCGACAACGGGATCGTCACCTTACGAAGTGTTTGGAAGCCGGTCGCGCCAAGATCCCGTGCGGCTTCGAGCACGCTCCAATCAAGTCGTTCGAGCGATGCATACAGCGGCAGGATCATGAACGGCAAGAATCCGTACACCAGGCCGAGCACGATCGCCGTTGGAGTGAACAAGATGCGCGTCTCTCCTAAGCCGAGTAATTCAGTGAGCCGCGACACCGGGCCATCGCTACCGAGCAACACACGCCATGCGTAGTTGCGAACGAGGAAGTTCGACCAGAACGGAATCATGACGAACACCAATAACACGTTGCGAATCGTCGGGGTGCGAGTGGCGAGGAAGTACGAGAACGGGTAGGCGACGAGCAAACAAATCACGGTGGTGAGTAACGCCAGGGTGAACGATCGAAACAAGATGTTGCGCAGCACCTCATCGTTGAGACGTATGTAAGAGTCGAAGTTCCAGTCGGAGAGGTCCGTGCCGCCGAAACGATTGCGGGTGGCGAACGAATATACGACCACGATTCCGAGCGGGAACGCAAAGAAGATCAACAAATAGGCATATGCCGGAAATGCCATCAAGAAACCCTGACGACGTTTGTTTCGTTCGTTGGCGTCGGAGAGGTTCTTTGGTGATAGTTCGGTTGTTTGTGCCGTGGTCACTAGTCCGCCACCACCCAATCCGATGTTCGATCCCACCACACGCTGACCGAGTCACCCGCCGAGAAGCGACGGGTGCCCGCAGTGGCGTCGCCGCGAACCTCGAGGTCGATCCATCCAATCTTGACGACGTAGTCGATGGCATGACCGAGATAGGTGACCGACTCGACCTGGCCAACGAGGCTCGTCGCCTCATGTTCTGCTGGTGTCGAACCGCGTTCACCGATACTGATCGCCTCAGGGCGCAAGCTCATGGCGACCGATGTCCCGGGTCGATGTGGACTCGGCGCCCGAAGTCGATCGCCGTTGGTCAAGATGATGTGATCCTCATCTTCGACCGTTGCATCGAGCAGGTTCGTCTGACCAATGAAGTCAGCTACGAATCGGTTGGCGGGGCGTTCGTAGATCTCCGATGGTGGGCCGACCTGAAGCAATTTGCCCTCGTTCATGACGGCGATCCGATCGGACATGGCCATCGCTTCCTCTTGGTCGTGGGTAACAAAGACGAAGCTCACACCGAGGTTCCGCTGGAGGGACTTGAGCTCGGTCTGCATCTCTTGGCGCAGCTTCAAGTCGAGCGCACCCAGCGGCTCATCGAGCAACAGCACCTTCGGTTTGTTCACGAGCGCACGAGCGAGCGCGACGCGCTGCTGCTGGCCACCGGAGAGTTGGCTTGGCTTACGAGCCGACATCTCGCCGAGTTGGACCAGGTCGAGCATTTCTTGGGCCCGACTAGCCGCTTCGCGCTTCTTCGTCGATTGCATTCGCAAACCAAAGGACACATTGTCGAGCACGGTCATATGAGGGAACAACGCATAGTTCTGGAATACCGTGTTCACGGGCCGTTTGTTGGGTGGGAGCGTACCAACCTCATCGCCAAAGATCTTGAGCGAGCCCTCGGAGGGAAACTCGAGTCCGGCGATCATGCGAAGCGTCGTGGTCTTGCCGCAACCCGATGGCCCGAGCATCGCAAAGAACTCGCCATCAGCGATCTCAAGGTCGATGTTGTCGACCGCCACCACGTCGCCGAAACGCTTGGTAATTCCCGAGATCGTCACCGCGGCCGTCGTGTTTCCTGAGTCGGTCATAGTTAGCCAACGCCCCAGTCATATGTTTGTTTCGTAATCCCGAGATAGGACATGATCTCCACGCCCGACACACCTCGCATATTTCGAATCGAGTTAGAAACCTCGATGAAACTATCGCTGTCTTTGCTTACCAATTCGACGAGCAGATCGAATCGACCCGTCGACATCACGACGTAGACCGCATCGTCATACTGTTCGATCTTTGAAGCGACCTTCAACACATCGGAGTTGACCGTGATGCCGAGAAGCGCCTGGTAATTGAGTCCAAGTTTCACTGGGTCGGTGACCGCAACGATGTCGATGACTCGATCATCGAGCAACCGCATGACCCGCTGACGACATGCCGCGTCGCTGAGACCAACGAGTCGACTGAGCTGGCTGTAGGACACCCGTCCATCGGCTTGAAGCGCCCGAATCAGCTCGCGGTCGACGTTGTCGATCCCAGCCAGCGTCATGACGGACTCCCCGTGGTGGGCGAAACATACTCGGAGTTGTGCCACACGATGAGTGACGCGTAGTCGTTCACCGTTGGGTCGCGCATGTAATTCGCAAGCGCGCACGGTGCCTCGAAGCCGTTCTCTACCTGAAAGGTCAGGGTCGGGTCGTACAACTCGCCGGCAACCACTTTGGCGACATAGTCGTCGGCCGACATGGTGTCCTTGTGGTCGGCGTATCCGGGAATGACCCCTCCGGCGATAATGCCCTCGAGGTTCAGATCGACACAGATCGCCTTACGAAGGTCGTACAGTTCCTTGCCGATACCGCGACGACGATAATCGGGCCGCACGACGATGTCGGTGCCGTAATACCACGTCCCGGTCGGGTCATCGCCCGATTCGGTTTGGGCGTCGCGGAAGAAGTCCTTCAGATTGTGCTGCGGATTGTCAAAATCGAAGTGTGTCCGCACGCCTAAGCCAACCGCGACAGGCTCGTCGCGCTGGTCGCCGTCGAAGCCAATTGCACTGCCCTCGGGGAATTCGGCGGCCAAGATCAACAGCTCGGCCTCATCGTAAAGGTCGGCTGGGTCGGCAGTCGGGAACGCCTCGAGCTCGAGTGCCTCGAGCGCCTTGCACATATGTGGCGCGATACGCACATACTGCAAGCCCGATACCGGGCCAGTAGAGGGGAGGAGGGAAGAGGTCATGGGCGCCAGCTGATTTTCTGGTAGTCGTTGTCGATGGGGCGGCCCCAACATGCCCAGAATTCGCCGGTAGCTGGGCGCATGATTGCGGCCCCGCTCGACTCGATGTGATACGGGTCGACCGCTGCCTGACAGATAGCGTCGGGCTCGCGGGTCACATCCATGACCCGCTCGACATCGATATCGCCGTCGGCGAGAAGTTCGGTCGCCGTGTCAAAGCGCGTCGACGAACTATCCATCAGCCCTGGTGCCTTATCGGCCTGCACCGCAGAAGACTCGGCAAGCAAGGTGTGGTTCGTGTGCACGATCGGCGCGCCGTCGAGTTCGATAATTGGTCGAGCCGATGGCATTGCCTCCACGATGCACCCGTCGCCGTGGCGATCGAAGATCAAGAAGCTGTGTGCTCCCGCGAGGTCTGCGCCGAGCAGGACTCTCTTTGCTTCAGCCGTGCTTTCGGTCTTTAGCATTGAGCGGACCACCGACGGCCACGTAACGCCCCGGGTGCCGTCGGTGCCTACGAGGTTGTTGATGCCCACCGAAAGCCCAGCCTCGTTCATGCCAATTTGGCCGAGGCACCCCGTGGTTGTGAACACGAGCGCAGCCGGAGCATCCTCGGGTCGGATGCGAAGCAGAATGACATGTTCGGTCGCGCTGTCGTGCATATCCCAGGTCTGACCCAAGATGCCTTGGCCCGCGGCTCGCTCGTCGGGAACGATCATTGCGGTGCAGTCGTCCTCGATGACCTCGGTGGGCATTGGCCCACCGACCACGGCGCGCACGGTGTCGACAAAGTCGGTAAAGCCGCCAACGACAATCGCCTCGGCAGGGGAGATGCCCGCCGCAGAGGCCATCGAGTGCAGTTCTTCAAACAAGGCAGGGTCAAATCGTTCATGAGCGCCCAACATCGAATCTGCAATGTCGAGCACATCGCTGCGTGAAAGCGGACCGCCGCTCCAGAGCCCAGAGGTGACCAGTTCGACGCGTTCGTTCGCGTACTGTCGGATCTCGTCTTTGTAGGTGTCGCCATGGACCGAACCCATCTCGCTAGGCGACCCGCCGATGTCGAGGATGCGAATCGATCGGTTCACGGCCCTGTGACCTCAAGTGCTTCGGTGAAAGATTCGTCGATCACGGCGAGTGCTTCGTCGAGTTGGGCATCGGTGATGTTCAACGGCGGGAGGAATCGAACACAGTTGCTATAGAGCCCGGCCCGAATCGTGATGAGCCCACGTGACAACGTGGCTTTGTTCACCGCTTGGGTGAGCGGCGGATCGGGTGTGAGGTGCTCATCTGAGACGAGTTCGATCACGAGCATCGGTCCGAGACCACGAACCTCAGCTATCCGGTCGGGGTGTTTGTCTCGGAGCTGTTCGAGACCTGCTCGCAATCGTTGCCCTACGACTTCGGCACGCTCCAAGAACTCGGGAGTATTGATCAGTTTGATCGTCTCAAGTGCCGCAACGCATGCGACGGGATTACCGCTATAGGTGCCGCCCATACCGCCCGGATGTGGTGCATCGAGGATCTCCGCCCGTCCAACGACCGCCGAGATCGGCATCCCCGAACCCATCGATTTCGCCATGGTGATCAGATCTGGGGCGACGCCGGAGTGCTCGATCGAGAACAGCTTTCCGGTCCGGCCAAAGCCCGCCTGGACTTCGTCTGCGACCATGACGATCCCGTGTTCATCGCAGATTCTTCGGATCGCTTCGAGGAACGGCTTCGGGGCGGGGATGAAGCCGCCTTCGCCCTGCACCGGCTCGATCACGATTGCGGCGAGTGCGGACGGGTCGACGTGGCTGATCAGTGCATCCTGTAAGCGCCCGATCGACCAGCCAACGTATTGTTCTGGGTCGGTTCCCGGCGGGCGTCGCAACACATTTGGAAATGGGATTCGGTAGATCTCCGACGCGAAAGGCCCGAAACCTTTTTTGAACAGCCCGTACTTGCTCGTCATCGACATGGTCATGTTGGTGCGTCCGTGATAGCCGCCTTCGAACACGAGTACCCCAGCGCGTCCGGTCGCGACACGGGCGATCTTCACGGCGCTCTCCACCGCCTCTGCCCCCGAGTTCATCAACAACGTCTTCTTTGGGAAGTCGCCGGGAGCGGCCTCGTTCAGCGCTTCGCTGAGCTCGACCATCGAATCATGTGTGGCGACGATGCCGCAGATGTGGAGAAGTTCAGATGCTTGAGCCTGGATTGCGGCAACGACCGTCGGTGGGCAATGGCCCGCAGCGAGCACCCCGATGCCGCCAGCGAAGTCGAGCAAACGATTGCCATCGACGTCGGTAACAACAGCGCCTTCGGCTGACGCGACACCCAGCTCGGTGAGAAACGCAGCACCAGCAGACATGGCCGCTCGACGGCGCTCCACGATCTCCATGCTCTTCGGACCAGGAATAGCTGTCTCAAGTTGAATCGAACCCATGAGGCGCCACAGTAGCGATTCCGAGGTGAGAATGCGAACACACTTCGAAATCCTCACTCAGGTTGCCGAATCCGCGAAAGAACCCTCGCA
>CALHXU010000176.1 GCA_938040365.1 uncultured Acidimicrobiales bacterium
AGGGGAGTGGGCGAGCTGACCGACCACTCGGTCTGTTGTACGAGCAGCCGCAACGCGATGAACGCAACGGCTGCGGAGACGAGCAGCCTGGTCGGCGAGACCTGAAAAGCCCGGAGCTGATTCGCGCCGAAATCGACCACGTTGCAGAACGTGGAGAGCACCGCGACGTTCGTTTCGTCGCCGCCGGGGATGATCACACTCGACGCCCGCAGATCGTTGTGCCAGTCGATGGGGTTCTCCCATTGGGGCTTCGTATTCGGCCCGGTTGGGCCGTTGAAGGGGCCGTTTCCTCGCTCGCCCCAGCGGCCGGTGAAACCAAGCCACGCATAGTCGTCGGTGGCCGCACTGACGACGGTGGGCAGAACTTCGACAACGGGTCGGAGTTCACGGGTGTTCTCGGTCGTCGTGTCGCATCCAAAGCCTTGGGTGCCGTTGCGACCAAGAAAGGCAGCTTGTTCGAAGTAGCTGCCGTGAGAACCAGTTGAGGGGAACACGATTGGGCGTGTGCCGTCTCGCAACAACTGACCGTCTGTCCACGAAGACCGCTCACCGCCTTCGTGCTGGGCGTACCCGACCGATACCGGATCTTCGCGCAACGCTTCGCTGACAGTCGACGCGTCGAAGAGCACCTGGATGAACTCCCAGTCGCTCTCGTGCTTGTTGTTCCAGTCGTTGTAGTACCAGTACAGCCAGTACTGCACCGCGAGCTGGTCGGGAGCGTCGTCTTGGGTTGCGATGTGCGCGTAGACGACCGACGGTTGACCCTCACTATCGGCACGAAAGTCACTTTCGTACACACAGCCGGGTTCGAGAGAAAGGCCGGGAAAGTCGAGGTAGAAGCCTTCGCCGCGCCCGAAGAGGCTTGCCGCCGATGGAGCACGTTCGACAACAGGGTCACCGAGACCTGCTTGGCGCAGTATCACGTCGGGGTTGTCCAAGATGAGGTCGACCGACATCGGGGCAAACGCCTCGCCATCGGAATCGCACGGACCGTCCTGGGGCGCGATCATCACCACGGGCGCATACCGTTCAGCGAGCTCACGGGTCTCAACATTGGACCCATCGGCCCCCTGCGCAGCCACCGGCGACGATCCCAGCAACGTTGCGAGCATGATCAACGCTGCGGCAAGCCGTCTCCATTCCATCACGAGAGTCAAAGCTAGTGCACTTCGCAAGAGCTGAGCCCAGAGATGCTCCCATCTTCGACACAAGACCTGTAAGGGTGCCAGGCTCCCTTACAGAATGGATTGGCTAGCTGGACGTAGGCTGGTCGAGCTCCATGAGTCCGCCACCGGTCGCCACTCGACGTTCACCTCGGGACTCATCGCGCTTCGCATCCACGTGACTGCAGTTGACCGCCGGGGTGGATCTTCTCCGTCCCCCAAACATCCCCAAATGACTTTGGGGGACTTACCTCAGGCACACGGCGTGCGATCATCTTTACGGTGACTACTACACCAACGAGCGCTCGACGCTCTCAACGAAAGTGATCATCATGAACTACCAAGCCGACTCCGCATCAATGCACTCCTCCGCATGGGTTACCTTCACCCAGCTCAACTTCGGCCTCACGCTCTCCGCAATGGCCTTTGCGGTTTGGGCAATGCCGGTCGATGCCTGGATCCGAGCGTTCATGGGGCTTGGCCTCCTTGCACTCGTCGGCGCCACGATCACGATGTCGAAGACAATCCGCGACGTACACGAGTCGAACAAGGTCACCAACAAGGTCGAGACGGCAAAGGTCGAGAAGTTCCTGATGGACACCGACCCAATCAACCCGGTCACGACCTTCTAAGCCGTCTGGTCGCCGCAGGCGTGTGTGACTAGGTTGTCTTCATGGGTATCGCAGACGAAGAATACGTAAGCCTCGTGACATACAAGGCGGACGGGACCGCCAAGCCGCTCCCGGTGTGGATCGTCGATTTGGGCGACAACACCGTTGGATTCACCACGTGGGGTGAAAGCTGGAAAGCCAAGCGAGTCCGAGCAAACCCAAAGGTGACGTTGCAGCCGTGCGATCAGCGCGGCAACGTCACCGAGGGTTCCGACATCGTCGAGGGCACCGCCCACATGGGCAGCCCCGAAGAGTTCGCAACCGTTTCTTCGCTCGTGAATGCCAAGTACGGCAAGTGGGTCACCGTCGTCAGGATGATGAACTCGGTCCGCTCGGCTTTCGGCAAAGGTGGCCAGAGCAACTCTGCGATGATCATCACGCTCGACGCGTCGTAGCGGTTTCGTCGGTGCCACTCACCTAAGTTGTTGGCATGGCGAAGCTCCCACCTCGACCCGTGATCCGGCTTGCATGGAAGATTCACCGGGCCCTGTTTCGCTATAGCGGCGGCCGCTTCGGGCTACGTCAAGCAACGGCTGACCAAGAAGGCCTCGCTCAACTCACGACGATCGGCCGCAAGAGCGGCGAGAAGCGCATCGTCATGATCGCCTATTGCAAGGACGGCGATGACTTCGTCACGATCGCGATGAACGGATGGGACGAGGGCGACCCGGCCTGGTGGCTCAACATGACCGCCAATCCTGAGGCTGAACTCATCACGCCAGAGGGAACGTTCACCGTCGTCGGGCGAGAGGCCGAACCCGGCGACGAGCACGACCGTCTTTGGAATATCTGGCGCGACCTCGACAAGATGATCGATCAGTTCTCCCATCGGCGGTCACACACGCCGGTCGTGATCATGACTCCGGTGCACGCACGCACTTAGGCCGCCAAGCGTCTCTCCTCGATTGCGCTGATGAGGTCTTCTGCAACGGTGTCGAGGCCAGTACCGTAGCGTGGCGCCACCCCGACCTTGGCGGTATGACCGTGTGCGTCGGTGACGCACAATACTCGAGCTGCTGGCTGGTAATCCGAGTCCAGAAATGACCGGATGGGGTGGACCACGTACTGGGTGAACCACCAGCGACCACGAGACTTTCGAGCGTCGATGTTGACCGTCTGCAGGTCGAGTTCGACACGTTCGTCGAGGTTTACGACGATGACCTTCTCATCGGTGACCGCTACACGCATCCGAGCCACCCGGACGAACAGTTTCTTCGCAAAGAAGACACCGAAGCCGAGCAGCACGATGGCGAGAAGGAAGGACACGCTGGAGGCGGCGCTGGCAAAGATGGCGATCACGACGGCGGCGCCAACTGCGGCGGTCGCGAGCGAGCTACGGGCAACGATCGTTTCGGTCATGGGACTGCTTCTTTCTTCTACAAATCCTTTGGGCGTTGTTGGACGTTGCAGGGAAAAACCAGCGTGAGTGAGTTTCGTTCCCCGGGTTCATGTTGTTGCGCAGAATGTTCGAACCGGTCGAAGACCGATGAGCGCTCACGAGAACTACCGTGGGGGAGATGTCGGCGTTCGATGTACTTGGCTTCGTAATCGTCATCTGCGTACTCGCATTGCTCTACCGCCGATGGGTCGTGCGGCTCGACGAACGACGCGGCGTGTTCGCGAAGTGGGACCAAATGTTCGACTTTCTCAAAGACAGCGTGACGGGCGAACAAGAGGGAGCCGACTCGGTGACCGAAAAAGACGATCGCAAAGGTGAACCCTAAGCAGCAGGTTAGGTACGGCCGAGTAGGTCTTCTTTGAAGCTGCGAAAGCGATCGTGGGTTACCCCTGACGGCCCAACGCCATGGTGTGCGCCATCGGCTTCCAAGTGAAATGTATGCATCTTTGCCAGGTCGCCGCTGTTGATTGCGAGATACTTTGCCGGGCCGCGGGCGGGGCCAGCGCGCCACAACAACCATTCGCCGATTCGTCGCTT
>CALHXU010000177.1 GCA_938040365.1 uncultured Acidimicrobiales bacterium
CTCATACTCATAGGGATGCACTTCGACCGGGTCGGCACCGTTCACGCTCAGCAACACCGACCCACGCTTCGGCTGATGGATTTGTCCGAAGAGGACGGGGTCATCGCCGAGCTCATCGATGTCGATCGTCACCGTCTCTGATTCGCCCACCTCACGGTCGCCGTTGCGCTGGAGGTAGACCACGTCGTTCGCTTCGTACGTGTCGTACTGGCCAACCACCGGCCCATCGAAACGAAGGTTGTCCCAATGGAAGGTGTACGTGTCGGTGTTGCCGTCCTTGACCGGGTTGTACGCATGGGTCTTGAACAACACGAGGCCTTGGTCGAACGGCATGCCGCCGGGTACGTCTACCGACCACTCGTCGAAACTGCCATCGGCGGTCTCGATGCCCCAAACGATCTGGTCCCCGACGATCTCGATGCGCATCGTTCGCCGCACACGCCGATCATCGAGGGCAGGGTCTGATGGGTAAAGATCTCGCCACCAGGCAAAGTCCCACTGGCCGCGTTGGGTATCGTTCGCCAGCCAACCCTCGGGTGCAAGTGCGCCAGTCCCAACCTTGATCGTGCGGACGTTTCGTCGAAAGTCCAGCACGATGCGGTCGTTGGAGTAGGTCTCGCTGATGGGCGAATCGGTTGGCCCAGCCGCCACCTTCAACTGATCTCGGGGAGCGATCATGACCTCCCACCAACTGCGTGTGTCGTGGGAATCGTTGATGTTCACCTCGAACTCGAGGACGCCGCCGTCGGCGAAGTTGAACTCTTGTTTCGGCCAGAACGCACTGACCGAGTACGGCCCGGCCTGGCCCATCGACGACATCATGTGGTTCTTGCAAATGAAGAAGCTCGCATCGGGCGAAGCGCCGTTCGTATCTTGGCGGGAGTCGACCAAGTGCTGAGGGAGCGGCGAGACGTCGGGGTTGGGTCCGGCACAGTCTGGGCCATGGTCGGCGAGGAACGGCGGGTAGCCATCGAAGTGGTCGCCGGGGTGGCTGCGATGGGTCACGGCGTAGTCGAAGTTTCGGGGGAGCAAGTCTTGGGACGGTGACGCTGGATCGCCGTCGAAGGTCTCCTCAAACGCCCACCCACCGACGGGCGGCGGCACTTGCTCAGGTGCTGGTGCTGGAGTTGGCTCGGGAGCAGGTTGGGTGGCCGGCTGAGTTTCTGGTGCCGGCTGAGGAGTCGGCGCTGGCTCGGGTGTCGCTGCTGGGGTGACGCGGATGTTGTCGAGGAAGAACGCCGAAGGATCTTGGCCGCTCACCTCTTGCCACCAGAAGCCACCGATAGTCGACGACGCGCCGAGGTCGGCGAGCGGAATCACATGGTCGCTCCACTCGCCGCCGGGCACGTCGATCTGTACTGGTGTACCGGCCTGGAACGCGCCGTCCATCATCACGACGCGCAACGAGACCGAGCCGTTCTCGCCACCGTGGGCAGAAAACCGAAGCTCGCCACCGGCCGGTGCTTGGGTGGTTGCGCCGTGTCCCAACGAGACCGCCGAGTACGCCGCCACATCTGCACGCAATGCGGACTGACCGCTCGCCACCTCGACCGTGCTGGCAAGATCGATCTCTGCGCCAGACCACGACCAGTTGGCAAAGCCATCGCCAAGCCCGTCATCGAACACCGAAACATTTCCCACCTGACCCGAAGCCCCCGGCACGGTCAACAGCGCGGCGGCCATAATCGCAAGGCTGGTAGCAGCGAAGATCTTTAGTCGACGCGGCCACGAAAAGTCGTGGTTCGAACGGGTTTCGGTCTCGGTTCCTGTGAGTCGTGTCATGGAATGACGGTAAGGACATGGCATTGGTCGTACTTGGCGCGAACCGGGCGCGAACCGGGCAACGAACGACCGCCGATGCCCGGTAGGGGAGTCAATCCGATCGTGCCGATGCAATAATGGAGAATGTTCGATGCGGGAACGGACGTCGGTCCTTACCGAATTCGCGAGCCTGTTGCTCGGGGCCGCTCGGGTGCGGTGTATTGCTCGCACGACGGCGACGGCCACCCGGTCGCGCTCAAAATGCACGACGACGCCGAAGCTGCACTGGCCGAGATCGAGTGCCTCCAACAGGTAGATCACCCTGGGGTAATCAGCATCATCGAACACGACAACCTCCCTAGCGGGGCAACGTGGCTGGCGCTGCCATGGATCGATGGGCAAACCCTCGGCCACCTGATCGACGCGGAGAGCCCGCTCTCACTCGACCGGACCAGGCGCATCATCGCCCAGCTCGCCGGCGCGCTCGATGCAGTCCATCACGCCGGGTTCACCCACGGCGACCTCGCACCGTCGAACGTGCTCATCGATACCGCCCCTGGCGCTACCGCCGATGCGACCACGCTCATCGACCTCGCCACGTCGAAGCGAATCGAAGATGGCGAGCAAACGCTCGACCGAACTACCGGCATCACACTCGAAACAACGCCGCGATATGCCGCACCCGAGGTGGCCACGGGGCGTGCGCCCGAACCGGCGAGCGACATTTATGCGCTCGCCCTCATCACCTACGAGATGTTGACCGGCGCCTCGCCGTTCCCCGACGTTGCCACCCCGATCGCCATGTTGGGCCACCACGCATCGTCAACGCCCGACGCCCCAACCGAGCACCGTCCCGACCTTCCCGGCGCGGTCGAAGACGCCATCTTGGCGGGACTCGCGAAAGACCCGCACGACCGGCCAGCGACCGCAAGCCAGTTCGCCCGAACGCTGCACGACGATGGCCCAGGAACCTCAGCGCCCGGCGAACGTCGGTCGTCGCCCGCCCGGCTCGTCAGCTTCGCTCTGCTGATCTTGGTTGCCGCAGGGCTCTTCGTCCTTGGGTTCGCCAGCATTGCCGACCGGCCCGGCAACGACGGCGCCGAACGATCGCTCGCCGAGCGCAACGAACTCGCAAGCCAGCTCGCAACCGCTCCCGGAGATGCAGCGAGCATGGTCTGCAACCTTGTGTCGAACGCCGGCTTCGGCGATGCGGTCCCCGATCACTTCTACTTCGGAGACACCACCAACACCACGACCATCGTCGAAGGCGGAGGGGTGGGTGGCGGCCCGGCGCTGCGAGTCGGCGCCAACGGCACCTTTGGGATCTTCGGCGAGATCACCCCGATCGAGGGCGACACCACCTTCATCCTGTCTGCTTGGTTGCGCCGCCAAGGCGAACCCGACGTGACCACGATGTATGTCGACTACCTCGACGCCGACTTCGAACTGCTGACGAACCGTCGAGCAGACGCATTGGTGGGCGAGGTGATGGGAAGCGTCGAAGGCCAACGCGCCCTGATCTTCTCCGACGCACCAGAAGGTGCTGCCTTTGCCGTCCCGACGTTTTTCAAGGACGGATCTGGCGGATCGTTGCTCGTCGACGAGATCGTCTTTGGCCCTGAGGAGACATGTCTTAACGGGGAGGGTTCATGACGCCAGCCGTCCTTCGTCCGTTGCCCGACGGAGAGCAGATATGGCTCGAAGACACCCCGCTCACGATCGGGCGAGACCCGTCCTGTGACGTGCACCTCGACGTGGCGTCGATGTCACGGATCCACGCACAGATCGACCGGACACCGCACGGGTATGTGCTGGCCGATCTCGGCAGTCGTAACGGAACGTTCCTTAACGGAACACGCATCGAAACAACACCCCAACCATTACGAGATGGTGATGAGATTGTGTTCGCGGGCGTAGCGTCGTTCCGTTTCATCGACCCAGCGGCGACCCCCGCCGCGCCGCTGATCGGCCGCCTCACTGGCGTATGGATCGAACCCGATTCGGGCACCGTATGGGTCGACGCGCAACGAGTCGACCCGCCGCTGTCCCAACGCCAACAAGCACTGCTCGAACTGCTCGACCGCCACGCCGACACCCACGTCTCTCGTCAAACGATCATCGAACATGTGTGGAGCGACGTCGCCGCCGACGGTGTCACCGCACAAGCACTCGACAGCCTCGTCAAACGCCTCCGCTCACGACTCCGCCCGCTGCAGGTCAACGGCGAGCTGCTCGACGTCACCCGCGACCGAGGCATTCGTCTCCGTCGTCGATAAAGACGACTGCGACTTCTCCCGAGACTCCAACCGACCGGGAATTTGCCGGTTTGGCAAAGCTGACAACAACTGCTCGTTCAACTTTCATCGCCGACGCTGGTCGGCATTCGGCGTAAATCGGCTTTGGCATCTAGGCTGGCGCCATGAGGATCCGTGGTTTCTGGCTACTGGCGGCCTTAGGGTTGATCACCATTGCGTGTTCGTCAAACCAGGTCGCAGACTCGCCGGTCGAAACCGATTCGGTCTTAGAACCAGCCGATGCTGTGTCACAAGAACCAGGCGACGGGCGCGTCGTGTTCACTGCGGCCGACATCGAAGCGTTGCAGATGGCTGTCACCTCGGCCGAAGAGGACCTCGAGGTGGCCGAAGAAACGGTGAGGGACGCAGAGGACATCGCCCGAGAAGCGAGCCGCGAGTCGGCTTCGTTCAGGCAAGGGATGGTTGAGCGTTCCGCCACTGCATCCGACACGCTGCAAGCGGCGAGCGCGGCTGCTCGCATCGCAACAGACCAACAGACCTCAAGCGCGCGAGCAGATGCATCAAATGCCGCGCAGCTCGCGGCGCAAGCGTCTGACGAATTGAACCAATGGCGCGAAGACCTCCTTGCTGCCAACGACGCTGAGCTGGTGGCATCGCTCACCGAAAACGCTGCCGTGCGACAATTCATCGAAGCCGAGTTCGCCCTAGAGATGGCCGAATACGCGCTCGATCAGGCAGAGGATTCCGAAACCCGAGCACGAGACCCTCTGGTTGCGCCAGCCGACTGGCCAACATGGATGGCCCAGCCCGAGTCTCCAATAACCATGGTTACCGTCGACGTGCCGCGAGTTCCTGTCGTTGCGCTGCCCGACCTTTCGCCGCCGACCGAACTGAGCACCCAAATCGAAGCCGACCTAGGAGAAATTCTCACTCCGTCATCGGGGATCGAGGTGGCAACCGCAAGGTGTGTCGCCACCGGCGGCCCGCTTCGCTACGAGGTAGCCGAAGACGCGACCGATCTGCTCGACACTGCTCGACGAGGGTCGAGCATTTCTAGAATCATCGGGGGCGGACGCAATTTCGTTGTCGCTGTGGACTCAGATGACTCGGGCAGCTTCGTCGATTTCACCGGAGACACGTTCGTGCAAACCTCACGCAACGCCGATGGATCGGGCGCCTATCAAGACTTCACAGATGATCGCTTCTTTCGTCTGTACGCCGACGGTGATGGCTTTGGAACACTCATCGACCGCGGTGGCGACACCGACTACGCACTATCGCTAAACCCGGACGGCTCGGGTTGGCTGGAAGACTTGGGCGGTTCGACCTTCGTCGTCGTCCTCGTGCGCAGCGACGGCTCTGCGACTTACCGTGACCTGACGGACAGTCTGTCGTTCAACCTCTCGGTCAACGCCGACGGATCGTGGTTCTTCCACGACCTCTCCGACGGCCGCAACGAAGAGCTCATCGTCAACGCCGACGGAACCGGCGTGTATGAAAACCTGCCCGGAGACGGGTCGACGACAATCGCAATCGGCAACGACGGCGCGGCCCGATATCGCGAACGGTCCGGCGAGCGAGACATCGAAGTGGCGCTGTTCCCCGACGGATCGTGGCGCTTTGAAGATCGATCAGATGAATGGGACCGAACGCTCTCAGTCGCTGGCGACGGAAGCGGCTGGTTCGAAGACGACGGCGAGCCCGGCCGACTGTCGGCCGCCGACACCGCTCCGTTAACCGCGCTCGTCGAGCCGTTGCTGAATGCCGCCCAAGACGGCAGTCTGCTCCACCCCGGGTTGCTCACCGCAACCCCGATCCCCGAGTTCGCAATCGCCGACCGATTCCCGCCGATCGGTTCACTTCCACAACTCGCGCCAACCTGTGCCACGGTTGTGCGGTTCGGCCCGTCGGTCTTGTTCGATGACGACAGCGACGTTCTGCGTAGCGCTGCCGAGCCAATCCTCGACGACGTCGCCGCTGCGCTTCGACGCAACGACCAGGCGATCGAGGTGCACGGCCACGCCGACGCAATCGGCACCGACGAGGCCAACCTCGAACTGTCGCAGCGTCGAGCCGAGGCACTCGTTGAGGCGTTGACCGAACGCGGCGTCGACACCGAAATTGTTGCGACTGGCTTTGGTGCAAGCCAACCAATCGCCGCAAACGAACAGGCCGACGGCAGCGACGACCCTGCCGGACGACTTGTCAACAGCCGAATCGAGATCGTGCTCTTCCAATAGGGCTAAGGCGTAGGCCTTCGGCCGACGTTGAGGAGTAGCGGAGCGAGAGACCAAACCCGACTCGCAACCCTCACGGTGGCGTGGGTACTGTCGGACGTTACGTGGCTTGAGAGGTGGAGGTGATCATCACATGGATCGTCGGGCGTATAGGCGCTTCTTCTGTGCCCTTCTTGCGATCACAATGCTCACCTCGGTCATTGCAACATCAGCTGTCGCTCAAGAGGGTGAGAACGCGCTCCCACCAGGCACCGCTGCAGCAATTGGTGCGCGGCGACCGGCACCGATTCCCACCGGCCCGCCAACCGAGCTTGCGCTCTCGATCGAAGTTGCCGCCGATGGTCTCACCAACCCGTGGGGTATGGCGTTCTTGCCGACGGGCGAGTTGCTTTTCGGCGAACGCCTCGGCCGGCTCAACATCCTTAGCGATGCTGGCGTCACCAGAATTTCTGCAGACTTCAGCAATCTTGGGTTCGGAACATCGGGATTGCTCGGCATTGCCATCGACCAGGACTTCGAGACCAACCGTCGCTTCTACACCTGCCAAGGCCAAGAATCGCCAGCTCGACAACAGGTCGTGGCGTGGAGGCTGTCGCCCGGTCTGACGAATGCTTCGAGAGTCGACACACTGGTCGACTTCGAGCGAACGGGTGGCCACTCGGGCTGTCGACTCGCCGTCGATGACGATGGGTATTTGTGGGCCACGATCGGCGACGACTTCCGTGCGAGCACACCCCAAGACACGGACTCGCTGCACGGCAAGGTGTTGCGTATCGACCCACAGACCGGGGAAGGTCACCCCGACAACCTCGACTTCGGAGTCGACCGCGACCCTCGCATCTACAGCCTCGGACATCGCAACCCCCAAGGGTTCGACTTCCACCCAACAACCGGCCAAGCCTGGATCAGCGACCATGGCCCCGACCGCGACGACGAAATCAACGCGCTCTCGCTCGGTGGCAACTTCGGATGGAACCCCGTCGGCCCAGCAGGGCCCAGCGTCTACGACGAGCTCGGCCGCTCGCCGACCGACCTGTCGATCCCGGGCGTGATCGGTGCCGTGTGGAGTTCGGGCCCGAGCACGATCGCTCCCGGCGGAATTGCGTTCCTCTCCGGCGAACAATGGGGCGACTTCGACGGCGCCCTTGCGATGAGCGTGCTGAAGGATCAACGCCTGCAGTTCATGCGCTTCGACGGCGGCGAACTCATCGACATCACCATTCCCGCCGAACTCGAGCGCAGCCGGTTTGAACGGCTGCGGTCCTCGCTCTTGGGACCTGACGGGGCGCTCTATGTGACCACCTCCAACTCGGGCTTTGGCAACGACGACCGCCGAGTCGACTCGATCCTGCGCATCACGCCCGCCGGCAGCGACCTCGCTCCGCCGACGGCGCAACGGGCTCCAAGGCAATTGGGTGACCCGAGAGTCCTCACCGTTGCTGCTCGCGGAACTACCGGAACCGAGCAACTGCTTCTTGAGATCGACGGTGAAGAAGTGTTCCGCTGGAACCCAAGCGAGAGCAACGACACGATTAGCTATACCCACGAAACGGCCGTCACGGGCTCGCAGGTGCGGGTTCGCTACAACAATGACGGCGAGCACGAAGGCGAAGATCGCAACGTGTGGGTCGACTACATCACGATCGGTGATCAACGATTCGAATCAGAACATCCAACCGTTCGTTCCCGAGGCGCATCCGAGAACGGTGCGCGGTGTCGAGAAGGCACATTCAACACCGAGCTGCTGGCGTGCAACGGCTGGTTCCAATACGCCGAAGACGGAGGCAACTAGCCCTAGAGCCCTTTGCCAGGGTTCAGACGGTTGTCGGGGTCAAAGGTTGCCTTGAGTTCTCGTTGTAGCGCGAGGTGGATCGGATCGATCTCGTCTTCGATGAACTCACGCTTCAGTGTGCCGACACCATGTTCGGCGGCGAGTGTTCCGCCGAGGTCGAGCGCCAGTGTCACAATCTCGGTGAACGCCTTGCGCACTCGCCTCACCTCGTCTTCGTCGTCGATGTCGAACACGAGGCTTGGGTGCATGTTGCCGTCGCCCGCATGGCCAAACACCGGGATAAGAAGGTCGTTGCGTTTAGCGATTTCGGTGATGCCCGACAGCAATTCGGGAAGCCGGTCGCGAGTCACAGCCACGTCTTCAGGAAGGTAGTGCTTGCTGACCTTCTCGAGCGCATTGCCGATTCGTCGACGCACTTCGAGCAACTGCTCTCCCTCGTCGGGATCGGTCGTATGGAACACACCCGTCGCACCGAACTCCTCGCAGACTTCTACCAGGTCGGCAATCGGTTGATCCTCGGCGGTCGCCTGCATGAGAATCAGACATGCCGCATCGGTGTCGAGATCCATTGGATAGTGGCGCTCGACAATTTCGAGGCTCGCCCGGTCGATGATCTCCATGACCGTCGGCTGCATGCCCCGGTC
>CALHXU010000178.1 GCA_938040365.1 uncultured Acidimicrobiales bacterium
GACAAGATCATGTTCAACGGCTACGAAACCTGGAAGCCCGACGTCGAGAAGTGCACCAAGTATCGACTCGGGAATCTCAAGGGTTCGGCGTGCGGGCGGTGCATGAAGACCTGTCCGTACAACACCGAAGGCGTGCTCTCCGAGCGGCCGTTCCTGTGGGCCGCAATCAAGCTGCCGTTCGCACGCAAGTGGATTGCCGACCTCGACGACAAGGTGGGCAACGGCTCGATCAACCCGATCAAGAAGTGGTGGTGGGATCTCGAGTGGGTCGAAGGCCGCACCGTGTTCCCGACGAAAGGGACCAACGCACGAGACCTCGACATGGACGGCGGACGCATCGCCGCGAAGCAGAAGATCGCCATCTACCCGCCCGACGTGCTGCCGGCCGGCGACAACCAAGGCGTACCCGTCAAGCTCGTGCGCAAAGAAGCAATCATCCGCGGCGAGAACGCCGAGACTCCCGAAGTTGCTCGAAAGCGAGTCAACAAGTAGTGCTCGCCGTTGACGTGAGGTCCAGATCGCATAATCCTTCGCAGGGGCCGCGGGTTTGGCACACTGAATGACATGGGTTCCCATTCCCGTCCCGAGCTTTGGAGGTTTCTTGTAGCGCTCGGGTGTAGTGCCGAACGCGCCGTAGCGCTTAGTTGCGATCAAACGGTCACCCCTGCCGATGCCGTGTCAAAAGCGTTCGAAGACGACAATGCGCCTCGGCCGGCTTTTGCCGTGGCGCAGCCGCAGTTTGAGGAGATTGATGGGGTTGTCCGCCTTGAGGTCGTGAACCCGCAGGCGCAGTTGGCTATCGATTCCCTGGCAACGCTTTCGGAGCCTCAACGCATAGCTGTTTGCGCCGTGCACCTACTCGGTGTTGCGAAGGGGGATGTCGCCAGCCTCGGTGTCGACGTGTTGGACGTGGCCGCCGCCGAGGAGGGTCTTCGGCGGTTCAATCCGGGGTGCTCAGTCGAGGAGGTCCTGGAACCGATTTGCTCTTTGGAGGTGCCGGACTGTGAGCGTGATGGATTTGGTCGGTCCTGGATGCCCGCCACAGGAGCCCTCATAGTGCTCGTCCTCCTGCTCGCTTTGTCTGCAGCATTCCGTGCGCCTGCGCCCGTGGCATCGGCCCCAACGACGGTTTCTACACCGGCGCTGGCCGCAGAAGGAGTGCCGTCGACTGAATCGGCGCGTCCTTTGGTAGTCACGCCGAGCTCGACCACTACGTCCACTCCAGTGCGTCAAGTGAATGTCGAGGTCGGTGAAGAGAATACGATCGTGCGGTTTGATCCCGAAACGGGGGATGTCATCTGGGTTTCGCTCCCATTGCGCATGCCAGAGATCGTTGCAGTCCACCCAAATACGATCCAACTCACGTCTTCGGGGAGGCCCGTGGTTATGAGCTTGCTCGACGGCACCATTCTGCCCGGCTGAGACGTCGTTCCTTTCGGACTTGTTGACAATCAAACGTCGACAGACCTAGTGTGTCCAAAGTCTCCGAAACGTTTCGGATAGCGGCGGAGATGTTCGGTCACAGGGAGTGGCTGAACCATTTATTGAGGGGAAATTCATGATCAACCGCAAAGTTCTGAAGTTGCTGTCGTTGTTGATGGCATTCGGGTTAGTTGCCGCTGCGTGCGGTAGTGACACCCAGACCACAACCGAACCGGCGGAGGCCGCTGAGGAAACGGTCGACGAGGCCGTCGAAGAAGATGAAGCCATGGAAGAAGAGGAGGCCATGGAAGAAGAAGAGGAGGCCATGGAAGAGGAAGAGGAGGAGGAAGCCGAAGAGGCTCCTGCTGCTAGTGCCGCCGACGCCCAGTTCGTTAGCTCCCAATTCGCTCCAGTTGAAGAAGCTGAGCGAATCCAAGCCATTCTCGATGAAGTCGGCGCCACCTTCAATGGGGCCGAAGAGGGCCCAACCCTCGACCAGATTCTTGCTGGAACCGGCGAGATCGATGTGTTCGGAGGGCTGCACGGTGCATTCCCGCCGCTGGCTCGTGAAGGTGCACTAACCAACATGGCCGACACGCTTGACGACCTTGGGGCAGATCGTGACTTCAGCCAGTCAATCGTGAACGCTTCGCTGCTGGGTACCGACGACTTCGTGCACTATGTGCCATGGGCGCAAGCGACCTACATTATGGCCGCCACCAACGAGTCCTTGCAGTACCTGCCCGAGGGCGCCGACGTTCAGGCGCTTAGCTGGCCAGAGTTCTCACAATGGTGCCAGAACATTCTCGATGGTGAAGGTACCGCGCGTTGCGGCCTCCCACATGCTGGACTCTTCCACCGCTTCCTCGAAGGATTCATCTACCCATCGTTTACCGGCGGCATGGTGAGCGAGTTCCGAAGCACCGAAGCTGAAGGAATGATGGAGTGGGCCCGCGATGAGCTGTGGCCAACTATGCATCCTGAGTCGATCAACTACGACTTTATGCAGGACCCAATCCTCGCAGGCGAAGTGTGGGTTGCGTTCGACCACGTTGCTCGCCTCGTTGATGCGTTCAACGGCATGCCTGACGACCTCATTGCCTTCCCGGCACCTGCAGGACCCGCTGGTCGAGGATTTATGCCGGTCATCGTTGGACTCGGTGTTCCCGCTGATGCACCAAACCCAGAGGCCGCCGCGGACTTGATCGACTTCCTTACCCTGCCAAGCACGCAGGCTGAAGTACTGGCCGAGACAGGATTCTTCCCGATCGTTGATGGGGTGGACTTCTCCGCTCAGCCAGAGGGCGTCCAAATCGAAGGTGAAGCTGTGCAAGCAACACTGAACGCCCCGGATGCGCTTCCGGCGCTGCTTCCAATCGGTCTTGGAGATCGCGGCGGTGAGATCAACGAGATCTTCCGAGGTGCCTTTGACCGCATCGTGTTCGATGGTGAAGACATCCCAACGGTTCTCAATGAACAAGGCGATCTCCTGCAGACCCTGTTCGATGAGACTGGAGCACCATGCTGGGCCCCTGATCCTGCCGGTGACGGACCCTGCCAGGTAAACCCTGCAGGTTAGGTCCCCTTACAGTTGGGGTTGGCTGGTGAGAGCCAGCCAACCCCACAACTTTCGGAGCGAAGGCTCGTCATGTCTACATCTAACCCATCGCGTCGACGCTCGTTTACGCCGTACTTTCTGATCGCTCCCACGTTGGTCTTCCTCGCAGCCTTCTTTGCGTGGCCAATGGTCCAGGGACTGATCCTCGCTGTGCACGACGACGAGGCGTTACTGCCGCTCGTAGCGGTCGCCTCGGTCGAAGGCGATCGGACGGGGGAACTCAGCCAGGGTGCGGCCGTAGAAATCTTGGGTCAACAGGGCAACACCGTCGAAGGAGAGCTGACGTCGGACTTGCTCACCGAACAATGGTTCCGCGTGACGGCCGTGGGAACAGATGGCGCAGCGGTCGACGGCTGGGCACCCGAGACGCGTATCCGTGTGCGTGATGAAGCCAACGATGGAACACCACTTGCTGGGACGGTGCGCCCGCGGCTAGGAGAGGGAGCCGAACCGCTTACTGACGTGCTCGCCGAGCCAAACGAACGAGCTGAGGTCACCGGGTCTTTGGACGACCGTGCAGAAGTAGAGATCACGCAAGTGACCGTGCTCGAGGTGTGGTTCAACGTACGTGGCGAGTCGAATGACGGCGCCACGATTGAGGGATGGGCGCCGTCCCGGTTCATCACGACGTTCGAAAGCGGAGAGGAAGGCCGAGTAGATCGTGGATCTGACGGCGAATTCACTCTGCGGTTCGTCGAGCGAATGTTTAACGACCGCTTCTTTAGCCCGGCGCTTCGAACCACGTTGCTGCTCATGGCCATCATCTTGCCGCTTCAGTTTCTCCTGGCGATCGGCATGGCGCTCATTGTGCACTCACGGCTAAAGGGCGGTAGCGGTTGGTTGTATATCTTCTCGCTGCCAATGGGGATGTCCGACCTCGCCGTGGGAATCTTGTTCTTCGCGATTTTCACCAGCAACGGATTGCTTAATTCAATCCTCGATTTGTTCGGCCTGATCGAGGAACCTCAGGTGTTCCTCAGCGCTGACACGAGAGGCTGGATCATCGGTGCAATCGTGTTGGCAGAGCTCTGGCGGGCAACCTCCATCGTGATGGTCATTATCGTCTCTGGTCTGCAAGCAATCCCTGATGAAACTCTCGAAGCCGCCGAACTCTTCGGCGCAACCTATTGGAAGCGCGTGCGCTACATCATGTTGCCCTTGCTCAAGCCAAGCCTGCTCGTCGCTCTCATCCTGCGGACGATCCTCGCATTCCAAGTATTTGCGGTAGTCATCGCGCTGAGCGGTGGGGAGATCGTGACGGTGCTTGCGAACGAAACCTTCCGCCAGTACTTCTCGCTGCGAAACAACAACGTCGCTTCGGCCTACGCCGTCTTCATCTTGTTGCTGTCACTCGCGAGTTCGGTCTTCTACCTTCGCATCGTCCGCACCCAAGACGAGTTGGCTTCGAGATGACTACGACCAGCCCAACAGTGAAAACAACTGTCGAAGAACGGAAGCCTCCACTCACACTGGGTCGAATCGTGACTTACGGCGCTGCCGCAACGATCGGGGTATGGATCCTCTTTCCGATCTGGTTCCTGTTCTCGCTCGCGTTTACTACTCCCGACGAGGTCCGCTCCTTTCCCAAGTCGGTGTTTCCCTTCACGCCGTTCTCAACCGAGACGATGGAGTTCTTCCTCACGGCGAGCGGCGTGGGCGCTGGACTGGTGAATAGCTTGATCGTCGCGCTCGTCGCGGTCGTGCTGTCTACAGCGATCGCTGCCCCCGCAGGATATGCGATCGCTCGATATCTCTTTCCCGGTCGAAATATCTTTCGACTTACCGTCCTTGCCGTCCGGGCGTTCCCAGTGGTCGTGCTATCGATTCCGCTGGCGGTTCTCTTCATCCGAGCCAACCTTTTCGACAGCATTATCAGTGTCGCCATCATGCACACCGTACTTACGCTTCCAACCACGCTCTTAGTCATTGCTTCTGTGTTCGCAAGTGTGCCTTACGAACTCGAAGAAGCGGGCCAAGTATTTGGTGCGTCACCTTGGCAATCGTTCCGCCACATAGTGCTGCCGCTCGTTCTGCCCGGTATCGCAGCATCGGCAGTGCTGACGTTCGTTCTCTCGTGGAACGAAGTTTTTGCGGCGAGTGTGCTCACCATCGAGAACCGCACACTCCCGGCGCTCATCCTCGCCTCTCTCGGCAATTCGTCCCCCGCGTTTCAGTTCGCTGGAGGCTTCTTCTTGATGATCCCATCGATCATCTTTATGTTCTTCATTCGCAAATACCTCTTCAACCTTTGGGGGCAAGTATCCAAATGAGCGAGACCCTTTGCTCTACCCGTCGGTGCGCCAATGGCTGAGATTCGCATCGAGAACGTAACCAAAGTCTTTGGCGACTTCGTCGCGGTTGATGATGCCTCCATCACCGTCCGCGACCAGGAGTTCCTCGTGCTTCTCGGTCCGAGTGGCTGCGGCAAGACGACGCTGTTGCGAGCGGTGGCGGGCCTCGGGATGGCCGACGCAGGACGGATCATGATCGGCGACCGAGACGTGACCTACGCTCGACCGGGCGATCGAAATATCTCAATGGTCTTTCAGAGCTACGCGATCTTCCCGCACATGACGGTGCGCGAAAACATCGGGTTCGGTCTCAAAATGAACAACGCGTCTCAGGGGGAGATCACGAGCAATGTTGAGGAGGCCGCCGAGCTACTCCATATCGGTGACTTGTTGGACCGGCGCCCCAACGAGATGAGCGGAGGGCAACGTCAACGCGTCGCCGTGGCCCGCGCTCTGGCGATGAAGGCCGAAGTGCTACTGATGGACGAACCTCTTTCCAACCTTGATGCGCTTCTTCGGCTCGAGATGCGGGCTGAACTAAAGCGGCTGCTTCGTGAGGTGAAAGCGACGACAATCTATGTGACCCACGACCAGATCGAGGCGCTGTCGATGGGTGACCGAATCGCCGTGATGAAAGATGGATTGATTCAGCAAGTAGACGAGCCATCGACGGTCTATGCCGAACCGAAGAACCAGTTCGTCGGTAGCTTCATTGGCAACCCGCCGATGAACTTCCTGCGTGGCAAGGTGCACATGGCTAGCGACTCGGTCGCAGTAGCGATTGGAGGTAGCGAGATCGTGCCCTCACCCGAATTGCGCGATGCTGTCTCCTCGTTCGATGGGCGCGCGATCACCCTTGGTATTCGTGCCGAAAACATGGGTGCGTTGAACGCCCAGGAAGCCAATACCGTTCGAGTGCAAGTCGATGTCGTGGAGCCTTTAGGCGCACAGAACTTGCTAACCGTGCGGGTTGGAGATGACACGCTAAAGGTGTCGACTCACCCAACTTTCCCGGTTTCGCCGGGCGATGAGCTGTGGTTGAAATTCCCTGCCGACCAGATCCGCTGGATCGATCCAGACAGCGGGGAGGTGATCGCAGGTGGGACCTCATAGATACAGTTCCGGTGGATCTGACGATTCCTGTCGATCAATGTTTGTAGCGCTTCGCCGATTGGCTAGTACCGAATACAGGAGCTGGTATGGCCCGAGTAACACTTAAAGACGTTGCCCGCGAGGCGGGGCTGTCGGTTACACAGGTATCGCGTGCGCTAAACGGTCACTACGACGTGGCCGAAGCGACTCGTGCACTTGCTGAACGGGTGGCCTCAGAACTCAACTACATCCCGAACACGGCAGCGCGCCGTCTTCAGGATCCAGGTGCTCGCACTGGTTCTATCGGCGTGTTCTTGCCGAGTGACAGTATCCGCTTCTCCGACCCGTTCTTCGGGGATCTTATGTCTGCGATGGTTCTCGAGGCTTCCGAGCATGGATTCCATCTACAGCTGTCGACGCCTCCGAAGGATACGCCCCGGTTGATCGCTCCCTACGATGCGGCAATCCGAAGCAACTCGGTTGATGGGTTTGTGCTTCTCCGTACGCTCATCGACGATCCGCGTGCCACCTTTCTTCTCGAACGAGACTTTCCCTTCGTGACCTTTGGTCGGCCTCGAGAAAGCAGTGGGCTCGCTTCGGTAGACACGACGCGCGACGCGTTCGCTCCGGCGATCAGGCACCTCCGAGAACTCGGCCACGACCGGATCGCGTGTCTCGCCGAGCCGCCGCAATTTGCGATCTCGGCCCGCCGTCTCGAATCGTTCCTCGCAGCACTTGCCTCAGAAACCGAACTGGCTGGCGAGCCGACCGTGCTCGTTGCAGGGTTTCGCGAAGACGATGGACACCGAGCAACGATGGAGCTCTTGATGGCCCAATCCGAGCGGCCTACCGCGATCGTGGCACTGAACGACTTGCTCGCTCTCGGTGCCCTCCGAGCCTCCGAAGACCTGGGTCTATCGGTGCCGGGCGACCTCAGCATTGTTGGTTTCGATGATGTCGACGCCGCTCGGTTGGTGAGCCCTTCGCTTACCACCATGCGCCAGTCCGCAGCGGAAGTCGGGGCAGCATTGATCGAAGAACTTCGGCCTCTAATCGATCTTCGTTCGGCAAAGCACGCCGAACGCCAGATCACTCCCTCCCTTGTCATTCGTGAGTCGACTGGACCCGCTCACTCGTAACCCTGGAAATTCGATGCCTACCGTTCACATCATTAATCACACCCACTGGGACCGTGAGTGGTTCCTCACCGAGGAGTACACCTCCGCGTGGATCCCCGCACTCATCGATTCGCTAGAGAAGCTCGTAGAAGTGAACGCTGACTATCGGTATCTCTTCGACGGACAGACGCTCGTGATCGAAGACCTGCTTAGAACGCGACAAGAGTACCGAGACCGCGTCTCCGAGCTCATGACGAAGGGCAACCTCACCATTGGGCCGCTCTACAGCCAGCCGGACTGGCGCATGGTTTCGGGCGAATCACATATGCGAAACCTGGCCTACGGCGTCGGCGATGCGGAGTCACTGGGCGGCACTGCCGATGTTGCGTGGCTGGTCGACACGTTTGGCCATATTTCGCAGGCTCCGCAGATGCTGTCGTACGCCGGCATCGATGCGGCCTATGTCTGGCGAGGTGTGCCAGCTATGACTCCGCTGTTTTCGTGGGAAGGAGCCGACGGCACGAGACTGGCAACTATCGACCTCTTCGGTGGCTACCGAAACCTGTACGGCATCACCCACACCGAAGAGATCGCCGTCGAGCGCCTCCACGCGGAAGTGGCCAAGCTCGCCGGATCCTATGGAGAGATCCCGATCCCGTTGTTTGACGGGTACGACCTCGACGTGAACCCCGAAGATCCTGCAAGGTATTATGACGGCTGCGAAATCGACGAAGGCATCGAGCTCGTTGCTTCGTCGCCTCGGACCTACGCAGATGCGGTGCGGCCGCACGTGGCGGACGCTCCGACCATCCGGGGCGAGCTGATCTCGGGAAAATTTGGCTCGACGTTTCCCGGGACACTCTCGTCACGCGCCTACCTCACGGTGGCCCACCACGACGCAGAGTCGCTCATGCATCGCCGGATCGAGCCGCTCGCTGCTTTGGCGGAAGCGGCTGGGCGAATGAGCTACGACGGGGAGACCTATGAACGGCTCTCGCGGGAGCTGCTCCAAAATGGTGTTCACGACTGCATCTGCGGAGTGTCGATCGACCAAGTTCACGAGCGAATGGAACGTAGTTACAAGCGAATCCTCGGGTTTGTAGCTCAGCGTCAGGACGAGCTGGCATCAGCGCTGCTCCAGGGTTTCGCGCCTGGGACGTACGCGATTTCCGCTTCTGCGATGGCATCTGCTGGGTCGTTGCGTGTTGACGGTGGAGTAGTAAGGGTCGATGCAAAGGGGGTAGGCGTTAGCGAGGTGGCAGCGGAGTTTGACGTCGCCGCCGTCGGAGAATCCTTCGACACCTACAGCTACACGAACAGCTTCTTCTCCGCGACGTTGGACAAAAGTGGGCTCTCGATCGACGGGCGGCCGGCCTTGCGCATCGTGGTCCTCCAAGATGATGGGGACACCTACTCAAGCGAGCCGGGCGAGCCCCTCGGTGAGTTTGCGGTCACTGGCGAGATGACGCTGCTGGACCGAAGCGACCTCGACGAACGAGCACAGTTCACCATGAGCTGGTCCAACTCTGACATTGATGCTCAAGCCGTCGTGACCGTCCGGTTCAGCGAGTCCGCGCTCCTCGAACTCTCGATCGAGCTGGATTCGACAGGTACGGGCTTCCGAATCGACGCAGAGATTCATACCGGCATCACAACTGACACAGTGCATGCGTCCATGCCGTTCGACATCGTTGAACGTCCGCACGAGGACACCGACCTTCTCGGTCATGACATAGACCCGGCGCTTGCGGGAATTCTCATGGGCCAGCGCGAATCGGGGCGGGTCACCGAGTTCCCATTTCACGATTTCGTCGCTCTGTCGAGCGGCGAGCGTACGGGCGCCGTGCTCGCGAAGGGGCTTCGCAGCTATTCGTCGACGAGTGCCGGCACAATTCGGGTGACATTGCGGCGCTCTGCTGAATGGCTTGCCCTAACCGACCTCCAGCTTCGTGCGGGCGACGCTGGCCCAATGATGTATGTGCCATTGGCCCGATGCGAAAGGGTCGTGACCCACGAACTAGCGATCGCGAGCCTTCCCGGTGACCTTCAGTCGTGTGGACTCGTCGAGTTGTCGGAGTGGTTCCACAATCCACCTGTTGTGGCGACCGTCGAGTCAAGTTCATTAGACGGTCCAACCGAGTGGTTGGCGTTTGCCGCCGGCTTGCCCATGACGAACTTGTCGTGCACGACATCGGGTGATGCCATCGCTCGTTTGTGGAACCCGTGGGATAGGACGGTTCAGCTGGCCGAGCCCCTTTCGCTGCGTGCGATGCGCGGCGATGATATTGGAACAGTTAGCAACGTCGAACCTCGCAAGATCGTTTCGGCAGCGATCGAAATTGCCGATCTTCCGGAAAGTTCGACGAGAGGTTCGGTAGATCTTCGTACTCCGGTACCCAATCGAGTGCAGGCGAACCGCTCGATGCCTGATGCGGGGATCCTCGCCTTGCTTGACGCCCGAATAGAGGAGTCCTCGTCCGATCTCGCCTTCAGTATCGACGAGGTGCGGTCGGCGGAGGGAACGCATCGGTGGTTGGCGACCCATCGCCAGTATGTAATCGAGCGAGAACTGCTCGAGCTCAAGCTTTCTCGGGAACTCAATGAGCGACTAGCGCATAGCGCGGGAGAGGTAAGCATCCCCGACGAGCGAGACCCAGTGATTGCGAGTCTTGGAGAAGAGCTCAACGACTTGCGCGTGAAACGCCGAATCTTCGACTACGTCGCGCAGGCATTGACCATGAACGCGAAGTGAGCGACCTGCTCGGCCGAGCGGGTGCTGTTCTTGACGCAAACTGGATCGGTCAATCGACCAAGCCTTCCACCCGGTTGTACCCCCACCAGTGGAGCTGGGATTCTGCATTCGCTGCGATTGGGAATAGCGCGCGCGGTCTCCCGGAGCGAGGTATCGCGGAGATGCAGACACTCTTCGGGGGGCAGTGGTCTAACGGGCTGATTCCCCACATGATCTTCGACACGACCGCCGCTGACTACCGTCCATCGCCATCAGTGTGGGGAACAGCCGATCTCGCCGCCGCTCCAGATGACGTGCTTACGTCAGGAATGATCCAACCAGCTGTTCACGCTCTGGCGATTCGAGCGGTAGGGGAGTCGCTCGAACCATCTGAGCAGCGCAATTTCTACTCGCGTTGCTTTGAACCGCTGCGGGCCTGGCACGACTACTTGTGGCGGGAACGTTCTAGGGACGGTGGGCTCGTCGAAGTTTGGCATCCGTGGGAATCGGGGATGGATAACAGCCCGTTGTGGGATTCAGCGCTTCAACGTCTCGACTGGAGTCTCGATGAAGTTCCTGCATACGAACGTGTCGATACGGCCCACGCGCCCAAACACGTCCGGCCCACAACGTTGGACTATGACCGGTACATGTGGCTGCTCGGGGTGCTCCGCGGTCACGGCTATGAGCCAAAGCGGCCCGAGGATCTGCCATTTCGAGTAGCTGATGTCTTGTCTACGTCGATCGCCGCCGCGGCAGATTTGGAACTTGCTCATATCGCAGACTCCTTAGGAGCACCGTCGAGCGAGTTCCGCGACAGAGCACACCAACGTGGGGACAGTCTTGTTGAGCAATGCTGGGATGGTGACTCCGGAACGTTCTTGAACATCGACAGAGTCGCCGGTGAATCCATTGCGGTGACTGCGGCGAGCGGGCTACTCCCACTGCTGCTCCCTCATCCAGCCATAGAGCGGCAACGCCTGATTGCAGCGTGTCAGAATTCGCTTTCTGTCCCAACGCCCATGAGCGGAAAGGGATTCGTTGTTTCAACCGTCGCTCCCACGGACCCAGCATTCGAGGCCGAGCGCTATTGGCGCGGTCCGGTTTGGATCAACCTGTGTTGGTTGATCGAACGAGGGCTCCGAAGCCAAGCCGACGGCCGGCACCTCGCCGACGAGCTGCGTAGCGGTGTTCTGTCGCTCGTTGAGCACTCGGGCTTCCGCGAGTACTTCAACCCGTACACCGGAGAAGGCCTCGGCGCTCGTGACTTTTCCTGGAGTGCGTCATTGGTCGCTGAATTCGTGTCGCGATGAATCCAACAGGCTTCACCGGTCCGGATCTGGCGAGTGGTTCGCGAGCCAGAGCGAGCGGGGGCCGCAGAAGCTGACGTTGTCGATATAGCGCTGTTCAGCACCTGGGACAAGCTGCAGATTCGGCAGTAGTGCCGTCAGTTCTTCGATCACGACTTCAAGCCTTGAACCCGTTGTTGCAGGTTGCCGAGGAAGCCGTCCCAGTCGTTCGCTTTTGCTTGGAACATCGCCATTGGCTGTTCGTTCGGCGCAATGATGAACGTGCCCGCTTCAAGCCCGGCGACGATCGAGTCGACTACGTCATCAACCGACAGCGCCTGAAACATGACCTCACCAAAGTCAGATGCCATTGGAGTGTCCACGATCGTGGGACAAATTGCCTGCACCGTGATCGACGGACCGTGGTTGATCGCAAGCCACTCGGCCACACCGATCGCTCCGTGTTTACTGACCGCGTAGTTAAAGGACACCGGCCCGGTATTGAGCCCTGCAGCTGACGCCGTGATGACGAACGTGCCGCCGCCACGTTCTTCCATGTGTGGCACGACATGGCGCGCTGCGATTGCTGGACCCATCACGTTGACCTTCAAGCTGAGGTCCCACATCTCGTCACTCGCGTCGATTCCTGCTCCGGCGCCGATGCCAGCATTCGCGAAGAACATGTCGACGTGGCCAACATCGGCGATCGTGTCCGTCACGAGCGCGGCGACCGATGCATCGTTCGTAACATCGCACTGGCGGCCAAGGCCACCAACCGCTTCGGCTACCGCAGAGGCACCGTCGAGGTTGAGATCGGCCACGACGATGTTCGCCGCCCCGAGTAATGCGAATCGCTCGCACATACCTTTGCCAATGCCCGACGCTCCGCCGGTCACGATGATGTTCTTTCCTGCAATGGTCATAAGTTTCTCCAGATTCAGAGGTTTCGTAGAACAAGCGCGATGCCGCCTGCTGCTGCAACGATCAGGATGAGCGGCCGGAACCAAGGACGCTCGAGCAGCGGCCGCACAAATCGGGCGAGAACGAGGCCGCCAATAGTGCCGGGCACCAGGAGCGCAAGCAACCGAATCTCGTGTCCAGCGAAGTTGCCGGTCAGCACGAGCGGAACCAGCGCGATCAGTATGAGCGAGCTAATGAAGATCGACGCCGTCGATCGCATCGCGGCCGGTCGAAGGTCACTGAACGCCGCAACGAATGGCGGTCCCGGAAGTGCTGCGCTGACGGCGCAGAAGCCGGTTGCAGCTCCGGCAACAACCTCGACGACAGGCGTACGACGAACGCTCAACCCAACGAGCATCGCAACCGCTGCAAGGGCGGTCGCCGCGCCGACTGCGATACCGAGCAGCCGATCGTCCATTGCGTTGAGCACAGCAAAGCCTGCAATGAGGCCAACCGGCAGTCCCACGAAGCATCGGCCAACCGCCGGCCGGTCGATGTCTTCGAATTCGGCAAAGATGTGACGCGTGCCGACGATGAGTCCGATCAAAAGCATCGGGCCGGGGATGAAGGCGGTGTCGATCGCAGCAAGTCCGGGGCCAGCGACGAGCGCGTAGCCGATTCCGATCGAGCCTTGCACGGTCGCGCCCGCAGCTGCGAGCAGCAACACGAGCGCTACCTCGACACCGGTCACCTCACGAGCCGTCTTCGAGGATCAGCTGACCAGCTGCGGTGTTGCTGGCGGGAACGTGGTAGTGCCGATGAACTTCAGTAGGTGCCGGGCCTCCCGCAACATCGCTCATTGCGCCGCGAGCCACAAGCCACATGACGAGTTCGATTCCCTCTGACCCACCTTCGCGAACGTATTCGACGTGCTCCATCGTGGCGAGATCTTCAGGGTCGGCAACCATGCGATCAAAGAACGCATGATCCCACTCCGGGTTGATCAACCCGGCGCGCTGGCCCTGTAGCTGATGGCTCATTCCGCCAGTGCCCCAGATCTGCACATTGAGATCCTCATCGAACGTGTCAACGGCACGACGGATGGCTTTGCCGAGCTCAAGGCAACGCTTCCCCGAGGGGATTGGGTATTGCACGACGTTGATGAATAGCGGAATGACCTTGCATGGCCACTCGTCAGGCTGGTCGTACATGACCGACAACGGCACGGTGCAGCCATGATCGACCGGGATGTTGTTGACAAGGGTGAGGTCGAAATCGTCGCGGATGACCGAGTGCGCAATGTGGGCGGCGAGCGCTGGATGGCCCATGACCGTCGGAACAGGACGAGATCCCCAACCTTCATCGGCAGGCTCGAAGGTCTCGGACATGCCGAGTGCGAACGTTGGAACGATGTCGAGTCCGAACGCATTGGCATGATCGTTAAACACGAGAATGACGACGTCGGGAGTGTTCTCAGCCGCCCACTCTCGTCCAGGCTCGTAGCCATCGAAGAGCGGTTTGAAGTAGTCGTCCTGTGTCAGACCTTTGTCTACCGCAACGCCGATGAGCGGCACGTGCGAGGTGTACACCGAAGCAGAAATCTTGGCCATTATGAGCGAGATTCTTTCTTAGTGGTGGGGTCGCCGCCGTCTTTCCATTCGTGGAGATAACGGTTGCCCTCGGGGGAACGACCGCCATCGATCATCATCTGTCGGTGGTCGTCCGCGTTGTTCTCGGTCATCGAGCTAACGATTTGGACGTAGTTCAAACCGTCAGTAGCGCCGATCTTTGCGCAGTAGTAGATGTTGCCTCCGAGGGCCAGAATTCGGTTGAAGTCGCGGTCGCGCACGGCCTGCTTCTGGTCTTCGGTCATGGGCCACTGGTCCAGGTAGGCATTCTCGTCGGCCTTGAACTTCTCACGGTTCTCCTCATCCTTCAGCGACATGGCGAACATGTTGAGGTGGTAACCCATCGCTGCCTGATCGGTGTCGAAGATGGTGGTTCCGGGGATGTCGAGATACGGCTTATCAAGTCCCATGGTTCATGCTCCTGTCTGGACAGTTAGGGACTGTCCCTAGCTATCCTCTAGTAGTCGAGGCCCACGTATTGATGGGCGACTGAGGTTCGGGCGGTTTCGGATCGGGTGAGGTAGGCGAGGTCTTCCTCGCGCATTCGCTGGTCGAAAGGCGACTCGTCCGGGAAGCGGTGCAGTAGCACGGTCATCCACCACGAGAATCGAACCGAAGACCACACCCGTTTCAGTGCGGTTTCGGAGTAGGCGGCGAGCTTGGCTGGCTCACCGGCGTAGCGGGCAACGAAAGCCTCGGTTAGGTAGTGCACATCGGCAATGGCGAGGTTCAGCCCTTTCGCTCCGGTCGGGGGAACGATGTGGGCCGCGTCGCCAGCGAGAAACAGGTTGCCGTACTGCATTGGTTCGATGACCTGGCTACGAAGCGGCGCGATCGACTTCTCGATCGAGGGGCCGGTCACGACGAGGTCAGCCTGCGACTTCGGAAGACGATCGAGCAGTTCAGTCCAGAACCGATCGTCGGACCACTGATCGACCGTGTCGTCGAGCGAGCACTGCACGTAGTACCGGCTGAGCATCGGGTTGCGTTCCGAACACAGGGCGAAGCCCTTCTCGTTGTTGGCATACAACAGATGCGGAAGCGGGGGAGTTTCCGACAAGATGCCGAGCCAACCAAACGGGTAGGCGCGCTCGAATTCGGACCGGGTGTCGTCGGGGATTGCCTTGCGGCTTACCCCATGTTGGCCGTCGCACCCAGCGACGAAGTCGCAGTCGACTCGCTGCGGTTCGCCGTTGGTGGTGAACGTGACGTAGGGGTTGTCGCTCGTGACATCGTGGAGCTCGACATCGCTCGACTCAAAAATAATGTTCAGGTTTTCGCGCTCGGCAGCCGCGTACAGGTCTTCCTGAACTTTGGTTTGCCCGTAGGCCATCATTGGCTTCCCGGCGAGCTTCTGAAATTCGATGTCGAGGATCTCGTCGCCACCCCAGCCAATCTTTACTTGGTCGTGGCGATGCCCTTCGGCGTGGAGCCGTTCTCCGAGGCCGACAGATTCGAGCAGCTCGACGCTGGTCCACTCGAGCACGCCAGCGCGAATGCGGTCGAGGACGTATGGCTTCGACTGGCGTTCGATGACGATCGACTCAATGCCGCGTTGGTGGAGAATGAGCGAGAGCAGGGCGCCTGCTGGGCCTGCACCGATGATCGCTACCTGTGTTTTCACTAGGTGCTCCCCCAAGCTGGCGTAGACAGGATTGTCGACAATCTGAACCTACTGTTCTTTCGCACTCGCGATCAAACCTAACGAACGTTAGCATCTCATCCCTAACGACCGTTCGCATCTCATTGCCGGCGGAGAGCCGGAACCGGTGTCGCAGTCGTTCTGTGGGGTAGCTATCCCTCGCCGAGGCCATCCCAAACAGCGGGGTAGCTCGGGTCGAGTAGGTCGCTGCTCGCTGCGGGTTTGGTGACATTCCAGGTGTAGCGGCTTTCGACCATGAAGGCGAGGGTGCCGGACAGCTTTTGGGGTTCGAGCTCAGCAGACGACGCCGCTGCGACTACGTCGGCGGTTGGGCCATGCGGGAAGAACTGGTTGTGCAGTGTCGATGTGCCAGGTGAGTGGCCAGGTTTGGCGTCGTAGGAGCCGCTGATCAGACCCATGAACTCGCTCATGGTGTTCGAATGGAACCAGGGCGGCCGGAACGTGTCTTCGGCAACGAGCCAACGGTCGCTGAAGATCACGAGATCCATGTTTGCCGTGCCAGCCTTTTCGGAGGGCGATGTGAGGACGGTTCCAAGCGACGGGTCGGGATGATCGAACAGTGTTGGTCCAATAGGGCAGAACAGTGCAGTGTCGTATTTGTATGGGGCGTAATTTCCGCGCCAGGCGTGCACGTCGAGCGGGGAGTGTTCGAGTTGTGCCGACAAGAACCGCCCACCAGCCTTCATCGTGATGGTGCATGGCAGGTCGTGGTCGGTTGATGCGGCGACGGGGTAGTGGAAGTCCCTCGGCATGGCGAGCGCATTGAGACCAATGAGCCCGGGATCGGGCAGTGTGAACGCTTGCCCGTAGTTCTCATTGATCCATCCCGCTGCAAGTTCGTCCGGCGTCTCCACCATGAACTTGATGCCCGCCGGGATCACGACGAACTCCCCTGGTTCAACCCCGAGGATGCCCATTTCGGTGCTTACCCGAAGCTGTCCAGTTTGGGGGAAGATCGCCATCTCGCCATCGGCGTCGACAAAGACGGAGCCTGGCCTATCCGACCTTGAGAATCGGTAGCTGTGGATAGCCCCACCTACCTGCATGTGCGCCGACCCATTCGTGGCGACCGTCGAGATGCTGTCTAGCCAAGAGTCGTGTTGGGGCGTCGTCGTATCTGGCAGCCATTTTGTCTGTGCCGCCACAACGCCTGTCGCATCTGGAGCTGTGATGAACTTCGGGTGCTCGACCGGGGTGAGTCCGTGCAGGTGGCGCACCGATGGGCGCGTTCTATAGAGCCATGTTCGCTTGTTGGTCTCTCGCGGGGCAGTGAATGCTGTGCCACTGAGTTGTTCGGCAAACAAGCCGTTCGCTGGCCTCTGCGGAGAGTTGCCGCGCTGGGGAAGTATGCCGGCTTCGGTCTCGCTCTCGTGCTCGTTCCCAAACCCCGAAAGGTAGCTCACGGTGCTCATGGGTTTCTCGTTTCGGTAGTGGTGGCAGAGGCGGCTGGCGAGATCGTGCCGATGCACTGTCCCATGCTTGGCCCCGTTGGGCCACCGAGCCGTCCTTCGAGGATCACCGTGTCGCCATCTTCGAGGAAGGCTCGCTCGTGGCCCGCGACGGTGATGGGGAACTTCCCATTCTCGGTCCGTTCGATCAGTGAGCCGACTTCTTCGGCTTTGGTTCCCGAGATCGTGCCCGATGCAATGAGGTCACCCGAGCTGAGGTCGGCGCCGTTTGAGGTCATGTGGGCGATCTGCTGAGCGAACGTCCAGTAGAGCAGTGCAGAGGTTGTTGTGGTGATGACCTCCGCGCAATCGGCTCCACTCGGTTGAAGTGCAACCGTCAGATGAATGTCGAAGTTTCGTCGCTCGGCAGAGTCGAGATAGTGGAGCGGTGCGGGTGACTGTTCTGGAGCGTCGACTCGGAATCGATCAGCAGACGTAAGCGGCACAACCCATGGTCCGATCGTGGTCGCGAACGACTTGCCGAGGAAGGGTCCAAGTGGCTGGTACTCCCATGCCTGAATATCTCGGGCTGACCAGTCGTTGACGAGGACGAGGCCGAAAACGTGCTGGTCTGCGTCGGCTACCGAGACGGGGTCGTTCTTTTTGCTTCGATAGAGCACTGCGCCGAGTTCAAGCTCGATGTCGAGCTTCTTGGATGGACCGAACGACGGGACGTCGGCGGTCGGATCTTTGGTCTGGCCAGCCGGTCGTTGAATTGGCGTCCCGGAAGCAACGATGGTTCCAGATCGCCCGTGATAGCCAATAGGGATGTGGCGCCAGTTCGCCAAGAGAGGCTCGCCATCGGGGCGGAACATCCGGCCGAGGTTGGTCGCATGTTCGATCGATGAATAGAAGTCGACGTAGTCCGGTGCCTTGATCGGCACCAGAAGCTGCGCCGAGTCACGGTCGTGCGTTAGGCCAGGGGACGGCTCGCTGGCAGTCAACACGAACTGCAACAGTTCTTCTCGCAGTGCTTGCCACGCATCTGGTCCGAGATCGATGAGTGGATTCAGGGTCGGTGTCCGCAGAACCTCGCGGTCGACCGAATCGAGCAAACCCGTGTCAGCGCATGCTACGAGGTCGAGAATCTCATTGCCGACCGCGACGCAAACCCGCCCGTCGCCGGGGCCGTGCTGGAAGATGCCGTACGGGAGGTGGTCAAGTGGAAATTCTGTTGTGCCGGAAAGCCACGTCATTGTCGGGTCCTAGTGGGCAAGGAGCGAGAGCGGGACGCCTGCGCCCGCATCAACCCTAACGAACGTTAGCATCCCCCCATCGGTGGAGAACTTCGATCACCGATTCGAGATGTGTGGTCATGGCGCGTGCTGCTGCCGCTTCATCTCCTGCCACGACGGCGTCGACGATGGCCGCGTGCTGTTCTAACGAATCAGCCGAACGGCCCGGCATCACGGCCAGACGGTACTGATGGTGCGCAGCGCGGTTGCGCAGGTTTGCAACGAGTTCGGCCGCGATCTCGTGGCCACTCATCTCACGCAATCGACGGTGCAGCAGAGCGTTCAGTTTTGAGTAGTCGTTGCCTTCGTCGTTACCGACTGCTGTGCGCATCTGCTCGATGATGACGCGAAGCTCGGCGTGGTCTTCGTTGGTCGCTTCTCGGGCCGCCTGTGCTGCGATCAGACTTTCGAGGACTGAACGCGCTTGGGTGATCTGAATGGCTTCAGTGATTGAGATTCGCCGAACAGTTGCGCCGCGATTCTCCTCGCGCTCAACCAGTCCTTCGGTTGTTAGTGCGACCAAGGCGGATCGGACCGCCGCACGGCCGCAGTTGTACTGCTCAGCTAATTGGATCTCGAGCAGTCGATCGCCGGGCGCGAATTGCCCCGAAAGTATGTCATCTCTCAACTCGGTGGTGATCGTGTCCATTGGGGCTATTCAATCAGCTGTCGAAGTCGTAAAGCACTTCTGGGTTGTCCACAAGAATCTGAGTTTGAAGCTCGCCGTTCGGAACGATTCGGCTGAGCAGGTCGAGTAGTTCACCTTCATCGGGCATGTCGACAAGGTTTGGGTGCGGCCAGTCGGTGCCCCAGAGAATCCGGTCGGGGGCGGCAGCGACTACGGCTTGGGCGATTTGAACGACATCGTCGTACGGGGCGACTCGCCCTTCGGTTAGACGTTCGGCGCACGAAATTTTCACCCAGCACTTGTCATCGCTGCGAAGGCGATCGAGCAGCAGTCGAAGCGGTTCTTGGTCGAGCCCATCGGCAGCGGGAACGCGGGCCATGTGATCGATGATGTAGGGCACAGGCATGTCGTCGAGCATCGAGCCGTAGTGCGCGAAGTCCTTGGCATCGAGGTGTAGCACGATGTGCCAGCCCATCGGCGCTACCCGGTGGACAAGACGCCAGAACATGTCCATATCGGGCGCGCCACCGAGGTGAGCAACGAAGTTGAACCGGATGCCCCTCACGTTGTTGGCGTGCAAGTGGGCGAGGTCGTCGTCGGTGAACGACTCGTCGATCATCGCCACGCCGGCGAAACGACCCGGGGCCCGTTGGATTGCATCGATCATCGCCGAGTTATCGGTGCCATGGCAGCTGGCTTGGACGAACACCGCACGGCTGAGGCCAAGACGCTCCTGGAGGTGGAGAAAGTCATCGATGCCCGAGTCGGGCGGCGTGTACGTGCGGTTGGGAGAGAACGGGAACGATTCGGCTGGGCCAAAGACATGGCAGTGAGCGTCACATGCCAGCGGAGGGGGAATGGTCGACATTGGAGCGCTGGCCTCGGGTCGCGGGCCAGGAACGGTTCGTTCGAGCGGGAAGTCGTGGGGTGGGTTTGCAGTGGCCACTGGCTAGTCCTCCTCGGTGTGGGTTGTCCGTGGAAATACGGTTCCGTCCATCAGCTTCCTTGCGGTCCGGACGATGCCAGCTCGTTCGACCTCGATCCCGCCGTCAGGTGTTGTCGAAACCTCCACGGTTGCGTCAAAGAACCCGGTTGGGTGTTCGAGACGAACGGTCGTCCCTGTCGGGGCGACGAGCAGATCATTCGCCGGACTGCCCGGCAACAGCGCCGCGGTTGCGACCGAGACCGCACCCAGCACACCGATTGCTTCGTGACATCGATGGGGGATAAACGTTCGAGTACTCAGGTGTCCGTCGCCGGTCGGTGCCGAGACCATCGTGAGCTTCGGGACAGTCGTGTCGGTGACGTTGCCGAGGTTCATCATTGGCCCGGCCTTGAGTCGGATCGTTTCGAGCGTGGAGCGCAAGCGATCGTTCGCTTCGAGTTCGGCGGGTGTCTCGTCGCCAGCGATGCCAAAGTCGCCCGCCCGCATCACCACAACTGGCATGCCGTTGTCGATCAAGGTGCACTCAATGCCGTCGATCACGTCGACAACATTGCCCGTCGGCAACATTGCGCCGCAACTGCCGCCGCCCAGATCGTCGAAGTCGAGCTGGATTGGAGAAGCGGTGCCCGGAACGCCTGAGATTGTGGTGTCGCCGTGATACACCGGCGCATCGTCAACCACCGCGAAGCGGGCGGTAGCAACGGTGTTGGTGTTCAGCATCAGAATCCGAACTGGACAGTTAGGGACAGTCCCTAACTGTCCAATAAGGCCGCGTTCGTAGGCGAAGGGTCCAACGCCGGCGAGTAGGTTGCCGCAGTTCTGTCGGTCGGACACGAGGTCGGTGTCGACGCCGACCTGGAGGAAGAGATATTCGACGTCGGCTCGATCGTCGGCGCACGGACCGACGATCGCCACCTTTGAGGTCAGGGGATGGGCTCCACCAATGCCATCGATCTGGCGAGGGTCGGGAGAGCCCATGATCCGGAGAAGCAGGTCGTCTCGCTCGATTGGGTCGCGTGGAAGGTCTTCGGCGAGAAAGTACGCTCCCTTCGATGATCCGCCACGCATCACTACGCACGGCACTCCGTTGCCCATGTCATCGAGTGTAGGACTCACGCGCTGGCTCCAACGGAACGTCGGGTTTGCGAACTCGTCACGGCAAGTAACAGCGCGAGCGCGCTCACGATGGCGCCGATGAGAAACGTCAGCCGCCAACCGTCGACGAATGCAGCGCCGGCACCTGTGGTGTCGGCGACGTCGCCGAGTGGGATATCGAAGCCCTGCGAGACCATGACCGCAGCGACGACAGCGGTTGCGCCTGCTTGGCCAACGACGCTTCCAATCGTTCGCGTCACGTTCGTGAAGGCGCCTCCGACCCCGAGAGAATCGGCAGGCATTGCACCCATCATGACGCTGTTTGCCGGAACGTTCCACAGGCCCTGTCCAAGGCCGTTGCCGAGCGATCCAATCGCAACGAGGGTAAGGCTTGATTCTTCGTTCACCTGCGAGAGCAACAGTAGGACACTGATCTGCACGGTGATTCCGAGCGTCATTGGTAGACGTGGTCCGAGTCGGTCGTACAGCCGCCCAGATGCCTGTGCGCCGAAGGTCATGCCAACCGCAAAGAGCGCCAAGATCGCGCCGGTCGTGCGGGTGGATTGGTCGAGGACGCTGAGCAACAAGATTGGGATCAGAAGTGGCGGCGCGGACGATGCAATAAATCCGAGGACGCGAAGAGCGACGGCGCGACGGAAGTCATCAATCTGGAAGAGTCTCACATCGAGCATCGGCCGCTCGGCCCGCAATTCGCAGCGGACGAACGCGGTCAGCAACGCAATCGCCAGTACACCGCCAATGATCGTGAGGGGAGAACGAATTCCGAAGTCGAACGGATCGTTCAGTGTGAAGATCAAGATGGTGATGAACGAGGACGCCAGAAGTGCGCCTCGAGTATCAAAGCCGACGGTTCGCTGAGGGCGTTCGGTCTCGATCTGGAGTACACGTCGCACGACGAGGAACGTGAGTGCGGTTGGGAGTGCGAGCAGGATAAACAGAAGCTTCCAATCGAGCGCATCGAGCAGAAGTCCGCCGAGTAGAGGTCCGACGGCAGCACCGGTCGCCACTGCCGTTGTCTGTCCACCGAGCGCCAGGCCACGTTCCTCAGGTGGGAACGCTCCGACGAGAATACCGGTGCTCACCGATTGCACGAGTGTGTTGCCAAGAGCGGTCACGATGCGGGCAACGATCAGCGTGATGAAGGTAGGAGACAGTCCGGTGAGGACGAGCCCTACCCCGAAGACGCCAAGGCCGGCCTGGAGGGTTCGGTGTTTGCCGACTCGGTCTGAAAGTCCGCCGACCGGCAGTAGCAAGGCGGCGACGATCAACGACTCGATGATCACAACCCAACCAACGGTGCGCAATGTGACGTCGAAGTCCTCGGCGATGTCGCGTAGCGCGAGGACCGAGAACGAAAAGGTCACCACGGTCATGAAGTAGGACATGCCGATTGCGACAAGAACGGCCCATTTGTGGGGCGTGACCTGGCCCCCATTGGTCATGGCGGCAAGTGTATCTCTACAGGTCCATGCAATGTCTACAGGATTGTTAACATTCTGCCGTTCGACTAGTGTCGCCAAGGTGGGGCGTCCCCGCCGCTCGTTTTGTCGAGCGACAGAAGTAAGCAAAGGTTGGTCACCTATGAAGATCGCACTCGGTGGAACTGGCGCATTTGCCACTAAACATCTCGACGGACTCAACAACATCGACGACGTTGAGGTCGTGTCGGTGTTCGGACGTACCCCTGATCGCACCGAGGCGTACGCGGCCGAGCACGGCATTGCGCATTGGTGTACCGACCTCGAAGAGGTGTTGACTCACGACGACATCGACGCTGTCATCCTCGCCACCCCAACGCAGATGCACGCGGCCCAAGCGATTGCGTGCATGGAAGCGGGTAAGCACGTCGAAGTCGAGATCCCGCTCGCCGACTCGCTCGCCGACGCCAAAGCCGTCCTCGCCACCCAAGAACGCACGGGCCTCGTGTGTATGGTTGGCCACACCCGCCGCTTCAACCCCTCACATCAATGGGTGCACAACAAGATCCAGGCGGGGGAGTACACCATCCAGCAAATGGACGTGCAGACCTTCTTTTGGCGCCGCACGAACTCGAACGCCAAGGGCGAACCACGCAGTTGGACCGACCACCTGCTCTGGCACCACGCTGCACACACCGTCGACCTCTTCCAATATCAAACGGGCGAGAAGATCGTCGCCGCTAACGTCATGGAGGGCCCGCACCATCCCGAGCTCGGCATTGCGATGGACATGTCGATCCAGATGAAGACTGAAAGCGGACAAATCCTCACGCTGTCGCTGTCGTTCAACAACGACGGTCCGTTCGGAACGTTCTTCCGCTACATCGGTGACACCGGCACCTACCTCGCCCGCTACGACGACCTCATCACCGGACGCGACGAAGTCATCGATGTATCAAACGTCGACGTCAGCATGAACGGCATCGAACTCCAGGACCGCGAATTCATCTCTGCCATTCGTGAGGGCCGCGAGCCGAACAGCTCGGTGCACCAGGTCATGGCGTGTTACGAAGCGCTCCACGATCTCGAACAACAACTCGACGGCTAACGGAGTTTAGATGTCTCGCATCATCGACTGTCACGGTCACTACACCACGTTCCCGCAAGGCGTCACCGATTGGCGTGAAGCCCAAAAGGGTGCGGTCGAAGCTGACCCTGCATTCGTTGGCGAGAAGGGAACCATCAACGTCTGTGATGACGAGATCGTCGAGAGCATCGAGCTCAACCAACTCAAACTGCAGCGTGAACGCGGCGCCGACCTCACCATCTTCTCGCCCCGAGCGTCGTGGATGGCACATCACGTGGGTAACGAGCACACGTCCAAGTACTGGTCACAACACCAGAACGAGCTGATTCGACGCGTGTGTGATCTGTTTCCCGACAACTTCGCTCCCGGGTGTCAGCTTCCGCAATCTCCAGGCACCAGCATCGACAACTCGGTAGTCGAGCTCCGTCGATGTGTCGAGGAGATGGGCTTTGTTGGGTGCAACGTGAATCCCGACCCGTCGGGGGGATTCTGGAATGACACCCCACCGCTGTGGGATGAGTACTGGTGGCCCCTATGGGAAACGATGTGTGAGCTGGACGTTCCGGCGATGATCCACGTGTCGGCATCGTGCAACGATCACTTCTTCTCGACTGGCTCGCATTACTTGGGTGCCGACACAACCGCGTGGATGCAGGCGCTGACGTCGGGCTTTATGAACGACTTCCCGAATCTCCGCTTCGTCATCCCGCACGGCGGGGGAGCAGTGCCCTACCACTGGGGGCGCTTTAAGGGCATGGCCCAAGACAAGGGATGGGACTTCGACGGTCTGCTCGACCACATGTATTTCGATACGTGTGTGTACCACCAGCCGGGGATCGACCTACTGCTCGACGTCGTGCCAACCGAGAACATCCTCTTCGCGTCTGAAATGGTTGGCGCTGTGCGGGGCATCAACGCAGAAACCGGCAAGTACTGGGACGACACCAAGGTCTACATCGACAACTCGACGCTCGACGATGCGCAGAAGCAGATGGTGTTCGAGGACAACATCTTGAAGGTCTACCCACGATTGGACGCATCATGAGAGCCGTTCGCTTCGCTCACTTACGGAGTTTTCGCTGTGCGAAAACTCCCCCGCGGAAATGGAGTCGTTCATGAAACATGTAGTGCGCAAGAATATCGAACGGGCGCCGCTCGACATCGTTGACGGGCTCGCTCCCATCGGCACCGCCACGGTGCACGAGGCGATTGGGCGTCGCGGCTACATCGGCCCCGAGTTAAAGCCAATCCAACAGAATGTGAAGGTCGCCGGCACCGCGGTCACGGTCTTGAGTCACCCGGGCGACAACGGCATGATCCATGCCGCGGTCGAGGTTTGCCAAGAGGGCGACATCCTCGTCGTTACCACCACCGCACCATCGACGCACGGCATGTTCGGCGACCTACTCGCCACGTCGCTCATGACCCGCGGTGTTCGCGGTCTTGTGATGGACGCTGCAGTGCGTGACACCCAGGACCTCCGCGAGATGGGCTTCCCCGTTTGGACTCGCCACGTCTCGTGCCAGGGCACCGTCAAGAACACACCCGGTTCGGTGAACGTGCCGATCTCGATCGACGGCACGATCATCACACCAGGCGACATCATCTGTGCCGACGACGATGGCGTGGTCGTCGTCGAGCGCGCCGAGGCGGAATTTGCTCTCGAGAAGTCGAACGAACGCCTCGACAAAGAAGCCGCCACTCGTGCAAAGCTCGAAGCGGGAGAGCTGGGCCTCGACTTCTATGGCCTCCGCGACAAGATCGCCGCCATGGGCGTCGAGTGGATCGACGAGTGAACAGTTAGGGACAGTCCCTACTTGTCCAGGCAGAAGGAGATCAGATGGGACGACACGCAATCAAGACACCTCCACATCACGCAACCTGGGCAGAGTTTCTCGCTGTATGGCAGGAGGCCGACCAGATCGACGTGTTCGAATCCGCATGGAATTGGGACCACTTCTACCCACTCGCTGAACCGTTCGATGGTCCGAACCTCGAGGGTTGGACAATGCTTGGCGCTCTCGCCCAAGCCACGAACCGCATTCGCATCGGTGCAATGGTTAACGGCATCCACCATCACCACCCGGCTGTCGTCGCAAACATGGCAGCGACGCTCGATCATCTCTCGAACGGCCGTTTCGAACTCGGCTTAGGCGCTGGATGGAACTTCCAAGAATCCGATGCCTACGGAATTTCCTTGGGTGAGCTTCGCGATCGCAGTGATCGCCTCGAGGAAGGGGTGGAAGTGATCCGGTCGTTACTCGAGAACAAGACGACCACTCACTCGGGAAGGTTCTTCACGCTCACCGACGCCTGGTGTGAACCGAAGCCCGTCCAAGAAAAGCTCCCGATCATCATTGGTGGCAAGGGGAAGGTTCGGACGCTGCGCACGGTCGCGAAGTTCGCCGACCAATGGGACATGACGTTCCCCGATGCCCCAGCGAATTGGCTCGAACTCGACGCTGTTCTTCGAGAGCACTGCGACACGGTCGGTCGAGACAGCGCGGAGATCACCCGATCGGTTCACCTCGGCTTCGACGCTGAAAGCGAACCGGCAGTGCTCGCCGACAAGGCGGAATCGTTTTTTGCGGCGGGTGTCGACATTGTTGTGTGGTCGATGCGCGGTCCAGTCGACGCGTCGCGGTTGGCTCCATTCGCTGAAGCGCTTCGCGGCTAGTCGAGAGCGAAGCGCTCTTACGCCGGGGTAGCGATGCGCTCTTCGACCTTGGCTTTGGGGCCGAGCAATTTCAAGGCGACGACCGCCCCGATCAAGCCGCCGGTCGACGACAAGAACAGATCGCCGACGGTGTCGCTGTAGCCGAGTTCGAGGCCTTCGCCGCCGAGGAATGGGCCTTCGGTCGAGATAAACCACTCGGCAATTTCCCACCAGATGATCAGCAAGCCACCGAGGCCGTAGCCGAGGGCGATCCATCCGGTGCCGTCAAAGACGTTGCGGAATCGAAATGCGGCGATTGCCGACACGAGCAGCACCCAGTTGGTCAGGTGCAAGACGTCATCGGTGAGTAGAAACGACTCGTAGAACCCGAGCACGTTCGCAAGCGTGTCGAGGAAGAAGGGTGCCGACAGCAATGCGTCGGCGGCGTGTGGATACGGATCCCACCCACGCACCTTGGCAATGATTGGGATTACTACGGCCGGCCCGAGGAAGATCGGCGCACGAAAGAGCATGCCCTTGCCGACCACACCGGGCGGTTCGAAGACGATCGCAATGAAGAAGACAACGACGAGTCCGATCTTGACCGCAATGTTCGCCGCCATGACCCATGACTCCCGGTCGAGGTCGAGGACCTTCGTGGGATTGTTCATGGCCTCAGATTGTAAGCCCGCGCACTATGCGCCGACTCTGACCATCGGCGGTATCTGTTGGCTTCGGGGATGGCTAGCCGATGACGTAGCCGCGCTCTTTGGCTTCGGCGATGACCTTGCCAGGGCGATTCGGGCTCACGACAAAGCCGCCGATATCGGTGAGCTCGACGTCTTTGCCCCGTTCGTTGCGGACGATCTTCGAGGGTTCGACGAGTTCGGCCCGCAGGGCTAGGCCAGGGGCGCCGAGGCTGAGGTCTTCATAGGTCGTGTCGACCGGCGCAGGGCCAAGGGCTGTGATCGATTCTTTGCGGAACAGCTGCGGTTCTCGGAGTGCCGTCTTGTCGTGGACGACCATTCCGGCGGGCACAAAGACGAGCCATCGGAACGACAGCCGGTGCAAGACCGGAACGGCGAGGAAGGCGAGCGGCCAACCAACGACGAGGGCAATACCGCCGGAGATCCAGCGTTCGGCGAGTAGGAGGAACGGGCCGACGGTTGCGCCAAAGACGATGACCGCCCACACGAGTTGGACTGGCCCGAGCAAGCTTGCGCCCGGCGTGCTGAGTAAGAACCGGCGTTCGTCGCCATAGGACGAGCCATCGACGAAGGCATCAGAAACCTGCGGCCGGAACGCAAGCATCGCCGCTGCTGCCGTGCTCACGATCGCGAGGATCAGAACTGCATCGACCGTGCCGTCGGAGAGGAGGCTGATCACGGCGACGATCACCGCAGCGAGGCTGGCCGGTGCGACGATCCGGGCAGCCGTAAGCGTCTCGGTCCGGGGGACCATCGATGCGATCAGTAGCGCCGCCCAGCCAACCCAAAGCGCGATCGTGCCACCGAGTTCGAGCGCACGGTCGCTTCCTTCGAGGGCCCGAGAAAGCAAGGGCCCGGCGGTGAAGGGGAGCACCAGCCAAACAGCGCGAAAGATCCAGAGTTCCATAACGGTCGTCGAAGTCTTCGTGGCGTCAACAGTCGCTGTAGTCATTTCACTTCAGGGTAGGTGAACGGCCAGAAATCGCATCGCTGTACGAGATCAAACTCTGAGGAACAAACCTCCACCGATGCCACCCTCAACAAACGGTATTCCGGGGTCCGACCCTCCGTTACCGTTCTCGAATTTTGATGACTGATGCTGCTCCGAGCATCAAGGCTCTTCAAAATTCGGAAGTCTCGGAGCCGAGGGAAAAACATTGATTTATGTGCGCTTTCAGTGTGGCAATAGAACATACGTTCGATACGCTAGTAGGCATGGACAGCACCGGATTGATCGATGGAGCGAACCCGCTCGATGTGCTCGATTCCGTGCTCGACCAACTCACTTCAGATTTCCTTCCGAGTCGCAGCCGCGAAGATCTGGGCGAACGGTGCCTGCGGCTCCTAGCTGCTCGCGATCGCCTCGATGCAGTAATGGCGACATCTGTTGCTGAGGCTGAACGTGCTGGCGTGGCGTTACTCGGTAAACAGCGCACCATGGCGCAGTATGTGGCGTCTCGCACCCACTGTGACCCCGAAGTTGTGCGCGCTCATTTACGGCTCGGCCTGTGGACGTCCGGGTTCGCGGTGTTGGAGCAGGCAATGTTGCAGGGCGACATCTCGCCCCGTCACGTGAATCATTTGCGCAAGACCGAGAACATTCGTGTGTTCGCCGCGATGCAACGCGACCAAGCAATGTTCATCGACTTCGCTCACAAGCTCGAATGGAACCAGTT
>CALHXU010000179.1 GCA_938040365.1 uncultured Acidimicrobiales bacterium
GTCGCTCCGGGCGTATTAAACATCACTATGAACGCTGAAATACTGCCTCGGGTGCTGAGCAACACGTTTGGCATCGTGGCGTCGGGCGAGATCAACGGCGTCCACGCCCGGGTTCCGCTCTCAAAGTCGAACTCGCCTTCGATCACGTCAGCGGCGTGCAGGATCTCGACCAGACTTCGGTCGCCCTCAGACTCCACGACGATCCTCGCAAGGGCTCCAGTCGACGTTGTGGTGAACGCCTGGTCGAGTCCCTCCGAGCCAAGATCGGCTTCCAGCGACGGGAAGTTCGGTGACGCCATTAACTGCGATTGAATGTCCGAAGGGCTCAGCGAGGTCGTGAACCAAACGGTCACCGCACTTGGGAGGTCAATATCCACGCCCTCGACCGTCACGTCCGGAAAATCCGGGAGCTCAACGAATGGCCCTACTCGGGCAACGACGGCGTTGAGGTCGTCGGTCGGCCCTTGCAACTCGGTCAAGACAGCGAAAGTCTCTTCGAGCGACTGTTCGCCCCAGACCAGCGCCGACCGATCAACCTCGATCGACCCGATCAACCTCGATCGACCCGATTGTGGCCGGCGGCTCGGACGTGCACGCAGCGGCAAATACCGATATCGCGAGCAACGCTGCCACCGAGCGCCACCGCTGCATCCGCTAGGCGTTTTCGGTTAGTAGTAGGTCGGCTACCGCTCGGCCGGCGGTGATCATACGGTGGTGGCCCTCGTCTAGGTCGTACTCGTCGAGGTCGTCGAGGCTGACCCAGCGAATGTCTTGGCTTTCGTGGTTACCGACGGGTTGTGCGCCCTTCGGCGCCATCACCACGAACCGGACGTCATAGTGCCAGATCGGGTCAGCGCCTTCCGGAGCAACGTTATGAATGTCGATATCGATCGCCGGGTCGACGATCTCGAGACCCTTGATGCCTGTCTCTTCTGTTGCTTCTTTGAGCGCCACGCGAGCGAGGTTTGCTTCGCCATCGGCGTGTCCGCCGGGCTGTAGCCAGCGCTGAAGTTTGGTGTGAAACAGCAACAGGGTCTCGGTGGCGTCGGCGTTGAATACCACCGCCGAACCCGTGAGGTGTCCTGGTGTTGTGGAGCGATCGAGCGCTCCTGGTTCGAGCGCAGTGAGTTCGAAGAACTTGCGACGCATGTCGGAGAGCTCGGGCACTTGTATCGGCGCAACGTGATGCCACGCTGCCCGTGGCTCGGAGGTTCCAACGAGCGCAGGATCGTCGACGGCAAACCGTTTGTACTCACGCATGAACTAGAAGGTAGCACCGTGATGCGACACGATTGCGTTCTCGGTCGGCGGGGCGTCAAGTGGAGACGGCAAACTATTTGAGGCCGGCAGTGATCGTCAGCCGTTCCTCAAGCATTTGTTCGCGAAATCGTGTTTGGGTGAGTTGAGCGGTGAAGGACTCGTCGCCCGACTCTCGGACAAACATGCCAGCGGCCTGCTCAGTCCACGAGTTGGCGAGCAACGCATCTACCGTCCGCTGGCGAGCCGCTTCCTCAGAATCTGCAGCGGTTACAAACTCAATGTCGATCGTCGGCACACCATCTCTGATGTTGAACAACACGCTGCGCAGCTCAGATTCGCTGGACAGCAACGGAGCGATGAGATCGCCCGTCGCTTCGAGGTCGACCTGATCGTGAACGCTTTCGACCAGTTGACGGACCTTGAACTGGCCTACTGCGCCGTCAGGTTCGGCGTGGATCTCGACGAGATCACCTTCGGGTGTCGAGGTGAATGTCGGCTCGAGCAAACCTCCAGAAACGAGGTCCTCTTCGAGAGTCGGAAAACTTGTCGACGATAGGAACACGGCCTCGAGTTCGGTCGCAGTGAGCGAGGCGCTCAGCCACGCGGTCGTTCTCACATTTAGCTCAGCGCACGTCTCAAACACTGGCGTCGTGCATGTCACGAATACCTCGGTGCCTTCGACCGAAGCCTCGGGAAGTTTGGGCAGCGAAACGATAGGCCCGACGACGCCCACGGTTGCATCGACGTCACTCGTAGGGCCGGTCACGTCGCGAAGGACGCTGATTGTTTCCTCGATCGAACGCCCGCCCCAGACGAGTGCGGTGTCGTCGACCTCGAATGACCCAATTGGAGATGTTGCGCCAGTTGAGGATGCGGGGGAAGCAGCATCGGAAGTACATGCCGCTGCCATGACCGAAACGGCCGCGATCAGCGCAACTACTCCTCCACGAGACATGAAGCGGAACGTACCACCACTGCAAGCCCCACCGGACCCACCTGCAGAATCTGTGGGAACCAGATGCCGGTCGCTGTCGTATCAACTCATATACGGGATAGCTATGCCGATGGGAACGAGACTCGGCGGAGGTAACGACCAATGTTCAAAAAGGCGCTATTCATTCTCGGTGCGGCATGCACCCTCGTCATTGCGTGGTCTGGAGCGGCCGCAGCGTGCGGCGGGTTTTTCTGCCAGAACGACCCGGTGGACCAGACCGGCGAGCGAATTGTCTACACGGTCAACGATGACGAGACCATCACCACGCTGATCGAAATTCAATATCAGGGCGAGGCCGCAGACTTCTCGTGGATCCTTCCGATCCCCGAAGCGATCACCGCAGATGACCTCGCCGTACCCGACGACGGCCAAGCCGTATTCGACGAACTACATCAGCTCACCGATGTGCAGTTCATTGCTCCGGAGCTGCCCCAATGCGCCCAGGACGATCTCGCAACCGCCGCCGTAGCAGAGAGCTTTGAGTCAGAGTCTGACGTAGAAATATTCGCCAGTGGCGAGGTTGGGCCCTTCGGCTTCGACGTGATCGGTTCGGAAAACCCAACCGCCCTCATCGACTGGCTACGAGACACGAACTATCAGGTCACGCCCGAAATGGAACCGCTCATCAACATCTATGTCGAGCAACAGTTCGCCTTCGTTGCGATGCGGCTCCTCGATGGCGAGACGTCGGACTCGATCCAACCAATCGAGATTACCTACGGCGGCACCGAGCCAATGATCCCGCTCCAGCTGACCGCAGTCGCAGCCCAGCCAAACATGCCAATCTGGGTATGGATCTTCGGCGAGCACCGCGCCGTGCCGCTCAACTTCGCCGAGATGGAGATCGCGACCGAGGAGATCACCTTCTTCCCATTCGGCGGCCAGGACTACCAGTTCCTTGTCCAAGAACGGGCAAACGCGCTCGACGGTCATGCATTCATCACCGAGTACGCACAGCCCGTCGATCAATCGACCTTCACACACCCGTGGCTCGCTGGCGAGGCAGAAGCAGCGCCGTACCTCACGCGGCTCAATACCTACATCGACCCAGAGGAGATGACCGCCGACCCAACCTTTGGTTTCGACGAGACCCTCGGCGACGTGTCGAACATTCGCGATGCCACCGGACTCGACGGGCTCTACAGTTGCGAGCGCGACGGCGGAGGTGGGGGCCTCATCGAATCGATCTTCGGCGGCGGTGCCGGCGACGCGATCGATCCCACCAACGAGACCGGCCAAGTCGTTGCGTTCACACCAGGAGCCGAAAGCGACACCGCTGCGGTCTCCCAGCCAGAAGAACCTGACGCGCAAGATTCACAAGACACGGACGCGCAAGGGTCACAAGACACGGACGCGCAAGGGTCACAAGACACGGACGCGCAAGGGTCACAAGATGATGTCGCCGCCCCGGTCATCGATGAAGATTCGGGCTCTTCTGGTCTATTGATTGGATTGGCAATCGCCCTCGCCGCGCTCGCCTTGGTTCTCAGCGGCTACTTCACAGGTCGCCGACGATCCAGCTAACCGCTCATTCCACTCAAGAATCTGTGGTCTCCCCGCCGTAATGTTGCTGCCTACAGACCACAGAACCTATAAACCTCAGAATCTGTGGTCTCCCAGCCGTAATGTTGCTGCCTACAGACCACAGATTTCCTAGGAGATCGCCGTTCGGAAGCGTTCGAGCTGTGCAGCGACCGCTTCTGGGCTGCCGCCGCCGTGGGTGGTTCGTCGGGTGACCGATACTCCCGGCTGCAGGATCGCTGCGGCCTCTTCACCCAACCTTTCGTCGGCTGACACCAGATCAACGAGAGTTCCCTGCCCTTCGAGCGCGTGGCGGACGTGTTCGCCGACGACGGCGTGGGCGTCGCGGAACGCCATCCCGTTCGCGACGAGGTACTCGGCGAGATCGGTCGCTGCCGCGTACGGCGAGTTGGCTTGCTCGGCCATTCGCTCGGTGTTGAACGTCGTCGTCGAAATCATGCCGTCGAGCGCCAACAACGTGAGCCGTACCGTGTCTACAGCGTCGAACAGCGGCTCTTTGTCTTCTTGCATGTCCTTGTTGTAGGTGAGCGGCAAACCCTTAACGCTCGCGAGAAAACCGGTGAGGTTTCCAATCAGACGACCGCCCTTGCCGCGAGCGAGTTCGGCAATGTCGGGGTTCTTCTTTTGCGGCATCATCGACGAACCGGTGCTGAAGGCATCATCGAGCGTGACAAACCCAAACTCGGTGCTCGCCCAAATGATGAGCTCCTCGCCAATACGACTGAGGTGCACGCCGATCATCGTCAGTGCATAGAGCGTGTCAGCTACGAAATCCCGATCGGCAACCGCATCGAGGCTGTTGTCGAACAATCCACTGAAACCAAGTTCCTTCTGAGAAATCGACGGGTCGAGCGGCAACGATGACCCGGCAAGCGCTCCAGCACCGAGCACCGACACATCGGTGCGACGGCGGGCATCGGCCAAGCGGTCGACATCTCGGTTGAGCATCCACCCGTGCGCCAAAAGATGGTGCGCGAGCGCTACCGGTTGTGCTTGCTGCAGGTGCGTGTACCCCGGCAGGTAGGCATCCCCTGCTGCCTCGGCCTGGCTCAACAGCGTCCACTGGAGCGCCCGCACGAGGTCGGTGATCTCATCGATGGCCTGGAGCGTCCACAGGCGCACGTCGGTAGCGACTTGATCGTTGCGGCTGCGGCCGGTGTGCATCTTTGCCCCGGCAGGTTCGAGCTCTGTCGTCCGACGTTCGACCGCGGTATGGATGTCCTCATCGCTCGCTGCCCATTCGAACGTTCCAGAGGCAATCTCTTCTTCGACGACGTCGAGCGCGGAGAGGATGCCGTCCCGCTCAGCCGCCGCAAGAATGCCGACAGACTCGAGCATCGTGACATGTGCGCGTGAACCAGCGATGTCCTCTCGGAACATCCGCTGATCAAACGGCAAGCTGTCATTCAGCTGTTGAAGGGCCTCAGATGGCCCCCCTGCGAAACGCCCATGCCAGAGCTGTTTTCTGTCGGGACTTCCGCCCGACATCCCCACGTCGTCAACGTGTTCGCTGTTTCCTGTGTTGTTGTCGGGACTTCCGCCCGACATCCCCACGTCGTCAACGTGTTCGCTGCGCTCCGCTTCGCTCTCCTCGGGCACCGTTCTCAGCCTCTCTTGCTGGCGAGGGTGCGGAGGCGGAGGGCGTTGAGCTTGATGAAGCCTTCGGCATCGGACTGGTCATATGCGCCGTCGTCTTCTTCGAACGTGGCGATCTTCTCGTCGAACAACGAGTTATCGCTCTTTCGACCAACGACGGTGATATTGCCCTTGTACAACTTGAGACGAACCACGCCGCTCACCGCAGCCTGGCTGTGATCGATCGCTGTCTGGAGCATCTCGCGCTCGGGGCTAAACCAGAAGCCGTTGTAGATGAGCTTCGCGTAGCGAGGCATGAGCTCGTCTTTCAGGTGCGCAACTTCACGGTCGAGGCAAATCGACTCGATCGCACGGTGTGCACGCATCATGATCGTGCCCCCCGGCGTCTCGTAGGCCCCACGGCTCTTCATACCAACAAAGCGATTCTCAACAATGTCGAGGCGACCAATGCCATTGTCGCCACCGAGACGGTTGAGCTCGGCCAGCACCGTCGCCGGCGACATCGCAACACCATCGATGGCGGTGATGTCGCCCGCCTCGTAGGTCAGTTCGATGTAGGTCGGAGTGTCTGGAGCAGCCTCCGGGCTGACCGACCAGCGCCACATCTCTTCTGGCGGCTCGGTCCATGGGTTTTCGAGCGGGCCCCCTTCAAAGCTGATGTGCAACAAGTTCGCATCCATCGAGAACGGCGACTCGTTGCCGCGCTTCATCTCGATCGGAATCTGGTGCTCGGCGGCATAGGCCATGAGCGATTCACGAGAACCGAGATCCCAGTCGCGCCATGGCGCAATCACCTTGATGTCAGGCTTGAGCGCATACGCTCCGAGCTCGAAACGGACCTGATCGTTACCTTTGCCAGTGGCGCCATGGCTGATTGCGTCGGCGTTCTGCTCGACTGCGATTTCCACGAGCCGCTTCGCGATCAGTGGCCGGGCGATTGACGTTCCGAGGAGGTACTCGCCCTCATAGATCGTGTTCGCTCGAAACATTGGGAAGACGAAGTCGCGCACGAACTCTTCACGGAGGTCGTCGATATAGATCTGCTCGGCGGGAACGCCCATCTCGAGCGCCTTCGTACGAGCTGGTTCGACCTCTTCGCCCTGCCCGAGATCAGCGGTGAACGTGACGACTTCACAGTCGTAGGTCTCTTGTAGCCATTTGAGGATGATCGAAGTGTCGAGCCCGCCCGAGTAGGCGAGGACGACCTTGTCGATGGATTGGTTTGCTGACATGGGTTGGGTGTTCTCCTAGATTCCTGCGAGGTCTGATAGTTGAGCGGCAAGGTCTTTGCCGGTGGTGTCTTCTGATGCGACGATCATGATCGAATCGTCGCCTGCGACGGTGCCGAGCACTCCGTCGACACCTGAGCGGTCGAGGGCTGAAGCGACGACGTGGGCTGAGCCGGGAGGTGTTCGGACGATAACGATGTTGTGGGAGTACGCCACCTCGGCCACCCAGTCGGTCAACACGCGCCGAAGGTGATCGGGAGGCGCCACGTGTTCGTTGGTGTGTTCAGGCAGTCCATAGACAAGGTCGCCGCCGGGAATCCGAACCTTGATCGCGCCGATGTCTTCAAGATCTCGCGAAACCGTGGCTTGAGTCGCTTCAATGTTCTCGGCCTGCAACAGCTCAACCAACTGCGTCTGGGAGGTCACCGCCACATCCCCAAGCAACTGCACAATCCGATGCTGCCTAGATGTTTTTGACATAACGGCAACTCCTTCCCGGGAGTGAGGAGGGACGACGAACGGCTCGCGGCCTCCGGCAGTCCGCAGAGCCCACCGAGCGAAGCGAATGGGCGATTGCCGGGAGCGAAGCGGGAAGTAGATCGAGCGACATTACGCATCGCCCCCGAGCGCAAACGCGAGATAGCCGCGGGCGGCGTGCATGCGGTTCTCGGCGAGCTTCCATACTCTGCTCGCCGGGCTGTCGACGACGCCGCTCGTGACCTCTTCGCCGCGGTGTGCTGGAAGGCAGTGCAAGAACACGGCGTCTCCCGCCGCGGCCATCAGCGCTTCGTTGATTTGGTAATCGGCAAAGGCCTTGAGGCGAATTTCGGTCTCGGCTTCTTGGCCCATCGAGGTGAACACGTCGCTGTAGACAACGTCGCATCCGTCGACTGCTTCGTAGGGGTCCGTCATGGTCTCGACCACTCCCCCGGTTGACCTCAACATGGCAAGGTCATCTTCGCCGAACGAGTAGTCCGTCGGCGACGCGATCCGGAAGATACCGCCGAGCATGCCAACGGCCAGGCCGAGCGATCGAGTCACGTTGTTCGAATCGCCGATGTAGGAGACGATGCGCCCCTCGACCGAGCCGAACTCTTCGATGATGGTCAGCATGTCGGCGAGCGCCTGCATTGGGTGAGCGGCATCGCTGAGCAGGTTGACGATCGGGATTCGATCGACCGCAGCCATCCGTTCGACCTTGCTGTGTTCAAAGACGCGAGCACCGATCGCTGCGTGAAAGCCAGCCAACGTGTTGGTGACGTCCTCGACCGATTCGCGCGTGTCGAGACCGATCTCGTCGCCTTGGATATACACGGGGAGTCCGCCAAGTTGAAAGACGGCCATCTCCATGCTGTTGCGGGTTCGCAAGCTCGGCTTTTCGAATACGAGCGCCATGCCCTTACCCGCCAATACCTGCGGCGGTGAAGGGCTTTGGGCCAGGGCCAGCACGTGTTGGAGTTCGTCGACGGTGAGGTCGTCGATTTCGAGAAGATGTCTCATGCGATCGCCCCTTTCAGAGCAGCGTCGATCTTGCGAATGGCTTCTTCGATCTCGCCCGACGACACCGTGAGCGGCGGCGCGAAACGAATCGATGTCTTCGTGACGCCGTTGGTGAGAACCCCGTGGGCCGCAATCGCGGCCGACACTTCTGGCCCGGTGCGCCCACGGAGGCCGTCTTCGTTCAGCTCGGCGGCGAGCAACATGCCTTTGCCGCGGACGCTGTCGACGCCGTCGAGCGCCAGGAGCGCAGCGGTGAGTTCGGCGCCCTTTTCGGTGGCGACGTGGGGTGCATTCATCTGTTCCATGACCGCAAGCGTTGCTCGTGCTGCCGCTGCCGCGAGCGGGCCGCCGGCAAAGGTCGATCCGTGGTCACCCGGCTTGATGGCTTCGGAGTATTCACGCTTGGCCCACACGGCGCCGATCGGCATGCCGTTCCCGAGCCCCTTGGCCATCGTGACGATGTCGGGCATGACACCTTCGTGTTGGTAGGCAAACCATTCGCCAGTGCGCGCAACGCCGGTCTGAATCTCATCGAGGATGAGCAGCAGCTGGCGATCGTCGCAGAGCGCTCGGAGGTCGCGCAAGTAGCCGGCATCGGGGGTGTTGACGCCACCCTCGCCCTGGATTGCTTCGACCATGATTGCACCGACTGTCGGATCGAGCGCGGCTTCCATAGCGTCGACGTCGTTGTAGGCCGCGTGGCGAAAGCCCTCGGGCAGCGGCGCGAACGCTTCGTGCTTCTCGGGTTGGCCAGTTGCGTGCAGCGTGGCGAGCGTCCGGCCATGGAAGCTGCGAAGCGCGGACAGGACCACGTGGCGACCACGGCCGTTGACCTTTCGAGCCAACTTGATCGCAGCTTCGTTCGCCTCGGCCCCCGAGTTTTGAAACAAAACCTGGCCCCGTTGACTGCGCGGTGACTCCGTCACCACGGTCGGGGCGGCGCCCGACGGACCCGATGATGAGGCTCCGGTAGCGCTCGCAGCCGCAGCGCTTCCTGCATCCATGGCGGTTGCGTCGGCGGCCCGTCCGACCGCAGCGCTGCTGAACGTTTGAAGCAGCCGATCAAGGGTAATCGCGACTTCTGGTCCGGGGAGCGTGTTGTAGAGGTTGCTCACGTGCATGAGCGTGCCGGCTTGTTCGGCGATCGCTTCGGTCACGACCGGGTGACTGTGTCCCAGGCTCGTGACTGCGAGGCCGCAGAGAAAGTCGAGGTACCGGCGGCCCTGGTTGTCCCAGACCTCGGTGCCTTCGCCTTTGACGAGCGTCAGCGAAGGTGCGCCGTAGTTGGACATCATCGGACAGAAGCTAAGCGCCGGTCCAGCGTTCACGGCTTCAGTGTGCGTTGCGTTCGTCATGACTTCTCTCCGCCATCTCTGGCCGCAGTGATCTTGGTTCCAATACCCGCATCGGTGAAGAGTTCGAGCAGCAGGACGTGTGGAACTCGCCCGTCGAGCATGTGCGCAGCGTTGGCTCCCGACTCGACGGCTTCGATGCAGGCCGTGACCTTCGGGATCATCCCTCCGGCGATCGTTCCGTCGTCGATGAGTGCTCGCAGCTCGGGGATGGTCGCCTGGGCGATGAGCGAAGCGGGGTCGTCGACATTTGCAAGCAAGCCCGGCACGTCGGTGAGATAGATCGCCTTCTCGGCTGCGAGGGCACCGGCGAGGGCGCCTGCGACCGTGTCGGCGTTGATGTTGTAGGCCTGGCCCGTCGAGTCAGAGCCGATCGTCGAGATGACCGGAATCATCTCTTCGCTAAGCAGGCGTTCGACGATATTGGGGTTGACCGAGACGATGTCGCCAACAAAGCCGAGTTCGGGGTTGCGCGCCGTTGCTTCGATCAAGCCGCCGTCTTCGCCAGATAGCCCGACCGCATAGGCGCCGTGGACATTGATCGCGCCAACGATGTCGCGGCCGACCTTGCCGACGAGCACCATGCGGGCAACATCGAGAGTTTCGGCGTCGGTGACGCGAAGGCCGTCGCGAAATTCAGACTCTTTGCCGAGCTTGCTGAGTAGCTCACCGATCTGTGGCCCGCCGCCGTGCACCACGACCGGTTTTAACCCGACCGATCGGAGGAGCACGATGTCCTCGGCGAATGTCTTGGAGAGCTCGGGGTCAATCATTGCGTTGCCGCCGAACTTCACAACGACGATCGCACCTCGGAACTGCTCGATGTAGGGCAGCGCCTCAATTAGTGATTGGGCGCGTCGGCTTGGCTCAAAGCCCCGGTCGGCAACGTCTTGGGCAGTTGTTTCAGCGCTCATGAATTCCTTAGGACCGATATCCGGCGTTGATTTCGATGTACCCGTGGGTGAGGTCGCAGGTCCACACCGTTGCGGTTCCTGTGGCAATGCCGACATCGACGTTGATGCGAACCTCGTCGTTCTTGAGGTGCTCGGTCGCCCGTTCCTCCGAGTAGCCGGGCACCGCAACGCCGTGCTCGGCAACGAGCTCGTCCCCGATCCAGATCTTCAGTGCGTCTCGGTCGGCTTTCTGGCCGGCCTTGCCAACGCCCATGACAATGCGTCCCCAGTTCGCGTCCTCGGCGGCGAGTGCAGTCTTGACCAACGGTGAGTTCGCGATCGACAGCGCAATGATCGAAGCTGCATCGTCGTGCTCGGCGCCCGAAACCGTGATCTCGACGAACTTGGTTGCACCTTCACCGTCGCGCACGATCTGGTGTGCCAGGTCGAGGTTGACGGCACTCACAGCCTCCGAAAGCGTTTCGTAGCGAGGATCGTCGACCGACGTGATTACCTCGGCGCCACTCGCACCTGTAGCAAAGAGCCAGACCGAGTCGCTCGTCGACGTATCGGAATCGACCGTAATGCGGTTATATGACGCAGTTGCTGCGCCCGTCAGCATCGTTTGAAGCAGATCGGGGCTAACGGCAGCGTCGGTGAACACAAAGCCGAGCATCGTTGCCATGTCGGGGGCGATCATGCCACTCCCCTTTGCAATCCCGACCACGTTCACCGCCGTGCCGTCGAGGTCGACCTGAGCAGCCGCACCCTTTGCGAACGTGTCCGTGGTGCGGATTGCGTTGGCCGCTGCTTCCCAGGCAGCGCTGGAGCTTGGCGCAAGGCCGGTTGCGAGGTTTTGTAGCCCCTCGACCAAGCGGTCGTCTGGAAGCGTTTCGCCAATGACGCCCGTAGATGCGAGATGCACCTCCGTTGCGTCGATATCGAACGCCGAAGCGATCGTTTCGGCGGTGAGTTTGGCCGATGTTGCGCCCGCAGTTCCGGTGAACGCATTGGCGTTACCGCTGTTGCATACGACTGCCCGGGCGGTTCCGTTACCGAGAATCGAGCGGCTCCAGTCAACGGGCGCAGAGGGACACAGTGACTTTGTAAACACGCCCGCCACGGTGGTTCCGTCGTCGACGAGTGCGAGCATGAGGTCGGCCCGGTTCTTGTAGCGCAGGCCAGCTTCGTAGGTGGCGAGCTGCACGCCGGCAACCGCAGGCAGTTCAGGAAAGCCCGCTGGGGCGAGCGGAGAGAGGGCGCTCATGGGTACACGCCGATCGATGACAGGCCCATGGTTTCGTCGAGTCCCAGCGCCAGGTTGGCGTTCTGTACCGCCATGCCCGATGCGCCCTTCATCAGATTGTCGAGCACCGAGATCACCATGACATGGCCTGTTCTTTCATCGACGCGAGCGGTGAGATGCACGCTGTTTGATCCGGTGACCGCTTTGGTCGACGGACTCCGTTCATCGACAACCATGAACGGTTCGTCGGCGTAGAAATCGGCGAGAATCTGGAGCGCATCGTCGCTCGTGAGACCGTCCTGTGCCGGACGGCCGTAACACGTCGAGATAATGCCTCGGTTCATCGGTGCGAGGTGCGGGGTAAAGAGCACGTTTGCCTCGACTCCCGTCCGCTCGTGAAGCGCCTGTTCGATCTCGGGAGTATGTCGGTGCGACAACAGGGCGTACGCGGTGACGTTCTCGTCGACCGTGCAGAACGTCGTGTTCTCCTTCGGCGGACGGCCAGCACCGCTCACTCCGGTGATCAGGTTGATGATGATGCCATCTCCTTCGATCGCTCCGGCTTCGAGGAGCGGGGCGAGCGCAAAGATTGACGCTCCAGCGTTGCATCCGGTCGCAGCGATGAGTTCGGCGCCCGAAATCTTGTCGCGGAACAACTCGGGTAGCCCGTACACGAACTCGTCGAGGAGCTCGGGGGCGGTGTGCTCCGCCTTGTACCACTCCGGGTACAGCGTCTTGTCGTGGAGCCGGAAGTCCGAACCGAGGTCCACAATGTGACCGACCCTGCCCCTCATGTGGGGAACGACCGACATCGAAATGCCGTGAGGCAGACCGACAAAAACGAGGTCGAGACCATCGATGAGCTCGGGGGTGAACGCTTCGTACTGCCGGTCACCATACGCCGCCGCCAAGCTCGGGTAGAGGTCGGCGATCTTTGTTCCCGCTTTGGAGTCGCCCGTGGCCGCGGCGAGCTCCAACCCGGGGTGGCCGTGGATTAACCGAAGCAGCTCTGTGCCGGTGTAACCTGACGCTCCAACCACGCCCACACGTTTGGGCGAAGCGGTGCCGTTCGTTTGAGAAGACATTCGCAGCAGGTTAGCGGGTTATTCATGAGAATGCATATTCATGCATATTTGGCGGCCGCTAGGCTTCGCCGTCATGGCACAGCACGCTGCAAACATTCCAATGCGAACGTTGTCTTCGGGCGCGAAGATGCCCGGAATTGGGCTTGGGACGTTTGGCTCTGACCACGTCGATCCCGCGACGGTGGCAAACGCTGTGCGTCTGGGCCTCGACCTCGGGTATCGACACATCGACTGTGCGTCGGTCTATGGCAATGAAGCCGAGATCGGCGCGGTACTCGGTTCCACCGCAATAGCGCGTGACGAACTCTGGATCAGCTCGAAGGTCTGGAACGATGCACACCACGCGGTTGGTGAATCGTGCGAGCAGACGTTGCGCGATCTCAGGATCGACTATCTCGACAACTTCCTCGTTCACTGGCCGTTTCCCAATTCGCACGCCGCGCACGCGAACGTCGATGAGCGAAACCCACAAGCTGTCGCGTTCAACGCCGAGGCTTACCTAGAGACATGGGCGCAGATGGAGTCGTTGGTCGAGCGGGGGCTCGTGCGCCACATTGGGACCTCAAATATGACCCCGGCGAAGTTCGACGCTGTGCTCGCAGACATGACGATCACGCCTTCGGTGAACCAGATGGAACTCCATCCCCACTTCCAACAGACCGCCTTCACGTCGTACCTGCGCGAGCGGTCGATCGAACCCATTGGTTTCTGTCCGCTGGGCTCACCGAACCGACCCGAACGCGACCGCACTCCAGACGACACCTCCCCCATCGACGATCGTGGCATCCGTGCCATTGCTGAGGCTCGTGGCGTCCATCCGGCTGCGATCTGTCTGATGTGGGCGATCGATCAGGGGCACACGCCGATTCCATTCTCCACATCGGAACGCAACCTGGCCGCGAACCTTGCCGCGGCGACCGCGGACCCGCTCACCGCCGACGAGCGAGCGACACTCGTTGCTCTCGACCGGGACTGCCGAATGATCAAGGGGCAAGTATTCCTCTGGAAGGACGGCCAATCATGGACCGACCTGTGGGACATCGAAGGAGTCATTGCAACCTAAGCACGCGCTCCATCAGCCGATAATCGTGTCGAACCAGTCGTTGGTGAAGGTGCGGTTCTCGTCGAGCGGCTCGACGAGCTCGATGAACTGTGGTCGCTGCACATACTGGCTTATGTCGAACATGGCCGGATCGAAGACCTTGCCCCAGTGAGCGCGTGGTTCGAGCGGCCCGAGAGCCTCGGCGACACGTCGTGCCGCGTCTTCTGCGAGCTGTTGGTCAGGGTTCCAGGTGAAGTGCATCGCGAGCGAGTCACGTCCAACGTGTGGACTCATCCACTGGCTGTCACCACGAACGGTCCGAAGCTCACTGACCATCAACGCCTCGGCAATATCGGGCTCGACGGCCGCCACCGAACGAATCGCGTCAGCAGCGTTGCGCCGATCGACGAAGAACTCGGATTGGATTTCATCACCCGCACTTGGCGTGAACTCCAGCTTGAAGTGCGGCAGCCGGTCGACCGCAGGACCGGGGACTCCGAGCTGATCGGTGCACGCCTCGGCACCGAGCTCGCGAATCGGGTGACGCTTTTCGCCGGCCGGCTCCAAACCGTCGAACGCCGAAGCGGCTTGCGCTGTCGTGGGGTTCGTCGCCCGCTCCTTGACCCACAGCTGTTCGATCGAATGCCAACGGGTGAAGGCACTCACGCTGTAGGCCGAATCGAACAGCGAATCGAAATCGTCGATCAACGCGTCGATCGACATGGAGTCATAGACCGTTTGGGAGACCATGAACGCTGGTTCCACGTCGATGGACACCGACGTCACGAGCCCAAGCGCCCCGAGTGACACCACTGCGCCGTCGAAGGTGTCGTCGCCACGGGCAAGTTCGATCATCTCGCCTGTGCCGGTGATCAGCTGGACGGCACCGACGGCTGCAGCCAAGTTCTGGTTGGAACTGCCAGATCCGTGCGTGCCGGTGGCGACCGCTCCCGCGACCGAGATGTGCGGCAACGAGGCAAAGTTTGAGAGGGCCAAGCCAACTGGGGCAATGAGTTCGGCGAGGCGGCCATAGGTCATCGATCCGTTGACCCGCACACTCGTTCGGTCGGCGTTGAACTCGACGAACTCTGGCAACTTTGACGTGTCGAGGATTGTCTCGGAGTCAGCGATTCGAGAGAACGAATGCCGACTACCGAGAGCCCGGACTTTGCTCGACGAAGCGATGATTTGCTGGGCTTCGCCGAGCGACTTCGGTGACGCCACATGTTCGGAATCGAAGGTGATATTCCCAGCCCAGTTCTTCATGGCGTCAGGCTAGAGCACCGTGCGGCTGCGTTCCCGCACTGCACCAGCTGCGGGTTACAGATCGAACCCGCACGTGGTGGGATCGGTACTGAAGACAGCATCCTCGCCGGCCAAGAACGTGCCGGTCGTTTCTGCGGACAAGAGCCATTGCGTGCCCGCCAACTGTCCACTTCGCAATGTCCATTCGAAGCTTGCATCGGGACCATCGTTGAAGACCTCTTCATAGATCTCAAGGGTCGTTTCACCATGGACATCGAATCCGCAGCCAAAGGTGCTCGAGTAGGAAACCGACGCACCTCGGGTAAATGATGCGGGTTGTCCGTCGACCGTGGTTTGCACGATGTCGCATCCCTGTTGGGTGAGGACGGTGTAGGAGGCAGTAGTCGACCCCGAGCCGAGGGCGAAGAGAATTTCGTCGCCGACTGGATCTGATTGGAGATACGTCGGAAGGAACGTGACGTTGGCTAGCCCAGAGAGTCCGGTGACAGCGGGGTGGAAGGATGCGCCGGCGATGCTGTTGGAAATCGAAGACCCACCGTTTCCGTAGTCGACTCGAATGACAAAGTCGTTGTCGTCGGTCGTGTTCTGGAATGCTTGGACCACATCCTGGAGGCCGTCGCCGTCGACATCACCAAAGTCAACGTCTTTGAATGCCGCGAATCCAGCGAGGGCGCCCGCATCGGCTACGCAGTTGGCGGTTTCGCTCGGCGAGTACAGGAACCCCGAGTGCACCCAACCAAGCTCCTCGCCGTCGATGCTGACGAGGTGCCAGTGCGTCGTGAAGTCAATTTCGACCGAGTGAGACACGTCGACACCCTCGGTGCGGTGCGCAAGCTCGCCGACGATTGCGTGCTCAACGCCAGGCCCAACCCGCACGTTCAGCGGATCTCCCGGTTCAGTCACGACCATCAGGCCGGGAATCTCCAACTCTGCGGCCCCAACGCTCTCAGGCGAGAGCACCTCTGGTGCTGGCGCTGTCGTTGTGGACGGAACTGCAGTTGTGCTGGTTGGAGCAACGGTTGTCGCTGGTGCCGCTGTTGTGGTTGGAGCCGCCGTCGTGGTTGGTGCCGCCGCAGTCGTGGTTGGGGCTACCACAGCAGCCGTCGTGCTCGGAGACTCAGTATTAGCAACGACTGGATCCGCGTTCACCTGGACAGCGTCAAGAGTCTCGACCGTTTCGACAGTCTCGGTTGCGGTGACCTCATTTTGCTCAGCGGCCGGACGTTGGTCCGAGAGAATCGTTTGAGCATCGCTGCCGCATGCACTCAATGCAGCGACTGCTGTCGCGATGATCAGCGTTCGGCGGACTGGGAGGAAGTTGAAGAAGTTCGTGTTGGTAGCCATACAGAGATTGTCGGTGAAGACGCTGATTTAGGATACGGGGAAGCCCCCCTAGTCCATTTGGCCCAATACGATCGAAGACGTGGAAGTGGCAGCGCATATCTCGACAATCGACGCGCTCGCAGGCGGAGATGCCATAGAAACAGAAGCGCTGCAGATCTTGAGCTCACCGAATTTTGCGTCGGCATTCGCTCTCGACCAAGCGGCCCTCACGATCGCTGGCTATGCGAATCTCGTGTTTGGCACGGCATCTATCGACGGCGACGCCATCTCAACCTATTTTTCGACGTCGGTCGAGGTTGACGGTGAACCACTTCCCAAGTGGTCGACGCTGTCGGGGTACTACGACACCTCGAACGGTCGGTACCTCCAGCTCCACTGCAACTTTCCTCACCACCACGAAGGCGTGGTCCGATACCTCGGCTGTGAGGATTCTCTCCAAGCAGTACAAGAAGCAATCCTCGACCACGATCCGATCGAACTGGAAACGGCACTTATCGACAACGGCATGATCGCTGCGTATCTGCGAACGATCGACGAGTGGAACACCCATCCGCACGCGCTCGCAACAGCCCATCTTCCGCTCGTATCGGTCGAACGCATCGGAGATGGTGCTCCGAGATCTGGCGAAGAGCGGGTTCGGGTCCTCGATTGCAGTCGAGTACTCGCAGGTCCGGTCGCTGGCCAGATGTTCGCGTCCCACGGCGCCGACGTGCTTCGTATCGACGGTCCACACCTTCCGAGCGTTCCCGTCTGCGTGATCGCCACGGGAGCGGGTAAGCGAAACGCTCACCTCGACCTCCGCAGAGCAAACGACGCAGCCACGATGTCGCACCTACTCGAATCGGCCGACATCTGGATTGACGCATACCGACCCGGAGCTCTCGCGAAGCACGGGTTCGGCCTCGACTCGGTTCCGCCCGGATCGGTCGTCGTCCAGCTCAATGCGTTCGATTGGGACGGGCCGTGGGCTGGACGCCGCGGTTTCGACTCGATCGTGCAGTCCACAACAGGGATCGTGGAAGCCGGAACGGCCGCAGGTCGGACTGACAGCCCAACACCGCTACCGGTTCAGGCGCTCGACTATATGACCGGACTCTTGGCCGCAGCTGTGGGAGAGAAAGTGCGCCAACGCCAGCGAGCCGAGGGCGGGACCTGGCTCGTTCGCGTCTCACTACTTCGAACACGCAACTGGCTTGCCTCCCTCGGTGGTCCCAAGGCCTTTCAACCTGCACCTCCGAAAATTCACGAAGCAACGTGCGCGACGATGGATTCACCATTTGGATCAGTGATGTTCGCAAAGCCGCTAAGCGGGGCCGTTTCGTCCCCACCCGCTCGACTTGGCAGCAGCAAGGCTGCGTGGGGTTTGGACTAACGCTCGATACAGGTCGTGAAGCCAGCAGGCAGCCGGAACTCGCCTGTGCCGGGGTCCACGCCCTCAATCGACTGCGTAGCGAACGTCCACTCGGTGCCTGTGAGCGAGTACTGGCTCGCCGTTCGGGTGGATCCCTCATCGAGGACCGTCACAAAGCGGTTGTCCGCGCCATAGATGCACCCACTGGTGTAGGAGCCGAAGTCACCGCTGCCGAGCGTGAAGAAGAATGGCGCCTCGTTGAGCGTTGTGACATTGATTTCGCAGCCTTCGAGCGCGAAGACTTGGAAGTCTGAGTAGGTGCCGTCGCTCGTCGTTTCGACAAAGAACTGGCTCTCAAAGCCGAGTGCAGACGAATTTGTGACGAAGCGAACGAACAATTCGGGAACCGCACGCGCTTCCAGAAGTGTGCCTGTCCTACCAGCCAAAACCCCGCCGGAACTTAAGTCAGCAACGATCCACAGTCGAACGTCTCCTCCGCCGAGGGCCTCTTCAAAGAGTGCAACCCGATCGCGGACTCCGTCGCTGTCGATTTGTAGCGAAACGGGGCTCTTTGGGGCCAGGCCGGAAGGCAGGTCCGAAGGCGCAACACAAAACGCAGGGTCGAGCGTGCTGCGAAGAAAGCGGCCAGCAACCCATCCAGTAGGAGCGCCGTCGACTTCGATAAAGCGCCACTCACGGTTGTCGACGTCGGTGATATGGGTAGACGTTACCCCGGTGCTGAGGTGCTCGAGTTCGCCGACGACGTCGTAGTCAATTCCTGGCCCGGAACGGACGTTCAGCGGATCGCCCGGTTCGGTAACGACGCCGAGATCGTTGGTTACAGAAGCCGACAAACCAAGCTCACCCGGTTGCACAATCGTGTCCGTCTGTTCGGCCTCGGCAGTAGTCGTTTCTGGTTGGGTAGTCGTTTCTGGTTGGGTCGTCGTTTCTGGCTCCTCAATGACGTCTACGTCGGTAGTGGTGGACGTTGCGGACGTGTCGTCTCCGAGCGGAAGCGACGATGGCGGACCCGATAGTTGCTCGTCGATCTGCTCAGCATCGGCAGATTCGGTGGAGGGCATGAAGTCGCTGTCGGTGTTACCCCGGCTTACCTGTTCCCCTGTTGCCGAGACATCACTGTCCGAACACGCTGCGAGCAAGAAAACTCCCACGCACAGGGCTGCAATCCACCGACTACGCCAACCAACAGATGTCCACTCTACGTTTGCCATCCTGACCAATCGGACGCGTCAGCCCACTGTTGAGTGGGCCGTTTTCCCTAACCTAAACGGGTTCTAGCCTTCGGCAAACTACCGCCGGAAACGGTCTTAAATCGAGATGAACAAGTGGTATCGAATTGAATCTGCTCACTTTATGTCGTACATCTGGTGATTATCCATCACACTCCGTGGTGGGTGAACTGGAGGATTATTATGACGAGAGGCACAAAACGGGGGGCTTTCTTAGCCCTACTTGGCCTACTTGCTGTGCTGCTACCTACGGTCGCAGCGCAGACCATTGCGGGCGCATCTACTGAGGCACCGACGTATCGGGTTACGTTTACAAACAACACGAGTGGCCAGTACTTCACACCACCAAACTTCGCGGTGCATAGCAACGCGGTCCAGGTCTTTGATATCAAGGGACAAGCAAGCCCAGGTGTTCAGGCAGTCGCTGAAAACGGCGCCGTACCAGTACTCGCCGCAGAACTTGCCGGCGCAGTCGACGACGCCGGCCTCGGCGTTTCCGGAGTTGGCGCAGATGCGCCAATCCCACCGGGAGAAACCGTCACCTTCGACGTCACGAGCAACGAGCGTAAGTTCAGCCTCGT
>CALHXU010000180.1 GCA_938040365.1 uncultured Acidimicrobiales bacterium
ACTCAGACCCCGATCAGCTTGTGGCGGTGACGAAGTCGATCATCTGCTCGACGGCGCCGACCATGGGGATCTCGAGGTCGCGGAAGGTCGAGACGCGGTCGAGCAGGCGCTTCCAGAAGAGGCCCGTTTCGCCCGTGGCGCCGAAGTGGTCCATAACGCCACGCTTCCATTCGGTACCCATTGGGATGTCGGGCCACGCCGCAATGCCGGCGACTTCAGGACGAATCGTCTGCCAGACATCAACATAGGGGTGCCCAACGATGAGCACGTTTGGGTCGCTGATGCCCGATGCAATCCGTGACTCTTTCGAGCCTTGAACGAGATGGTCGAGCAGCACAGCGACGCGGCGTCCTGAACGCGGACCGAAACGGCTGACCCGCTCGACGAGGTCATCGGCCCCCTCCATCTGCTCGACGACGATGCCTTCGAGGCGAAGGTCATCTCCCCACACCTTCTCGATGAGTTCAGCGTCGTGAATGCCTTCGACCCAAATGCGACTCGCCCGAGCCATTCTCGCGGGTGCGTTACCAACATCGACCGAGCCCGATGCCGTGAAGGTGACTTCGGGAGCCACCTCGTGGGTAGTGGGTTGGCGAAGCGTGACCGGCTCACCAGCGATCGAGAAGGCGCCTGGCCGTGGGGTCAACGTATGGTCGCGACCGTGGCGATCACGGATGATGACCTGTTGGGGTTTGAACGAAAGAATTACGCCAACAACGCCGCTGGCACGATGTTCGATGACCACACCCATCTTCGCTGCAACGGGCGTGTAGGTGGGTTTCGAATGCCTTGGGGCATCCATATCGAGATCGGAAAGAATGCCGTCGCTCACCAATGAAACCCTAGTTGATTGCAGTGAATCGGTGTGAGAAGCAACGCCGGGCAATGGTCAGATGACACCCGAAAGGCGCGTAGTGGACCGAGAGAATCCCGATAGCGTAGATAGGTGGCTCGACCGTCATTTCCCACAAATTCGCTGCATGCGACATGGCTTGGCGAACAAGTCGGACTGTGGATCAATCACGCCGATGCAACCCCCCGAGACATCTCAAATGCTGCTGTGGGCGTTTTCGGTCCTGAGTTGCGAACGATCATTGGTGAACGTCCCGACGACGTTGACCTGTATGAAATTGGTGGCGCAGCGCCGCCAGCACGCACCATCTCTGTCCTGCCGGTCGATGTCCAACCGCTGACCGAACAGCTCCTGCCACGCTCGTCGAACCAACGATGGTCGCCGTCGGTTGCGTGGCTTCACCATGCGACACTCATCGCCACCGAAATCGCAGTTAGCGGACGTGCAATCCCGAGCTTGCGTACTGCTGGATTGCGGTGGCGAGCCGACTGGACCTCGGTCGCTGATGCCGAATGGGAAGGCGCTGTCGAACGGCTCGCGTCGATCGTTCCGCCTGCAATGGTGGCCGCGTCGGAAGAATCGGTCCTCGACCAAGTCATCAAGATCACGAACGCGCTGATCGATTCGGTTAGCCGCTTCGCGCTTCGCGAGCAGGATTGGCGTCCGCCGCTTCCGCGCACCCGCGCTTCGAACGTCGTTGCGCTTCGTCGTGCCACAACCGCATGGTCGAGCGACGACTCGGTCTTCTTGGCCGACTCGGTCGCGCACGAGTCGGCGTTCGCCGATTGGTCGACACAACTCGCCGAGTACTCGAGCCGCGTGCTCGGCGCTCCCGATGTGTCGCTGCAAGGTCGGCTCGAACCGCCTACAGCACTCGACGGTGTCGACGATGTAGTCGGCACTGATGATGGCCCGTGGCAGCTCTACCTCGAGGTCGTCGCAGCAGATGGCACGACCATAGGTTTCGACGATGTTTGGGAGAGCACTCCCGACGCCCTCGAATTGGCCGATGCTGCCGGACTCGTTCCGCTGCGCCAGAGAATGCGAGAGCTGATCGATCGGCTCGCAACTCAACTCGCTGCACTCTCGCGCCTCCTCGATGAATCGCACCCCAGCGTCCTGCTGCTCGACATCGACGAAGTATCCGACCTTCTGAGCGAGGGCCTTACCGCCTGCCGGCTCGCCGGGCTTCCGATCCTCACCCCGACCGGTTTGCTCTCTCGCTCGGCCCGGTTGACCGCACGTGCCCAGACCGACACCTCCTTTGGCCGAACCTCAGGAATTAGCCAAGCGATGGTCAACGTCGACTGGGGTCTCGCCCTCGGCGATGTTTCGCTCACCCAAGAGGAAATCGAAGAACTCGCCCGATCGAGCGCCGACATCGTTGCCTTGCGCGGCGAGTGGGTTCAGGTCGACCGTCGCCAAATGCGCGCTGCGCTGAAACGACTTGAGACACAGCGGCGCGAAGCCAGCGAACTAACCCCGGCCGAACTGCTTCGCGAGACGATCTCAGAGATGGGCGTTGGCTCGTCGGAAGATTTCAGCGCCGAAGGGTGGATTGCCGATCTCCTCGATGGGCTTCCCGACGATGAGTTGAGTGAGGCGGTTGAACCGGCTGGCTTTAACGGCCAGCTCCGTCCGTACCAGCGCCGTGCGCTCGGCTGGCTGCAGTTCCTCGGCCGGCTCGGTCTCGGTGGCTGTCTGGCCGACGATATGGGCTTGGGCAAGACCCCGACGGCGCTCGCCCACATCCTCGAACGAACGCTCGAACGCTTTCACGCCGGCATGGAGCCGCTCCCCCACCTCGTCATCTGCCCGCTGTCGGTCGTGACCAACTGGGAGAACGAAGCAAAGCGGTTCGCACCCGAGCTGTCGGTCATGATCGCCCACGGACCTGACCGCCCTCGCGGCCGCGCACTCGCCGAAGCAGCGGCCAACCACAACATCGTCATCACCACCTACGGCACTGCGAGCCGCACCAGTAGCGACCTGTCGGCCATTCCGTGGGACGTCGTGATCTGCGACGAGGCCCAGGCGATCAAGAACCATCGTACGAATGCGGCGATCACCATCCGCGAGCTCGCCTCCCAGCAACGGGTAGCGCTGACCGGCACGCCGGTCGAGAACCGGCTGACCGAACTGTGGTCGATTCTCGATGCGTTGAACCCGGGCATGTTGGGCGGCATTACGTGGTTCCGAAACCAGTTCGCGAACCCGATCGAACGGGGCGAGGGCGAAGAGGCACTCGAATCATTGCGGGCACTCACCGCGCCCTTTGTTTTGCGCCGCACGAAGGCCGACCGCTCACTCGTCCCCGACCTTCCCGACAAGATCGAACAGGTTGCGTGGGCCACGCTCACCCCCGAGCAGGCCGGTCTCTACCAGGCCGTACTCGACGACTTTATGAAGAGCGCTTCCGAAGCGACCGGTATGGAGCGCCGTGGCCTCGTGCTCGCAACGCTCACCAAACTGAAACAGGTCTGCAACCACCCCGCGCACTTCCTTCGGGAGGGCAGTGTTGGCGACGCCGAACGATCGGGCAAGCTCGAACGCCTCGACGAGATCCTCGAGGTGATCTTCGAGGCCGAGGAACGAACGCTCATCTTTACCCAGTACCGCGAAATGGGGCTCCTGCTCTCGGACCACATCGAAGCACGCTTCGGTTTCGAGGCGCCGTTCCTCCATGGCGGAACGACCTTGAAGAACCGCCAGAAGATGGTCGATGTGTTCCAAGGTCCAGATGGCCCGCCCGCCCAACTCATTTCGCTGCGCGCAGGCGGTACCGGCCTCAACCTCACGGCGGCGAGCCGGGTGATCCACTTCGACCGATGGTGGAACCCTGCAGTCGAAGATCAGGCGACCGACCGCACGTGGCGCATTGGACAGGACAAGACGGTGTTCGTCCACAAGTTGGTCTGTCGAGGCACGCTCGAAGAACGGATCGACACCATGCTGACCGAGAAACGTGCGCTTGCCGATGCTGTTGTTGGTACCGACGAGTCGTGGCTGACCGAACTGTCGACCGAGGAGCTTCGTGAGCTGCTCCGGCTCGACCCATCGTCTCGTCAACCGGTGCTTTCATGAGACGTCCACTCCGCTCCGATGAGGCCCGTTCGGTCGCGAACCTGGCGATCGATCTAGGCGACCCCGGCCGTATGGCCAAAGCCCGCCGAATCCATCGAGGCAATAACGTTGGGTCGGTCGACATCAGCGGTGGCAGTGCCGAGGCGACTGTCGTTGGACTCGACGGTGAGTCTCAAGAGGTGAAGATCACCGTCGATGCTGACGTGCCTGCTGGCAACGCGCCGACCGCAGCCGATGTGACCGCTACGTGTACCTGCGACGACGAAGGCGACATCTGCACTCACGGCCTCGCGGCAATCCTTGGCATAGCCGAAGAGATCGAGGCAAATGGTCGATTGCTCGAGGTGTGGGCGGGCGGAGCGGCCGACGAGGGCGAATCGACCGAAGAGATCGTTTGGGACAATTCGTCCGATGACTTCTTCTCCGGCCGCTGGACCGGAGCACCCGTCGTTCCACAGATGGCGGGGTTGAAGTTTGGCGAGGAGCCACACCTCGTCGTCGACGACGTCGATGCCGGACCCGTTCTCCTCGATGCCCGGGCGGCCATTAAACGTGGTCTTAGTCGATACCGAGTTCGCTCATAAGCGCGTTGACCGCGTCGGTATCTGACACGTTGTAGACCACGAGGGTCTTCTCTGCTTCTTGGATCAATTCGGATCGCACGCCACGCAAGATCAGTCGATCTCGAAGAAGGGCGGCGTCCCTTGCCTTCACAAAGCTCTGCACGGCCCCAACGGGTGAGGTTCGGAGTGCTTCGGCGCGATCGACCCGCTTCGACTCGGCTACTCGACGTGATTTGGCGTTAATTCTGCGATGAATCGTGGGGGCGATGAGCAAAACGATAAACCCGGCGCCGATCACCAAGGCAACGATCATCCACGGTTCCACGCACGGATGCTACCTGCCGTTTACTGAGCTCCCGCTCAGCGAGTTACTGAGCTCCCGCTCAGCGAGTTACCGAGCTGGCTCAGAGAGTTGACGTGTGGTCGCTTGCGCTGACCATGCGGGCCACGTCATTGGCCTGCCAGAGCACACTGCGCAGGATCTCTCGGTCACGAAGTTGCTCTTCGGTGATGAAGATGCGAACTGCTTGAGGAGCGATGCGATCCTCAAGGTCGATGTAGATCTCGTGGAGCGTGCGCCGCTGCGCTGCGGTGAGCAGATGAACAGGAAGACGTACTGCGGCGAGGCCTGCGGTCTCGGTATACCCGCAGAGTTCGATCAGTAACTCTCGGGCTCCGTGTCCGGACGAGTCGATCGGATCGTTTGCGAGGTGGGCAATGAGGTCGAGGGTGCGTGGAAGCGCAAGCCCTCGGCTCTTTTCTTCGGTGGCGAGCCGGCCCGGCGACGTTGGCCGAACCGCAGCGGCGAGCGCAGTTACGACGCGAAATTCATAGGCGAGCGAGATGATGTCTCGTTCGGAGTCGACCGCCGAGAACATCGCTTGGTGAGTTTCGTAGCCGTGCTGGCAAAGTTCGACGAGTTCGATCTTTGCGGCACCATCGTCGGTTTCGAGAGATGTGCGGAGCCGACGCACGGTGTGTGCGAGGTTGAATCCATCACCTTGCTGGTCGAGGATCCAACGGAGCTGGTTGTCGAGCCGCTGGGGCAGCACCCGATCGGCGAAGAGCGAAAGCTGGCAAACTTCGGCGGCCACATTGACGCAGTATTCGAGAAGGCTCGAGATGTCATCGCGTGGGTCTTCATCGATGAGGTAGTCATAAAAAACGTCGGTGATTTGCGACGCAAACTGATCTGGGGTCAGCTCGTGTGCCTCGCATAGCTCACGAATAGCGTCAACCGCTTCGATCGTTTCAACATATTGCGGTGACTTCATTCCAGTCATTCTGGCCCGCCGCGCGACCTGAGTCGTGGACCTTCCCCGCCAACTTGCAAGCGCCGTCCAAAGTCGTGAAAGGTCGCGGATATGTCTGAGGCCAAAGCCAAGCTCGCAACAGCGGTTCATACCGCAGCCGACCTCATCAACGCACGCGACCATACCGACGCGCAGCTCACCGAGGCCCGCAAACTCATCGAGCAGGCCAACGATTTGTTGGCTGCGGCCGCCGAGCGAACGCTCGACAGCCGGCTCGAAAGGTTCTCGTCGCAGATGGTCGTTCCGATGGGCGCACCCGTGATCGAAGATGGCGAGTACTTTTCGGCCTTTACTGCATCGCCCTATTCCGGTGTCGAAAACGCGTTGCGGCCAACGTCGGTGCGCTATCGACGCGTCGGTGAAGAGGTCCACGCCGAGGTTCTGTTGGGTCCTGCGCTCGAGGGTGCTCCTGGGCGAGCACACGGCGGTGCTACCGCAGCGATGTTCGACGACGTGATGGGAGCGATCCAGCGAGTGAGTGGCCTGAGCGGGTACACCAAGACGCTCGATGTTTCCTACCTCGGTCCAATGCCGGTGACCGAGGTTGCGCATTTCCGTGCGTTCGTCGCCGAACAGACCGAGCGCAGCTTCACCGTCGACGCCGAGGCTCGCCACGACGGACAGATCGTGGCAACAGCGCGAGGCGTATTCACGCTGATGACAGCACACCGCTTCGTCGAAGCCGCGAGCGACTAGCCATCGACGGTCAGGAGGCGAGCGACAGCCAACTGGCCACGGCCCGACAAAGGCCACAGTGGAAAGTTCTTAGGAAAGCCGCTCGCTGAACTACGTTACCCACCATGGATGATGGCGTTCTCTTTCTGGTCGACGATGACCAATTGGACCCGTTCGCGTCCATGGACTCGTTGTCTGACGAAGTACTGACCGCACTCCAGAACGATCTGGGCGTTGCGGTCGGCCAAACGGTCTTGCCGATCGCCCATTGGGAACACGACCGCAGCGGGCCGCTGTCGATCGCGTTGAACTTTGAGGGCGAACTCGTGGCGCTCGTTCTCGCCGAGAGCTTTGTCGATCAGACATCGATCCTCCCCATGCTGAGCACGCTTGAGCAATGGTTGGCGCCGATGAGCCTCGCCGAACTCGGTGAACTCTCGGGCAATCAAGAAAAATTCGTGGCCGGTCTCGAAGAGATGAGCCCGAATGTGCCGATCGAGCTTGCGTCGATGGTTCGCATCCTATTGGTCAACCCGCCCTTCATTCCCAACACCGACGAGTTGCGCTCGGTACTGCCGTTCAGCCAGGTCGAAGTCTTGGCAATTTCGGCATTCGAAGCCGACGACGGCACCGTTGCGATCAGTCGGACGCACAGCCAACCCGACCTCATCATCGAGGCGTCTCCGGGCGCACCGTTGGTGGTCCGCCTCGACACGCCCCCTCAGCACGCCGCAGTATCGGCACCGAACGACGCACCCACCTCCGCATCTACATCTGAATCCGTACCCGCATCCGCACCCAGCGAGGTGGTCGAAGATTTAACCGACACGCGGGTCGACTCCTCGGCAGATATCGACCTGACGAAGGTGTCTCGGGCCAATGGATGGCCAACGATCATTCGCGGGTCGACGTATCAAGTTTCGGACCTTCCGCTGTATTTCGATCCAACCGGGACCAAGGTCGAAGCGATCAGCAACGAACTCTTCGCCGTCGAGGCGCACCTTGCCTTGGTCATCGACCTCGATCGCCACGACGACAGCCCGTTCGAAACGTCGTCGCTGTTCCGATGGGGCGCCACGCTCGACCAGAACGAGTTGTTCCACCGTCACCGACACGACAAGTTTCGCCGCACCCGCACCGTGCATCTGTTCGTCGAGTGCGATGCAAAGCCCGGCGAGGTGTTCTACGTGGGGCGGGGCGAGCAGCTACGCCACGACAGCGCCGATGCGAGTTCGTTGTGGTTCGCAATGACACCTGCGCTCGATCCCGAACACCTCGCGCTGCTCCGCGGCGGCCAGTTGCCGAGCGACCAGCCATCATTCAGCTTCGGCTCAACCCGTTCGGCCCGTGATTCGCAAGAATCTGGAGAGCCCGAGGCTTCGGTGCAGTCCGACTCGTTCAGCTTCGCAATGACGAGCGACGGCAGCGCATCGGCGAGCACCATTCCTGGACCTGACCCGGGCAACTGGGTACCAAACGTCTAGCTGGTTCTCGGAGTCGACGCCGCTTTTTCCAAGCGACTTGAGCTACTTGAGCAGCGTTTGCAGGCCTAGGACCGGCCGAAGAACGAATCGAACCCATGCACGATTGGGTGCGGCGACGATGCGGGCAGCTGATTTTCTTGCGCCACGAACATTGCGGTTGACATTCCGAGTGAGCGGGCCATGTCGAGGTCGTCGATCTGGTCGTCGATGAGGAGGCTGTCGGAGTACTCGACTTTGGTCATGCGGCGGAGCGCCTCGAAGAACGCAGGTTCTGGCATGCGAGCACCGATGTCGCCGCTCACCACGAACATGTCGACCCGCTCGCCGAGTTCATATTTCTTGCGAAGCAAGATCGACCAGCCGAGGACATTGTTCGCCACGACCGCAACCCGCAACCCGCGATCGTGAAGCCGGTCGAGAAAGTCGAGCACGCCGTCGCGTAGCTGAAACTCTTCGGCGTACGCCTCGTCGAGCTCTTTCGGATCGTCGGTCAAGCCGAGTTGTGCCCAAAGTTCTGCGCTCGAGAGACGGCCGAGGCTCGCAACTCGAAAGGCGTCGTTGATTTCTTGGAGGGATGCCTTGCTGCCGCGCTCGCGGGCGAATGGGATGAGTCGCGCTCCCACATCGTTCGACTCGTC
>CALHXU010000181.1 GCA_938040365.1 uncultured Acidimicrobiales bacterium
CACCCAGGTGTCCCACTCGGACTCGCCGTTCATCATGACCTCGGCGAGAACCTTGCCGAGTCCGCCGCCTTCGCCTACCCCGGCTCGGAGTCCAAGCATGCAGAAGGCGTTGCGCTTACCTGGAACTCGTCCAACGAGTGGTACGCCGTCGCCCGAGTAGGTGATTGGGCCGTTCACGATCGACGAAATACCCGCTGTTTGCAGGACGGGAAGACGGTCGAAGACTCGCATCATGTTGTCCTCGAGTCGGTCGAGGTCTGGAGGTTCGAGCTTGCCGGCAAAATCGACAGGGATGTGCTCCCGGCCCCACGTCTTGCAACCCTGCTCGTAGATACCGACGAGCAAGCCCTTGTGTTCTTGGCGGCTGTAGAAGTCGTCGCCGGGGTCGCGAAGCAGCGGCACCCGGTGGTTAAGCGCTTCGAGTTCGGGAAGCTCTTCGGTGAGGAAGAACTGGTGCTCCATAGAGGAAACCGTGTGCTCGAGGCTGTAGAAGTTGCCGACCTGATGGACTCGGTAGCCGGCTGCGTTGACGATCATTTCGCATTCGATGTCGCCGCGGTTGGTATGGACGATCCAACCATCGGCGGTTTCGGTGAGCCCCGTGCAATCGGTGAACCGATACGCCTGACCACCGGCCTTGCGGCCTGCATGCATCAGCCCGACGACGAGTCCGGTCGGGTCGATGTCTCCGTCGACTGGATCCCACAATCCGCCGACGAGACCATCGACATTGAGCAGGGGATGGCGTTCGGCCATCTCGCTTGGGCCAATGACTTCGAAGTCGACGCCCATGCCCTTTGCCATGCCGACAAAGTGTTGGTACCCGTCGAGGTCTTGTTGGTTGTAGCCGAGGCGGATGCCGCCATCATTCTTTCGATAGGTGATCGGTCGATCGGGGTCGCTCGCAAGCTTTGAGTACAACTCGCACGAGTACTTCTTGAGCCCGACCATGGTTTGAACGGTGCCGAACTGGGTGACTTGGCCAGCCGAATGCCACGTGGTTCCCGACGCCCATTCGTCGCGTTCGATCATGACAACGTCTTTCCAGCCGTTCGCTGCCAGATGGTAAAAGGTGCTCGCTCCACCAACGCCGCCGCCGATAACGACGACGCGCGCTCGAGTTGGAAAGTTGTCATATGCAGGAACGTTCATCCATAGATTCTCCACCTCCACAGATTGCGGGACAACCCACAATCCTGCATCGAAACCGATAACCCTGCGTTATCGATAGAACTGTCTGGCGGGCTAGCGTGTCGACATGCGCCCATTGCTCGAACGCCTGCCGCACTTGCACCGCCTCGCGGTGTTCGACTCGGTCGCAACCGCCGGCAGCTTCACCGCTGCAGCCAAACACCTAGGGATCAGCCAACCGGCGGTCTCGCGGCACATGGCGTTGCTCGCAAAGGAACTCGACACCGAGCTCATCGAACGATCGGGCCGCTCATTCGTACTCACCACACAGGGCCAAAACCTGGCGCTGGCCATCGATGGAGCATTCACCTCACTCGAGCGGACCATCTCTGAGTTCGACACCCTAAACAACGTGATCGTGCTCGCCGTCCAACCGGCAATGGCAACATCGTGGGTCGTCCCCATGCTCGATCAACTCGAGTCCGCGTCGATGACCGAGATTCGTCTGCGCATCTTCGATCGGAGCTCCGAGCTCGATTCGAGCGAGTGGGACATCGCAATCGTGCCGGGCACAGGAGAGTGGACTAGTTGGGAATCAACACTCCTATTCGCCGAAGCAGTCCGACCGCTTACCGCCCCGAGCCTCGCTCACGACAAGGGTCTCGATCCCGACACGACGCCGGCCGAGCTGGTACACCAGAACCTGCTGCACATCGACGACACCGGCCGACCCAACCTCACCTGGAAACAATGGTTCAGCGAGTTGGGAAGCCCACTCGACCCGCCAAAGCCCCGACTCGTATACAACGCGTACCCAACGGTGATCCAAGAGGCACTCGCTGGTAATGGAATTGCCCTCGGCTGGCAGCATTTGCTGAGCGACATGGTCGAGCGAGGTCTTCTCGTTCCTGTTGGACCGATCGTGCAGCGACAAAGGGGCGGGCACTACATGTGCTGGAGGAAAGGCGATGAAGGCGAGAGCCACCGAGCAATCCTGGCCAAGCTTCAATCCGAGATCCACAAAGGGTCAGCGTCGTTCGCCGAACGTGGGACGGAATCTACATGAACGCGCGACGATCGGTCTCGGCGACATAGAGCGCTCGATCTCGCGCGGCCTTTGCCTGTTCGAACGGGATCATCCCAATTGAGACCACCCCACCAGCGAGCACGAATGAGATTGTCGCAAGGTCGCGCTTTCGTTCGAAGAGCGACTGATGGACAGTGACGCTATTGATCTTGCGGAGCAGGGTCTCGCTCGACGTCCACCCAATGAACTGCTGTCGATCGGCAACCGCATCGTGGCTAATGCCCCATCGCCGAAGACGGGCTTGACGGCGCACCACTCCCCACCTCCACGGGATGAGAATGAGCAGTAGCAGTGGCCACCAGGCGGCGATGAACCACAATCCAACGATCGACAAGATGACGACGACGGTGGTGTTTCGGGTCTCTTTGAACACGATCGCCGACGACACGGTTCGTTCCAAGCTGGTCACACCAAGGGCACCGTCGAGCGCGATCTCGCGAAGCGCAGATACGTCAGCCTCGCTGCAACCAGGCACCGAAATTGGCCCGACCCCAATGGCGCCGCCCGCCGCTGCAGCGGAGAGACGATTGACACCGACGAGCGTGACGTCGGCCATGTTGACGACCCGGGAGGACCACGATTGACGGACTCGCACGATTTGGATTCGCGGAATGCTCGACGCCGTACTGCTCTTCGACAGGAGCCCGGCGTTGCGCCTCAGGCCTGAGGCTGTTCGGGTGATGGTGAGATCCCACAGACGCAGAAACGATTGCGCCACGTTCAAGGTCAGTCCAAGAATCACGACTGCGATAACCGCGAGCGGCACGGCCCAGACCAACCAGATACCGGGATCTACCACGACGTCGGGAGTTGGAATGTCCACCCGATCTTCGAACTCAAGCGCGACAGCGACCAACGGGCCAAGCAGTGCAAGGCCAGCAAGGGGAAAGGTCGTCAGTCCGAGCTTCACGATGTCTCGCGGAGTTCGCTTCACGACGACTCGCTCGCTCTCCTCTGCAACCGGTGGTGTGAAGGCTTCTGCCACAGCGTCAACGGCACCATTGGCCAGCGTCGCTGGTTCAGCCGTCGTTGCAACGGCCCGCTGGTCAGCAGCTGCGACTTGAAGTGCTTCGGCGATTGGACGCTTCACTGCGGCGAGATTGAACTCGGCGAGCGCAGCGCCCGCGGTATCGGCGGTCACTTCGACCAGACCCACCAACCGGTGAAGGAACTTCTGTTGGATCGATACGCCTTGGACGCGATCGAGCGGAATGACGAGCCGATTCTTCGAAAGCACACCGTTCTCGACTCGCAGCTCACCTTCTTGCACCGAGAACGTGTAACGCCACCATGACAACAGCGAGATGACGAGAGCGATCAACACCAACACAGTGGCACCGATGAGCACCGCCGGGAGTGACGGCGACCGCGACAAGATAAATCCGATGCCGAACACGATCTGCAAGATGCCAATACTGCGAACTGCTTGAAGGACGAGAAACACCGCAGCGATCGGCGACTGCCGCTGAGGTTTAGACAGATCGTTAGCTGAATCTCGCCGAGCAGGTGGGGCTGGCATAGTTGGCGGATCTGGCAGTTGGGGCAGATCAGGCGAACCCGGAGATACCGGCGGAGGAAGATCGCTCACTGTTCTTCGACGAGGTCGCCCGCACGTTCAACCACGAGTGCTCGAAGTGCGGTGGCAGCCTCGGTATTCAAACCCGTGATCGCAATGTCGGGGCCAGCCGAATTGATGCTGAGCGTTGCGAGGTTGAACAATCGTTGGACTGGACCCTGTCGCATTCGGGCGTGCTGGACGCGAACGAATGGAACGGTTTGCACCCGCTTGACGATCACTCCGTTGCGGTACGAAAGATCGTGTTCTCGAACCTGATAGGCAATATTGCGAACTTCGATGACCTTTAGTGCTGCCGATATCAATGTCAGCGCAACGAAGCCCCCTGCGATCGCGTACACGATTCGTGTGTCTGGGTCGGGCACGAGCACGAGGACTGCGGCTGCAATTCCGGCGACGATGACCAAAAAGAGGACATGGCCAATGATCGAGACCCGAAGGAAGTTCGGATCGATGGGGACGAAGTCCTCGTCCATCAGCTGAGGAAGCGTCGAAACGTCGATCGGGTCGTTCGTAAACGAGGCATCCGCCATGAAGAGAATCTAGTCGATAGTGCGCTGCACGAAGCGAGCAGCCCGGCCAGAACACTCTGGCCGGGCTGCACCGAGTCCGAGTTCGTTACAGTTCGCAGCCTACGAGGAGCTCCTCGACGCCACCTGGATCGGGCTGGATGCAGGTGTCGCTATCGCCTTGGCCGGCATTAAAGAGGTCACGGTCGGGTCCACCGTCGAGACGGTCGTTCTCGGCGCCACCAAAGAGACGATCGCGACCAGTACCAGCATTGAGGATGTCAGCACCTCCATTTCCATGGAGTACGTCGTCTCCGGCCAAGCCGAAGATGCGGTCGTTGCCAGCACCGCCAGCGAGAAAATCATCTCCAGCGTTGCCACGAAT
>CALHXU010000182.1 GCA_938040365.1 uncultured Acidimicrobiales bacterium
GGCCGAAGCGGTCGAGGTGAATGGCCAAGAGGTCTACGAAGCAAACTGCTCACGTTGCCACGGCGACGAGGGGCAAGGCGGACGTGGAGTCGTGCTTCAGGGAATCGCGGCAGAACAACCCGATACGTCAGCTGCGATCGACCAAACGATCAACGGCGGTGGCGGCATGCCGGCCTTCGGTGGACGCCTCTCCCCCGAGGAGATCGAAGCTTCGGTCGATTACATCTTCGAAACATTCCTCGCGCCAGAACCCGCAGAGTCCTAGACGTTCCAAGCCGGGCATTGTTGGTGATTCGACCAACGACCGCCGAGCACGCCACGAGACGAGCGCGCACGCCAGACTAGGACGGTGAACGGCAACGTCTTCGATCTCTTCAAAGGCCATTGGGCTGTAGCCCCTGACCGCCAATTTCTGGTTCCAACCATTGGCGAACCGGTGACCTATAGCCAGATCGATGAACTGTCGGCGCGACTTGTTGGTGTGCTGCGCGCCCGCGGTGTTTCGCCGGGTGATCGTGTCGTTGCCCAAATCGACAAGTCTGTGGACGCGGTCGCGCTCTACCTCGCCTGCCTGCGAATGGGTGCGGTGTATGTTCCGCTGAACACGAGTTACACCCCGTCCGAGGTCGCCTATTTCATCGATGACGCACAGCCAACACTTACGGTAACGAACGCCGAGCTCGCCGATCTCGTTGCACTATGCGCATCGACCGATCCGTGGCATCGGGTCGAGACACGTATGGCCGATGACCTTGCGGCGATGATCTACACGAGCGGGACGACCGGGCGCTCCAAAGGTGCCATGCTCACCCACGCAAACCTGGCATCGAACGCGCTCACATTGCATGCAATCTGGCGGTTCGCACCTGGCGATGTGTTACTTCACGTGCTTCCGATCTATCACGTGCACGGGCTGTTCGTCGCGCTCCACACCGCCATGCTCAACGCCAGCACCGTGCTCTTTTGTGATCGTTTCGACCCGGCCGAGTCGATCGAACTTATGGCTGAAGCAACCGTGATGATGGGTGTACCTACCCATTACACGCGGCTGCTCGCCGAACCGGCCTTCACCGCAGAGGCCGTGAGCAATATGCGACTCTTCACTTCGGGCTCGGCGCCGATGACCGAGGTCGTGCACCGAGAGTTCACTGAGGTGACCGGCCACCAGATCCTCGAACGCTACGGAATGTCCGAGTGCGGCATGATCGCGTCCAACCCATACGAGGGCGAGCGGGTGCCTGGGACGGTCGGCTTTGCACTTCCGCAAACGCAGCTGCGCGTCGTTCGTGATGGCGACGAGTGCGCGCCTCGCGAGGTGGGCATCGTGCAAACACGTGGTCCAAATGTCTTTGCTGGCTACTGGCGCCAAGATGACAAGACCGAAGAATCGTTCGACGGCGAGTGGTTCATCACCGGCGACGTTGGGTCCGTCGATTCCGAAGGTCGTCTCACACTCGAAGGGCGCGCCGGTGACATGATCATCTCAGGCGGCCTAAACATTTATCCCAAAGAGATCGAGATGATCCTCGATGACTGTCCTGGCGTTGCTGAATCTGCTGTCGTCGGCACTGCCGACGATGAGTTCGGGGAACGGCCCATTGCGTTCGTGGTGAAAGATGGCTCCGCACCCCTCGACCTCGCTCAGATCGAAGCGTTGCTCCGCGAGAAACTCGCGTCATTCAAAATTCCCGAGTCGATCGAGATCCTCGACGAACTGCCAAGAAATTCGATGGGCAAGGTGCAGAAGTCTCAACTTCGAAGGCTCACCTGATCAGAGTCGTTGCAACCGCTCAAGAATATTTCAGGCACGCCGATAGAACGGTGTGGAACGTCGCATCAGTCGTCGGTATGTCACCGACATGGATATCAACATCTGGATTCCCGCCCAAGGGTCGCTCGGAAGGGCGAAAACTGCAGAGGTTCCAGTCGCCGACCTTTCGATGTTCGGAGCGTCGGTGCATGCAAAGAAGTCGGACCGACTCGCCCGAGGCAAGGTCGTGCAAGTCACGGTCAACGACGAGACGACCACGGCAATCGTGCGCTCTGAGCATCCAGCAGATGACTCGAAGCTCATTCGGTATGGCCTTGAGTTCATCCAACCGAGCGACGGTTTCCTCGAACAGATCCGAGAAGCGACCGACTCCTCGCGAGAATTTCAGGGCGAAGCTGTTCGCGAAGAACAACTCTGGCTCCGCTCGACCTAACACGCTCGCAGTGCCACGCTGGCTTAGCCAGCGACGCTGGCACTCGCCAGTGAGCAGGAATCTACCCGCTCGCACTCCCGCGTCGTTGAGCGGTACCGTTTAAGCGTGTGGCTTCCCTGGCAATACGGTCTCGGACTCTTCGTTGCCTTCTGGGCTGTCGCGCGCGCGACCAACATGTCGATGCCGAAACTGGCTGCCTTTGCTCGTGAGGGAATGATCCTCTCGCTGCTCTATGCACTCTGGCAGCTCGCGGGTCGGCTCTCGCTGCTCGGAATCGACGACGCCCTACAACGAGGCGCGCAACTGTGGGAACTCGAACGCTGGCTTCGGCTACCGAACGAGCTCACCCTCCAACAGTGGATGCTGCCGTCGTCATTTTGGACCCAATTCGCAAACCTGTACTACGCCATTGCCCACGTTCCTGCGATGGGCATATTCCTCGTGTGGATGTTCTTTGCACACCGACACCGTTACTCGACATGGCGCAATTGTCTTGCGATCGTCACCGGACTCTCGCTGCTCATTCAACTGGTTCCCGTGGCTCCGCCACGTTTGACCGACGAAACAGGAATGATCGACACAGGACTCGCCTATGGGCAGTCGCTGTACGGCGTACTCGGTCGAGGGATTGCCGGCCAGCTCCAAGCAATGCCGTCGATTCACGTTGCTTGGGCGGCACTCATTGGTTGGGCGGTCTGGGAGGCGTCGTCGAGCCCGTGGCGCTGGATCGGACCGATCCACTTTGCGATCACGTTCATCGTCGTTGCGCTCACAGGTAACCACTACTGGCTCGACGGCATAGCGGCGATGCTACTTCTCGTCGTCTCTCGAAAGGCCGGGGCGCACATTGCTCAGCTCTCGGTCGAGCTCCCGGTGAACGAACCCGTTCGAGAGGCTGTCGGCATCACGTGAACAACCTCCGCCCGTGGATCTTCGCTGCGGTGTTCAGCGTCGCCGTAGTGGGCTGCGGTTCGACGTCGACGACCTCAGACCCAACCCCAGGGTCGTTGGCCGAATCGGTGGCAGCGGCTACTCCCTCCACGGCCGCACTATCGACTACTGCAACCTCCACAACAACACCGCCGAGTACCGCCCCGCCCTCGACATCACCGTCCTCGCCGACGGCTGCGAACGAAACCCCAGCAGTCCTCGTACGAACCGGAGCGCAACGACTCGTCGACGAAGACTTTGCCCGGTTTGCGGGCCAACGGATCGGGTTGATCGCGCATCAAAATTCCGTCGTGGAAAGCGGACACCTACTCAACGCCATCGATGCATCACCCAACGTGGAACTCGCCGCGCTGTTCGGCCCAGAACACGGCGTTCGCGGAACCGCCGATGCCGGCGTGTTTCTCGACGACGATATCGACCCTGAAACCGGCGCTCCTGTCTTCAGCCTGTACGGGCCAGTACGCCAACCCACGTCGTCAATGCTGGCAAACATCGACGTGTTGATCTACGACCTTCAAGATGTCGGTACCCGCTACTACACCTACATCTCGACGATGGGTCTGTCGATGCAAGCAGCTGCCGCGGCCGACATCCCCTTCGTCGTGCTCGATCGACCAAATCCGCTCGGCGCACAGCTCGGTGGCGGCGTTCTCGAGCAACGAAACGCATCCTTCGTGGGCCAGTACGCCATCCCCGACGTCTATGGCCTGACCGCCGGAGAGCTCGCGAACTTCATCGTTGCCAACGATGCACTCCCCGGTCTTAGCGGACTCGACCTCGAAGTTATCGAGCTCGACGGTTGGGAACGGGGAATGACGTGGGATGAAACCAACCTTGAATGGATTCCGCCCAGCCCCGCAATCAACAGCCCCGAGGCTGCGCTGCTCTACCCGGCGACGATCTATTTCGAAGCCACGAACCTCAGCTACGGACGTGGCACCGAAATTCCGTTCCAAGTCGTCGGCGCGCCATGGCTCGATGCGGAGAAAGCCGCGCTCGAACTCAACGAGCGGCAATTGCCGGGTGTCCAATTCACCGCAACGACGATCACCCCCGAACTACTTGAAGGCATCACCGTCGAACCCGCCTTTCTTGGCGAGACGCTTCCTGCGATCCAACTCGTTGTAACAAACGAACGAGCGATCGAATCTGCAGCGGTCGGCGTCCACCTACTCGATGTCATCTTCGCGGCCGGACGCGAGGCGGGGGTCGATCCCTTGTCGCGACCCGGTTGGCTCGACCAACTCTCGGGTAGTTCGGACCTGCGTGTCGGGTTGTCCACCGGAGTGAGCCCAGAAGAGATCATTCGTAGCCAGCGGGCGGGGGTCGACGACATCACACCAGCTCTTGAAGCAGCGAAACTCTACGAGTAGGTCGCGGGGCGCCTTTGTCCCGTTTGGGTTGTCTCAGGCGACAGGCCGCTGAGGGCCTTCTGCATTGTTACTAGGCAGTTTTGGCGCTTTGGCGAGCTGGTTCACCGCTGCCGATGACCGAAAAGATCCGCTTCGAGAGCATGTACAGAACAACGCTATTGAGCGCCGCACTCACAATCCAAATGACATACGCAGCGGTGTTCGACTCGAGTATGTCGATTCCAAGGAACGTGACACCGCTCAACAAAATGCTGAAGGGGGCGGTGATCGCAGTGGCGTGATTCGCTTCTTCGAGAAGGAACTCATCGGCCCCGATGTTCATATCGGAGAGCAGCGCAGCGACAACGAACACCAGGTAGAGCAACACGGGCACAAGGGCATTGCGATTGAGCGACATGTATATAAAGTACGGCAGCTAGCTGGAGATCCTTAGGGTTTGACTCCGACTTCCGAACATCTTCACATAGCCGCGAATGGTCTAGATCAGGACGGCGCTGGCGCAGTGACGCCCTTTGTCTCGAGGTAGTCGGCGAGCTTCTGGTCGGCGTCGTCGCCGAACAAAATCTGGGCGACTTCAGCAAGACCTTCACCCTCTTGGATCTTCTCGTTGCGAACAACGAGGTCGATCTTGGAGCGACGAAGCATGAAGTCCTCCAAGTGCGTGACCATCTCGTGTCGAGCCGCGTGATGCAGCTCGACTCGTAAGTAATCAGCGGAAGCCAAAATGTCCTCACCCATCTCGGGGTTCTCGCGAATCTCATCGAGCATCGCGAAGGCTCGGCGGCCGTATCGTCGCCACAGGCGCTCACTGAGTGGTTCGACGCCCTTCTTGTGACGGAGCGAATCGAGTTTCAGTCGTTTGGCTTGGAGCATGAAGTCGGCGCGCACCTGCTCGGTTGGTTCGCCATACCAGTCGCCTTGGTCAGCCTCGAGCACAAAGCCGAGCTTCTCGATCTCTTCAGCGACCTCTTCGCCAACGTTGAGACAGTCGGTGATCTTGCCGCCAAAGATGGTGATGATTCGGCGTTCGATATCGAGGTCGATTTCGTGCTTGCGCGAAAGGGTCGTCCAGTCGATGTCTTCTCGGTCGTCGCCATCGTTGAGCACGACGAGTGGCCGGACACCACACCGCTCGGCAATGACGTCGTCGAGCGTAAGTGGTTTGTCGAGGTCGAGGCGGTCGTTGATCTGCTCGAGCAAGAACTCACGGTCTTCCGCGGTCACCTCGGTAAACGGCGTTTGGACTCGTGTATCGGTCGTGCCGATCACCGAACGTCGACCCATTGGGATCACATAGAACAGGCGCTGGGTGTCATCGAAGAACGCGAGCACCCGTTCCTTCTCGGTGAGCTGTGGGACGACGAGGTGTATGCCCTTCGAGTACACGATGCGGTGTTTGGTCTCGTTGTTCCACTTCCCATTGAGCTCATCGACGAATGGGCCAGCGGCGTTGACGATCGCCTTTGCGGTGAGCGACATTTTCCGACCGGTTTCAAGGTCGGACAGCTCGACGTTCCAGTTCGCGCCGTTTTGTTCGGCGCTGACAAGTTCGACATAGTTCGCCGCGGTCGCGCCGGCTTCGATTGCCTGGCGGACGAAGTTGAATACAAAACGACTGTCGTTGTCGCGCAGATATGCGTCGTAGTACTCGATGCCGCCGCGCACGTTGTCGATCTTGACGACGGGCTCTTCAGACTTGATTTCTTGAGGGCCGAGGAACTGGGGCCGATGGGTTTGGAAGTTTCCGATCGCCCAGTACGCCGAGCTACCGAGGGCGGCAAGCCATGGCGGAAACGGCGACGTTTCATCTAGGGCCGCGAGGAAGCCGAGTTGGGTGATGTTCGAGGGGTAGGCCTTGAGCAATCGGTTACGGCTCGTCGAGAGCTTCCTCACGAGGTTGAGTTCGTAGTTGCTGAGGTACTTGAAACCTCCCCATGCAAGGTTGGACGATGACGAGCTCGTAAAGCCAGCCCAGTCGCCTCGGTCGACGATTGCGACGTCGAGCCCTCGACCAGCGAGGACGGCTGCCGAGACCGCTCCGTTAATTCCTCCGCCGACGATCAGCGCATCAAAGGTGCCGCCGTCGAGTCGTTCGATGTTGCTGTTGCGCAATTCCATACCCGCAGTCTACCTCTGCTCCCCCTCTGGACCATGATGAAACGCTCGTACGCCCTAGTCTCTGTATATGGACGAACCGGTATCGATCTATGAAGCAGTTGGCGGCACACCGTGGTTCACGGCACTCATCGACCGGTTCTACGACGCCGTCGAGACCGACCTGCTGCTCCGTCCCCTGTATCCCGATGACCTGGCCGAATCTCGCGAGCATATGGTGCTGTTCCTTCAACAGTATTGGGGCGGGCCGACCACCTATTCAGAGCAGCGGGGCCATCCGCGCCTTCGTATGCGTCACAATCCGTTCGTGATCACCAGTGCCGAACGCGATGCATGGCTAAAGCACATGCTCGCTGCAGTTCGGAGCGGTGATCTGCACCCCGAGATCGAACAACGCATGGTCGACTACTTCGAAAACGCCGCCACCCACCTCATCAATCACTGACCTCTGTTGTTGTGAGGACTCGCGCCTCACATCCGCGGGGTCTGACCCCCCAAAGCCGATGGTCGGACGGAAAGTGCCAGAGCACTCACACCAAACCATTGATATTTCAACAACTCGCTCCATGGGGTCTGACCCCAATGAGCCGACTACCGGCTGGAGAGGGTCAGACCCCACAGAG
>CALHXU010000183.1 GCA_938040365.1 uncultured Acidimicrobiales bacterium
CACAGCGACGAACCCGATAGCAACACCAAACCCGAGGGTTCCGAGGAATCGTTTCATAGCGCCGACGAGCCTATGCGCGAACGCCAAAACCGCGTCATCGTGCACTGAGAATCAGCGGTACAACGCGAATCAGCGGTACAAGGCGAATCAGCGGTACAAGGCGAACGGCCGCTATCACTCCTGATCGGTCGGAGGCGGCGAGATTCGTTCGACCGACCAGTTGCCGAGATGGTCGACTCGGCTAAACAATCCCGATGCCGGGTCTTCTTCCGGCAAATGGAGACCGTCGGTTGAGCGTGCATCGAACTCCGACCCGATTACCACCGAACCCCGAGACATCTCACCGTCCGAGCGTTGCCGCCCGAGCACGAACCAGCCATCTGCCGCCTCGAGAACGCCGTTGAGTATGGGGTCGTCGAGGATCGTCGATGGGACAGCAGGGCTGCGCTCCACAGCAGGGCTGCGCTCCACAGCATCGCTGCGCTCCACAGCATCGCTGCGCTCCACGAGTTGCCACTTGGTAAAGCTCGACGGCGCAAGCCTGAGACCAGCGCTTCGCATGGCTCGAATCAGTTCTCGGCTATCACAGGCGACGGCCCCAGCATCGATTGCGAGCGCTCGGGTATCGATGTCGATGTCGTAGTGGTCGCCTTGGAAACCCACGCGACGTGCCCCCAACGACGCGGCGAACTGGTGGAGTTCTGCGAGGTTGTCGTCTGAGACGAGGTGGCACCATTTCGTTCCTCGCCACGGCCAGCGAGCTTGGTCGACAAGAATCGTCATCTGCACCTACCTCTCGGATTCGAAATTGTGCCGATAGAGACCTAGAACCATCATGCCGTTCAGCTTTCTGGGCTGGCACACTCAAAGGGATGAGCGTGGCCACCGATCAGAACGAAATGACGACGGGCGACGCCGACGTTATCTCGCTGACGATTCCCGCAGCGGTTCGCTTTGTGCGGCTTGCGCGCATTGCCGTGGCGTCCATTGCACGTCGGCGCGGCCTGTCGGTGCGAGCGATCGATGATCTCCGTCTTGCGGTCGACGAGGCGTTCGCTTTGCTGCTCGCCGACGACGACCATCCTGGCTCGGTCGAAGTCACCTTCGAAGTCGACGCCCACGAGCTGGTAGTCGTACTCGTGCAACGTTTTTCAGACGCTCCGTTGCCCCCGGTAGACGAGGTAACGCTGACCGCATTCGAAGTCGTTATTGCCGACCTTGTCGACCGGTGCGATGCTGATCCGGTACGCGGCGTCGTGCAATTCAGCAAGCTCTTGAAGTAGCTGGCACTCCCCCTAGGACGAAACGCCAGTGGAGCCGAACCCGCCGGTACCGCGATCTGAATCATCGGGAAGCGCATCGACCTCGACGAAGTCGGCTTGCTCGACGCGTTGAATCACGAGCTGGGCAATACGATCGCCCCGTTCGATCTCGAATGGCTCGGTTGGGTCGGTGTTGATGAGCAACACCTTGAGTTCGCCCCGATACCCCGAATCGATAAGGCCGGGAGTGTTTAGACACGTCACGCCGTGTTTGAACGCGAGGCCCGAACGAGGCTGAACAAAGCCGGCGTAACCCGCTGGAATCGCAATGGCCATTGCGGTCGGGACGAGCGCTCTACCGCCGGCGGGGTCGAGCGTTACGGCCTCCGAAGCGACGAGGTCGGCGCCAGCGTCGCCTTCGGTTGCATACTTTGGGGCGGCCAGGTCGGCGTTGTTATCTGGATCGAGTCGTTGAAGTGGAATCTTGAGCACGAAAGAACCATAGGTCTCGGAAGCCTGAGTAACCTAGCCCGATGCTCGCTTGGATGGACCTCGAAATGACCGGCCTCGACCCGAGTCGTCACGTGATTGTCGAGATGGCGACGCTGCTCACCGACGACGAACTCAACATCGTTGCCGAGGGACCAAATCTGATCATCCATCAGCCGCCAGAGGCAATGGCACAGATGGACGACTTCGTGAAAAAGATGCACACGAAATCGGGGCTTCTCCCCGAGATCGAAGCGTCGACAGTGACCCTCGACGATGCGATCGAACAAACGCTCGCGTTCCTCAAAGAACACATTTCTGAGGCTCGCACCGTCCCGCTCTGCGGAAACTCGATCGGCACCGACCGGCGCTTCCTCGTCGAGTACGCATCTGAGATCGAAGAGTTTCTGCACTACCGGTCGGTCGATGTCTCGACGATCAAAGAACTCACCCGCCGGTGGTATCCCGACGTCTTAGCGAACGCCCCCGAGAAGGGGCTCAGCCACCGGGCACTCGACGACATTCGTGAGTCGGTAAACGAACTCGTCTACTACCGACAAGCTGTCTTTAAAGGGACGAACGAAACTGCACCCGAGTAGGGATCGACAGCACCATCTACGAGCTCACGAGCTCGCTGCACCATCTACGAGCTCACGAGCTCGCTTTGCTCGTTCGACACGACCTCGGCGTCCTTGCCGCTTCCTGACTGGCGAAGCTTCGAGACGACGAGCAGGATGATCACGATTCCGAGCATCGACAGGCCGAGCGTTCCGGGGCGATCGGTAATCCAGTTGGTGATCGCTACCTGAACCGACTCGACAGCTTCGATAACGAAGTTGCTGTTGTTAATCGGATCACGCTCGAACCATCCGTAGAGGACCAAGTAGAAGCCGGCAACGAGGAGCAAGCCACCCGACACTCGGTTGATGATCGGAAGCAGCGACCGCATCTTGCTGGCAACACTGTTGCGTCCGGCCGCGAGTGCCATGGTGAGAAAGAGGATGACCGAAGCCATGCCGAGGGCATATGCGAGGAAGGCCCAGATCGAGGCGCCAGCGGTATTCGCGTTGGCCGTCGAGGCCGTGACGGCAATAAGGAATGGCCCGATGGTGCAACCGAGCGACACGAGGCCGTAGCTCACACCGAAGAGGTACATCGACCCAACTTCTCGGCTGCCAGTTCCCATGTTGACCTTCGGAAGGTTGAGGACGGGCTGGAAGCCACGAAGCATCGCAACGCCGAGCCCGAGGACGAGAACTCCCGAGATCACCGTGAGGAGCCACAGCCAGTTCTGAACAACGGCACGTGCTCCGGCGCCAAGAATCACTTCGAACAGCAAACCAAAGATTCCAAAGACGGTAACGAAACCAACGGCCAGAGCGAGGCCGACCTTTGCACCGCGCAGAAGACTCTTGGAGAGCGACGGGTTGGCGTCGCCATCGTCGAGTCCGAGGAAGTACGTGAGGTACGTCGGCAACATCGCAAAGCCGCATGGATTGAATGCAGCGACAAGGCCTGCGCTAAACGGCAAGATGATCCAGTTGGGGAGCATAAGAATTCCTCAGCGATGAGTTGATCGGATAGGGGCTACGGGAGAATGTTGAGCTGGATGGCTTCGGTCAGCGCTTCTTCGGTGAGAACGCCGGTGTGCACGTCGATGACTTGGCCTTCACCATCGATAAAGACGGTAGTCGGCATGCCGAGGCCACCGAATTGTGAGAAGACGTTGCCCGGCGTGTCAAGACCGACCGGGAAGGTTACGCCGGTCTCGGCGAGTAGATCGAGTGACAGTTGCGGGTCGTCTTGAACGGACAGGCCGAGGAATTCAACCTCGCCAGCAAATGCCTGACTTACTCGTTCGAAGTCGGGGAGTTCGGCAATGCAGGTTGGACACCATGATGCGAAGAAGTTGACCACCGTTGGGTTGCCGGTGAGGTCGGCGAATTGGAGCTCGCCGCCCTCGAAGGATTCATAGGTGAAGTCGACCCGAGTACCTTCAACATCGCCTCCCGCATCGGTCTCAGACGCCGGCGGCGTAAGACCGTCATCTGCAAGGTTGATCGTGTCGTCGGAGCCAGATCCGCCACCGCAGGCGGCTGCAATCAACGCAATGACAAAGAGAAGAGCGGTCACTCGGGTGACCTTCCTGCTCTTGTTTACCCCGTTGCTCCTGGCCGAATCGGAGATCGAAGTGGTGATGGTTTCTAGCTGATTCATTGGCTTGAGATCCTTACACGTCCACAAATTTGGCGATGGGTTGTAAACACTCATTCTCGCCAACATCATTCCCTCGTGGGCCCAACCGCTTCGGTTGTTCGCGACTTTCTTACATCCCTTAACACCTTGTGACGTTGCCCTTTTCTTCGTGATGTCGTTCCTCACGTGATCTCGCTAGATTCAGCCCGTGACATCACCCGTGCCGGGAGACCCGACCCAGAAAGCCGCTGCCGGCGCGAGTGCGCTTAACTCGCCGCCACAGAACGGTCGTGTTTTTAACGCACAACGCCGGGTGTCGATCGACGACTGCGATCCCTCGGGTCGTATGGAGTTCGACGCGATTGCACGCTTCCTCCAAGACGTTGGCAACGACGACACCGACGATGCCGGATTTGGGTCCCTCGGTCTCGCGTGGGTTGCGAGACGAGCACGAATTGTGGTGACCTCGGCCCCCCAGGCTCGAGAAGACCTTTCGCTTTCGACCTGGTGTTCGGGCACGGGCCGCAGGTGGGCGGAACGGCGAACCACGATGACGAGCGAACGTGGCGCGTTGATCGAAGCAGCCACGGTATGGATACACCTCGACCCAACCAGCGGCAAGCCAATCCCGTGGGGCGACGCATTTGCAGAGACATACCTTCCCGCATCGAAAGGACGTCAGGTCGATGCCCGATTGCGGCTACCGAAATCTGCAGATGTCCCAGCTTCGGCGAGTTGGCAGTTTCGCAAGACCGATAGCGATGCCTTCGGTCACGTCAACAATGCGGCGTACCTTGCGATAGCCGAACAATTCTTCGACCTGAGCGTTCCGAGCAATCTCCTCATCGAGTGGCGGGCGCCCTGCCTTTCGACCGACGGCTTGGGGGTGGCAGTGGACGGCGACACGTTGTGGGTCATCGACGCAACAACTGGCGACACCCGCGTCGTCATGGAGCGCTCAGCGCCTACGGACTAAGGATTACCTTCGACCACGTCGCTTCTTCGCTGCGCGTGTAGCAGATTCGATCGTGCAGCCTGCTGGGTTGCCCCTGCCAGAATTCGATTCGATGCGGTATGACTCGGTACCCGCCCCAGTGTTCGGGTCGTTCTACCTCCCGGTCGCTAAATCGCGCTTCCACTTCGGCGAGGCGATCGACGAGAACTTGACGGCTTTCGATCTCGGTGCTTTGCTCACTGGCCCAGGCGCCGAGCTGGCTCTCCCTCGGGCGCTTCGCAAAATAGGCGTCGGATTCTTCGGCAGAAACTCGTTCCACCTCTCCGGCGACGTGCACTTGGCGATGGAGACCGTGCCAAAGAAAGGTGAGGCTCGCCCGACCCGATGCATCGAGTGCACGACCCTTCGCCGATCGATAGTTGGTGTAGAACACAAAACCAGAGGCATCGACCTGACGAAGTAAGACCGTCCGGCTATGGGGCCAACCGTCTGGATCGACCGTTGCGAGCACCATGGCATAGGGCTCTGATTCACCACCGGCCTGCGCGTTGGCGAACCACTCCTCGAACACCGAAGTTGGGTCAGCGGAAAATGCGGCGGGGTCGAGCCCCTCGGTCTCATAGCTAATTCGCTGATCGGACAAGTCCATGTGGGTAGCTTGCCAGAAGTACGGTGAAGCCATGGGACGGACCGGCCAACTTGGACTCATCGCAGCGGGTGGCGCACTCGGAGCGCTCATCCGATTCGCCGTGGGCGAGGCAATCCCTAGCTCATCATTCCCGTGGCCGACGTTCATCGTGAACATCGTTGGGTGCGCATTACTCGCACTCGTCACTTCACCGACACGGCCAAAGAGCTGGCATCGGGTTCTTGGGACGGGTTTCTGCGGTGGGCTGACGACCTTTTCGACGTTCTCGGTCGAGATCGCGTCATTTACCCGCGACGGCCGACCCGCCCTCGCCATTTTCTACCTCCTCGCCTCGCTCGCCGTCGGCCTCATCGCGTTCATCGCTGTCCGCCTACAAACCAACCCAGGCCCAGTTGCGCCTTCGTGGCCGAAATGAACGCGCTCGTACCGGTAGGAATCGTCGTCGCTGGATTTGTTGGCACGCTGATACGAGTCACGGTGGCCGGGCTCGGAACCGACTTCCACCGCCAGATCTACGGCACTCTCGCGGTGAATATCGCCGGCTCGTTTCTCCTTGCCAGAATGGCGAACTCGACTGGCGATTCGTCGCTCATCCTAGGAATTGGAGCGATCGGCGCACTCACCACGTTCTCGACTTTCATTTCTCAAGTCGAGCGGCTCGGACGCGAGACTACATGGGAGAAAGCGGCTGCCTACGTGCTTGCATCGGTGATACTCGGAGTCACCGCAGCACTCATCGGCCTTGCGGTCGCGTGATCCGAATGAACAAATCTGTCACATCTCTTGCGTCGGAAGGCGCGCGCTCGCAATGGCCGACTAACGTGCATTCATGGAAGCAACGGGTGACATTTTCGATCCGAACAAGGCGCTATTTGCCAGCGGACAAGCACTGACCTTCGACGACGTTCTGGTCGTTCCCGGGTACAGCGAAGTCTTGCCCGATGCGGTCGACACCAAGACCACCCTCGGCGGCATCGAGCTGCGCGTGCCGTTGATGTCGGCGGCGATGGACACCGTGACCGAAGCGCCGCTCGCGATCTCGATGGCCCGCGAGGGCGGCATCGGCATCTTGCACCGCAACCTGAGCCCCGAAGAGCAAGCCCATCAGGTCACGCTCGTCAAGCGTGCCCAAGCCGGAATGATCTCCGACCCGATCTTCCTGTCGCCAGCAGCGACGCTCGACGATGCCGAGAATTTGATGGCGACACACAAGATCAGCGGCGTGCCGATCTGCGAAGACGACGGCACCCTCGTCGGCATTCTCACGAACCGAGATGTCCGTTTCTGCACCGAAGATGAGTACGACCAGCCAGTCACGAACTTCATGACCAGCAATGGGCTCGTCACTGCACCGAACGGAACAACTATCGAGCAGGCCCAAGCAATCCTGCACAAACATCGGATCGAAAAGCTCCCACTTATCGACGACGAAGGTCGTCTCAGTGGCCTGATCACCGTGAAAGACATCGACAAGCGGACCGAAAAGCCCCTGTCGAGCCTCGACGAAGCGGGTCGACTTCGTGTCGGCGCTGCGGTCGGTGTCACCGATACCGACGATCGCAGCAAGCTTCTCGCCGATGCCGGCGTCGATATGCTCGTCATCGACACTGCCCACGGACACACGGCGGGCGTGATCAACGCCGTAAAAACCATCAAGGCCCATTGGCCTCACATCGTTGTCGTTGGAGGCAACGTCGTTACCGCCGAGGGCGTCGCGGCGCTTGCCGAAGCCGGAGCCGATGCGGTCAAGGTCGGTGTCGGAGCCGGAAGTATCTGCACGACTCGTATCGTTGCAGGCGCAGGAATGCCGCAGATGAGCGCCATATACGAATGCGCGCAGGCCGCTCGAGCGCTCGACATTCCGATCATTGCCGACGGCGGTGTTGTCACCTCGGGCGACATCGTCAAGTGCTTCGCTGCTGGAGCGAACGCCGTCATGGTCGGAAACTTGCTCGCCGGAACCGACGAGGCTCCGGGCGATCTCGAACTTGTCGATGGCGCCATGTGGAAGACCTACCGTGGCATGGGTTCGGCGGGCGCAATGCGCGGGCGTGCAGCCGACCGTTACGGTTCAGGTCAGGCTCCGGGCAAGCACGTTCCCGAAGGTGTCGAGGCCCGAGTTCGCTACGCCGGCTCGATTTCAGACCTCATTGGCCAGATGGCCGGGGGCCTCCGCTCAGGTATGGGCTATGCCGGCGCTGCGAACATCACCGAGCTACGTACCAACAGCCGCCTCGTGCGAATCACCCAGTCCGGCCTCCGAGAAAGCCACCCCCACGACGTAGCAGTAATGCGCGACGAATAATGAGCGACTCGGCCTTCGACACGTCGCATTCGTAAAATCTGTGGTCTGTATGCAGCAACAGTCCTGCTGAGGAACCACAGATCTCAACTCACAAGGAATCTGTGGTCTGTATGCAGCACCAGTCCTGCTGAGGGACCACAGATTTCTAGGGCAGGCGAGGAACTCGAGTTTGCGAAGGGCCCCAGGCCCGCCGCAATACCGTGGCTCTGGAACGCCCGCCCGAGGGGCAAGATCGCGTTACCGCCGCCTCCGGCGCACCGCTCGAACCCGCAGGGTTCGCCGTGGCTCCGGAACGCCCGCCGGACAAACTTCCGCCTCCGGCGTTCGGCCTGCGTGGCCTGAACGCTCCCCCTGAAGGGGAAGACGCCAGATCACATCTGAAGCAGAAGCCGTCAGAATCGCGACGAAGTCGCAGACGGCTTAAGCTGACAGATGTGATCAATCTTCGACTTCTCGACGACGAAACTTACCGAGCTGGTGCGATTCTCAAAGGCGCCAGCGCGGAACAACTCGACGCGCTTATCGCTTCGGATAACGAGCGCCGGACCCTGCTGACCGAGGTGGAAACGTTGCGGGCCGAATGCAACGCCCGATCAAAAGAGATCGGCCAAGCCTCCCCT